>JAHAIU010000009.1 GCA_018372555.1 Clostridium sp.
GTCCTAAGTCATCAAGAATAAACTCTCCATTTAAATTAACCATTAAAGATGCTACATCAATATTATTTTCTCTTATAAAATCTATAGATAAATCACATGCTGAATCCGTAATTAATTTTATACTCATACTTTTCAACTCCTAAATTTCATTTTGTACTGATATTATATATTCGATTTATTCCATTGTCAAATGTTTTGATATTCAAAATATAAGTCTATGAAAGATATTATATCCCCATCCCCCTGACGCTATCTAAAACTTAGGAAGTCATAGAATGAACATAAGTATCTCTACTAATAAATTTATTATTTTTCTAATATTTTAATACTAGAAGCAATCACTAAAAATAGTCCCATAATCGAAATTACAACTCCAATTATCTTATTGCCATTATATCCTTCTTTTCTATCTAAGCTTTTAGATGTTTTTATATGACTTAATCCACTAAATAACTGCATTAATCCAAGCATTAAAACTATATAATTACTATCTACCTTATTAATTATTATCTCCCACCACAAATTAAGTGCACCACATTCTTCAAATCCAATATAAATACTTAACAACCATATCTATTACTTCTATATTTTTTTCATATTATAATATCAGTTGCCTAATATCTAAACAAGATCTATATTCCATAATAGTATTGAATTTTATATTATATCTGTTTTATCTTGAAGCAATACAAATAAGGCTACTGGTTGACAAGATAATAAAACAAGAATAAAATAATTTTCAACCCACATAAATGTAGAAATTATTATATTCCCTATTATCAATAAATTTATCGTACGTCTACCTTTTTTAATACGTAACTCTTTATTTACTTTATATCCTACTTTCTCCCTATAAAACACCTTATCAGGAATTTTCTTAACTAGAATACTTATGAATATCCAAAATAAAATTAGCATAAAAGAAATAAACATTTTCATTACTAAGCTCATTTAATCTCCCCCTGAGTCGAATACTTAAAATCTTCAGTCAGGCTTTCATCACACCTTAGACACTTTCTCATAATATCTCCCCCATTTAAATTATAATAATATATTAGTATCCAAAACAATTACAAAACATTTTTCCAACTCTATATTATTCAGATTTCAAAGAGTCGATTTATCACTTAGTTCTTAATAGTCTAATATCACTTAATATATTTAAATCAAGCACTAAAAATACCATATTTTTTAATAGTACTACACTTATCACATTCTATTAATCCATCTCTTTTATAAGTGGATTTTAGTAGAGCTTTAAATTTAATTTTAGCATTACACTTACTACAAACCTTCATACTATAATCCTTTTTATTGATAATATAATCTCTTTCAAATTTATTCTTTACTATATGATGGATTAATTCTTGCCATTAAGTACTCATTTTCATATTTTCCATTTCTTATAGCTGCTAGACATTTAAGACCTTCTTTTTTAAAACCAAGCTTTTCATAAAGATGAATGGCTCTTTTATTATCTTCGAAAACTCCTAACTCAACTCTAATAAGCATTAGCCAATTATCAGCAACATCAAGTAGAGCTTCCATTAAAGCAGTACCAACCCCCATATTTTGATAATCTTTATGAATCATAATTCCAATGCCACCGCTATGACGTAAACGTGGATTTGAATTTATAGTTAATCCTGCAGTTCCGATTATTTCTTCTTCACCATTTTTATTTTGAACCACAGCTACAAATTGGTGTTGGTTCCCATCCATATTCATAATAAAATCTTCATTACGTTTTACTCTTTCTGATGGAATCCCAAGTATATTTTCAAATACCCCTGGCATACGCCTAAGAGCATTTACTCCTTTGCCATCTCCTATTTCTATTGGTCTTATTAAAAACTCCATTAAAACTTGCCTCCCTCTATATGAATAGTTTTGATTCACTTTGTAATATCATACTCTTATAAAATATTCTGTTTTTCTAACTCTATCCTACTTTTAGTCCTATAATTAGATGCATTTTGTCTTAAATTATTACTAAAACTCAAATTACTTTTTTCAATTTCTGTATAAGGAATTCTAAAAGGATGGCTATAGTGCATATAGTCTGCTATATTCGTTCCCAATAATGCACCTTCTTCGATATTTATTTTGTAGAAAATATATCCTCTTTGTTCTTTAGAGTTAAGGGGATAATTTATTGCACCTGTTATTCTATTTTCTTGACTTAATTGGCCAAAAATATCAGTACTATCTACAATCCCTCCATTTAATCTAGGTATTTCTGAAGCGTAGTTTATACCTTCATTTTCATATATTAATCTTCCATTTATAAGCTCTAAATCTCTTGAATTGCTAATTGCAATACCATCTTGCCAATGTGGCCCCTTTTCTCCCCAATTAAAATATTCAATTGCATACATTTTATTATACTTAAGCTCAATGAATATAGTTGTTGCTTCTAAATCTTTTTCACTATCATTATCGAAATCAAAATCAATATTAACTGTCTCTACATTTACTATATCCTTAAGAACAGCCATATCTTCATCTAAAATATCCTTAACAATTTTCAATGGAATTCCTTCATCTATTAACATATTTCTATTACTATATTCCTTAACAGGCATTACTTCAACAGAATCTAGTCTAATGTGATTAGATAGTACACAGCTAATTACAACTAAAAAAATACAACTTGTAATATATCCTATCATCAAACTTTTATCACTAAATCTTATTTTGGTATTTGAAGTCATGCAATTGATACTTTCAATATCATAGCTTAATTTATATAACAATAGAATTATATAAAAGTAATATATAATCATAGGAATAGAAATAAACCAAATTTGACCTAATTCTGTTAGAGCAATTATTGTAACTATAATTCTCCAAATTATTAACTTCATAATAGGATCTTTTTTATACTCCACATTAGCTTTACTAAAAACTTCTCGTATACCTTTTCTAAAAGCAATAAGAAAAGTAATATGAAATACTATTAATATTAATGCAGATAAAAAAATATTATTAAACTTAATACTTAAAGGTGTACTTTTATATATCAAACTTAGTGCATTAAATGTCAAATTTATAATAGAAAATTTCCAAGCTACTTTAAAAGCTTTATTTTCTTTTCTTAAATCACGAAAGCCAATATATAAAAGCACTGCTGCTAATGTTGGTAATATGTACTGTAACCATAAGAAATTAAAAGTAAATAAAGTAAACATAAATCCAATAGCAATATTTTTTATAGCTCTACCTCTAAAAATCCTTAAAAACCTTTCATCTACATCTACTGATTTATTATTAAACTGATTCTCATAAAGCTTATCCATCAAATTCCCTTCCCCTTTAACATCTAAGCAATTATTTTATATTTAAATAAATTTTAAAATAATAACTATTTATTAATCTAGCGTCTCTCTAGTAAATTATACCATATTATTCTTAGTTAATTATAATTTTATATATTCACAATTATTTACAAAACTAAAGGTAATACTTTCAAAAATAAAAAGGGGCTGTCGCACAAACAGCCCAAATTAAGAATTAGAAATTAAAAATGAAGAATTATTCATTCTTAACTTTTCATTGTGTGACAGCTCCTTTTTTAGGTATTATACTTCCATATATTGAGACTTATATAAATTATAATATAGTCCTTTTTTAGCTATCAAATCTTCATGTGTTCCTTCTTCTAATATATGCTTATCCCCAACATACATTATTTTATCTGAATTAATTATTGTTGATAATCTATGAGCTATAACAAAGGATGTTCTTCCCTTTAAAAGTTCTTCTATTCCTTCTTGCAGTAGCGCTTCTGTTTCTGTATCTATACTTGATGTTGCTTCATCTAAAATTAGTATTTTAGGATTTGATAGTAAAACTCTAGCAAAGGATATAAGTTGCTTTTGCCCAACTGAAAGTCCATTGCCTTGCTCATTTAAGTATGTGTTATATCCATCATTAAATTCTCTTATAAAATCATCCGCTCTTACTATTTTTGCTGCCTCTATAACTTCTTCATCAGTTGCATCTAATCTTCCATATCTTATGTTTTCCATTATTGTTCCTGAAAAAACAAATGGATCTTGTAACATAACTCCAATTTCTTTTCTAAGGGATTTTAATGTAACATCATTTATATCTACTCCATCAACAAGGATATTTCCTGATTTTATTTTATAGAACCTTGATAAAAGATTTACTATAGTTGTTTTTCCTGCTCCTGTCGGCCCAACTAATGCAATTTTTTCTCCTGCCTTTATATCTATATTTACATTTTCTAAAATTGGACTATTCTCTTCATATTCAAAATATACATTTTCAAAGGTTACATCACCATTTACATTTTCTAATGATATTGCATTTTCATTATCATACTCTGGCTTTTCATCCATTGCTTCAAAAATTCTTTCTAAATATGCCATAGCATTTATTAATGTATTATAAAAGTTACCTATATTAGTTATAGGTGCCCAAAATATCCAAACATAAGCTATAAATGCTACTAAAAGTCCAACAGAAACTTCACCTACAAAAATCAATATACTAAAAATATAAATAAGCGAAACTGACATTACAGATACAGTTTCTATTGTTGGCCAAACGAGAAAATTTAAGCTTACTGCCTTCATCCAAGAATCACTACAATCTGTACATAGCTCCTCATATATTTTCATATTTTCTTTTTTTCGTGAAAAAGATTGTGTTACTTTTATTCCATTTATACTTTCGTGTATATACGCATTCAAGTTTGATTGCTTTGAGCTTAATTTTTGAAAAGCTCTTCTTTGAGCATTTTTAATAGATAGCATAACTATAAGCAATATAGGAATACATATTAATGTAACTAATGTTAGCTTTATACTTAAAAATGACATAAATATTATAGTCATAATAAGTGTAACCATATCTGCAATTAAATTTACAAATCCATTGGATAAAATATCACTTAATGAATTTATATAATTAACTACTCTTACTAGGATTTTCCCATGTGGCCTTGAATCATAATAATTGAATGGTACATATTGCAAGTTTCTAAACAAGTCTTGCCTCATATCCACTAATATGCTTTGTCCCACTTCTCCCATCGTATACATCCTATGCTTCATTATTATTGCAACAGACATAAATACTCCTATATATAAAATCGAAATTAATACTAATCCTGTAATATTTTTATTGGGTATATAATTATCTAAAGCTTCCTTTACTATTACTGGTCCTATTAATGAAATTGAACTTGATAATAACATTAATAAAAGAGATTTTATTATCTTTTTTTTATATGGATTCATGTATCCAAATAATCTTTTTAAATATCCTAAATTAAATCCTGTTTCTAATTCTTCATCAACGTTATATTTATTTCTTGCCATTTATACTCCCTCCATCTTTAAATTTAAATTACCATATTGAGTATAAAATATATTTGAGTAGTATCCATTTTTCTCTATAAGCTCTTCATGAGTACCTCTTTCAATTATTTCTCCATTATCTAAAACCAATATTAAATCTGCTTGTTTTATTGATGATATTCTATGCGCAATTATAAATGTAGTTTTCTTTTCTTCCATATTTTTAAGTTCATGTTGTATTTTCTTTTCCGTTTCCATATCTACGGCTGATGTTACATCATCTAGAACAAAAATAGATGCATTTTTCATCATTGCTCTTGCTAAAGATACCCTTTGTCTTTGACCTCCTGAAAGGCCTACTCCTCTCTCCCCTATGATTGTTTCATATCCATCATCTAACCTTTTTATAAAGTCATGGGCTTGAGCTTTTTTAGATATTCTTTTTATTTCTGAAAAACTTGCTCTAGGATTACTAAATGCTATATTATCTTTTACTGTATCAGAAAATAAAAATATATCTTGCATTGCAGTTGCTATATTTCCTCTTAAAATTTCTAAATCTATGTCTTTTATATTAATTCCATCAATATATATTTCGCCTGCAGTTGCATCATAAAATCTGGATAATAAATTTATTATTAATGATTTTCCTGAACCGGTATGTCCAACCAACCCTATAGTTTGTCCACTCTTAACTTCAAAAGAAATATTATTTATAACTCTTCTTCCATCGATATCTAAGCTTACATTTTTAAATTTTATATTTCCTTCAAATTTATTAACATTAATTATATCTTCGTTATTTTTTATATTACTTTCTGTGTTTAATAAGTTTATAATTTTTTCTGATGATGCTATAAACCTTTGAGTATCATTAATTAAATACCCACACATTCTCATGGGATTGTTTAATGCCCATAATAAAGAATTAAAAATCATTAATTCTCCAAGAGTCAATTTATTTAAAACAACTAATATTCCTCCAACTAATATCATAACTACAGATAGACTATTTGATAAAAACTCTAGTTTAGGAATATATTTTTTAGTAACATTTATTGTATCTAAGTTTTTTTTCTTATAGTTTTTATTTTCAATATTAAATTTATCTATTTCAAATTGTTCTCTTCCAAAGGCTCTTACAACTCTATTTCCACTTATATTTTCTTGAACAACTGAATTTAGTTTTGAATAAGCTTCTCTTATATTGTGAAAAGTTGGTGAAATTTCATTACTCATTTTATAAGTTAATATTCCAATTAACGGAGTTACTAAAAGCATAAATATTGTTAAAGTTACATTTACATACATCATTGAGATTATTGCAAAAGCAAAGGTTGCTATTGACGAAATAACATTACAAACTACCCAAGCTATAAAATGTCTTATCGCATCTGTATCTCCTGTCATCCTTGCCATTAAATCTCCAGTTTTAACTTTACTATAAAAATTAATATCAAGTTCCATTAATTTTCCATATAAATCTGTCCTTATATTATATAAGATATCTTGAGATATTTTTTCTAAGATCATTTGATATATATAAGCTACAATCCCCTTAAAAACAACAACAGAAAACATAGCTACTAAAAGTGGAATTAACAAACCTTTTTGATTTTCTCCTAAAACATTATCTATTATTTTGCCTGATAAAAATGGATTAATCATATTAATTCCAGATGTAATTAATACTAGTAATAGTGCAAAAATGTACTTGAACTTATAATTCTTTAAATAATTAAATATC
Source organism: Clostridium sp. (assembly GCA_018372555.1). Taxonomy (GTDB): domain Bacteria; phylum Bacillota; class Clostridia; order Clostridiales; family Clostridiaceae; genus Clostridium. Next base: position 7,078 of record JAHAIU010000009.1, read on the forward strand.
CATTTTAAATTCTTCATAATTACCCTCCATAATATTATGAGTTATTTATATGCGATTATATAAAGATTATTAAAAAATATTTTTAGATTTTAGATATTTAGAACAAAGCTAAAACAAACTTAAAGGAGCTGTCACTTATGACGCCCCTAAATTAAACTTTAGCTATTAAAATCCATTATTTTTTGATACTTCTCTAATCCATTTTCCTGATTTTTTTATGGTTTTCTTTTGAGTATCCAAATCTAATGCAATATATCCATATCTATTTTTATATGCATTACTCCAAGACCAACAATCTATTGGAGTCCAGGAATGATATCCAAAGCAATTTGAGCCTTCCTCTATTCCTTTGTGTAAATATTGTAAATGTTCTTCTAAAAATTCAATTCTATAATCATCTTGAATTGAGCCATCTTCATTTTTATATTTTTCTTCACCTTCAACGCCCATTCCATTTTCAGAAATATACCATGGAATGTTATTGTAGTTATCCCTTATATTTATAGCAATATCGTACATACTTTCAGGATAAATCTCCCATCCTCTATATGGATTCATTCTTTTATTAGGCATATCATAATAATCAAAATATTTTTCTGGCATCCACCCCTTAGATTCATCAAATTCATACTCTTTAACTTTTACTCTTCTTGGTTGATAATAATTAACTCCTAAGAAGTCAATCTTATTTTCCTTTATTATTTCAAGTTCTTCTTCTGAAGATTCCCATAACACTCCATCTTTACTTAAAAGTTCTACTAAAAGTTCAGGAAACTCTCCTTTTACTGCTGGATCTAAGAATGAATAGTTAAACATAGTGTCTGCTATTTTTGATGCTCTTAAATCCTCTTCACTATTACTTCTTGGATATGCTGGAGTTAAATTAAGAACTATCCCAATTTTCCCTCCATTATTTTCACATTTAAGTTTTCTAAACTTTTTAATTGCTTTTGCTGATGCTAAGTTTATATTATATAATACTTGAACCGCTTTTCTTCCATCTACTACTTTTGGATAATGGAATTGATATAAGTATTGTCCTTCAACTACTACCATTGGTTCATTAAATGTTGTCCAATATTTTACCCTATCTGAAAATAATTTAAATGCAGTTTCAGCAAAATTAACAAATAGCTCTACTACATGCTTTGACTCCCATCCACCATATTTATTATATAATTCAACTGGTAAATCAAAATGGTGTAAGTTCATTACTGGAATCATTCCATTTTTTATTGTTTCATCTATAACATCATTATAAAATCTTACTCCATCTTCATCTGGCTCTCCAGTTTCCAGATCTTTTATAAGTCTCGTCCATTGAATAGATGTTCTAAAACTATTTAATCCAATTTCCTTAAGCATAGCTAAGTCTTCTTTATAACTATTATAGAAATTAGATGTAACTCCTGGTCCAACTTTATCAAAAAATGCTTCTGGCTCTACTTCATACCAATAATCAAATACACTTTTATTCGGCTTATTAAATGTTCCTTCACACTGTGGTCCAGATGTTGCAGATCCCCACCAAAAACCTTCTGGAAATGTATACTTATTACTCATTACTCCCTCTCCTTTAGCTCTGTTCGTTATTAAATTATATTAAATAGAAATATCATATCTTCATTATACATTGATAATGTTTACTTACTATATTTACATATTACTTTCTTATTTTTTGCATATAATTCATATTAACTGTTTATCTATTTTTATATAAATCTTTAATATCTAAATTCTAAGTAATTTAATATATTTAGTAACTTATCATCTCTTTAGTACATATAAATTACTGATTTTAAAATAGTTTAAAAAGTTATATAACTTATCTAAGCTATTTTAAAACCTTTTATTTTATAAGATTAGATATATCATCTATATCTAATACCTCTTTCGGAGCAAAACTATCACTATTCATATAACTTAATATGCTAATTAAATATTGTTTTACCTCAGAATAGTTCAAGTTATTCATTATATCGCTGGAACACACCATTACCTTAGAATTCCCAACCTTACATTCAAATAATATTCCTAAGCTATTATTTCTTTCAAAATTATCAATAACCCTTACTAATGGCTCTTTTATATTGGCTAAATTATCTAAAATCATTGGACGAGAATAATATACTATAGGCCACCATTGCCAATTAGAATAATACTCTGTTGGAAATTCATTAAAACATGGATGATTTTCATTACATAATATCCCTAGAGTTCCAGGTGCCTTTTCTTTATTAAGAGATTCACATATACCAGCAAACATTGGATAACACCAAAAATCCGATGCAAAAAAACCATCTACACTTTTTTCTTTATTAATATTTGGTGCTATAATAAGAGAGTTTTTCCCATTATTTATTTGTAGTTTTATATCATTTATATTAGCTTTATCAGCCTCAATTATATTAACTTCTCCATTAGCATATTCCTTATCACTACCATATACCCATAGCGGATAAATATTACTATACTCATTTAAACTAAGGCTTAAGTTTACTTTTGAAGGTGTTTTTATCTTATCTAACTTAAACTCAACACCTCCAAGTTCATACAAATCTCCTCTTTTGGCACATTTAACATTTACTGTTTTAGAATCAATAATTTTACCATCTGAAATTAAACTTACTAATATTTCATCATTAACAAAGTCCTTTTCTCCGTAATTATACAAAAGAATATCACATTTAAATATTTCATCTTTTATCCATGAGTATTTATCAAATTTAGCTAGTAATACTGTATCATTACAGAAGCTTCTCCATTCCTCTTCTGATATAATTCCCTTAGACTCCATAAATGAATTCAATATTCCAACTAATGCAGTTCCCTGTCCTGGAAAGTCTTGTATATCAAGTAATTGATATCCACTTAAATTCTTAGTCCTTTCTGCTGCTTCAATTTCCTCCTTATAACATAAAGTTGCTAATGCACCCGATGCTTTAAAAAACTTATCTGCTAAATGACCTAATTTTTTTTCTTCTAATCTCTTCTTAAATATCTTTAAATTTTCTGGACTAACGACTCCAGTGTACTTATCTATTTCACTGTAATCTGGATACATTTGATATTGTCCTATCTCATGACTTATTACCGGAATATTTATATCTAGTAATTCATTTTCATAAGTTATTTCAGTGCCAGTAGCCTTCTCTGTTTGAATATGTCCAAGAGGTTTATCAGCATGAGACATAGATCCTCTTATACTAACCCCAGGTTTTGTTGTAGTCGTTACAAAAAAGTCATCTTCAACAGTTACCTCTGGATCATAAAATCTATTATTAGAACCTTGTGTATATAATATATCTCTTCTAACTTTTTTAAAATGTCTAATTATATCTTCAAATGCTTTATTTTTTCCATGAAGCTCATTTCCAATTGCAAACATTATAAAAGATGGATGGTTTCCATACTCTCTTAATATATTTTCTCCTTCCTTTTTTATATAATTTAGCACTTTTAAGTCACATTCATCATCCTCTATGTCATAAAGTCTAGTTGCAAAAAAGCCAAGTTCTGGCTGTAGATATACTCCAACAATATCAGCAGCTGTAAAGGCAGCTTCTGGAGGACACCATGTATGAAACCTATAATGATTTATTCCATAGCTTTTAGCTTTTTTGAATACTGAACACCATTCTTCTACATTCATAGGTGCATATCCTGTTATAGGAAAAACACAAGCATCATGTTTTCCTCTCAAATTACCTTTAATTCCATTTATAATAAAACTTCCATTAATACTCTTAAAATCACAAAAGCCTATATTCTTCTTAACCTTATCTATTATCTTCTCATGACACTTTAATTTTACTTCAATATCATATATATTATGGTTAAATTCATCCCATTTTCTAATATTCTCATTTACATCATAGATTAATTTTAAAAAGCTTTTTCCAGATTTAACTTCAATTTTATATTTCTTCTCTCCGATAACATTATTATCATTTAAATTTACTAAAACATCGATATTTTGATATTCCTTATAATCATTATTAATCTTAATTTCAACTTCTACTGTTTTTTCATTATGATTATTTATTAAAACTACTTCCTCAATATATACTTTGTTCAAAGGTCTTATATATATTTCTCCTAAAATACCATTCCAATTAGTTTGAGTATTATCAGTAAATTGATGTGAATCCAGCACTTCTTTTGGTATATATTCATTGTTAGATAAGTCATTATTAACATGAACTTCTAATATATGTTTCCCAACAGATAATTGGTTTATTTTATACTTTTGAGGAATAATAGTATTATTATTTTCCCCAATAAATATCCCATCAATATATACCTTTGATGGTTTAGTTCTCTCCATAAATAGCTCTAAATCTTTTTCTGAGAATTCTTCAGTTATATTTATAAATTTTCTATATATAGCAGTTCCATTATATAAATATTTTCTAGTTAAATATCCTAATTCTTGATTCTCATTTTTTTTACCAATTTTATTTTCTTCTGTTGTAGATGGTAAAATTATATCATAAATTTTTTCATCTGCATTTTCTTTTAACTCCACTTGCCACTTTCCATGCAATGATATATTGCCCATAACTTCTCCTCCATTAAATAATAAAATTCTCATCTGAAATTTCATAAAACCTATTAAAATGTTTACATTGAAATTTCTTATTTTATACTTTACAATTATAAAACTCAAAACTCAATCTTATATTAATATAAACTTTATTTTTGTATATATTTTCTTGATTTAAGTATATATTCGTATAAATCTTTTAGACTCCCTTAAATTAATACAATTTAAAAAGTGTATAAGTAAATCAAATTATCTACTTATACACCTTCTATCAAAGCTATATATTAAAAATATTTCTCAATTATTTTACCATTTATTTCTATAAGTCTTTATACTTATATTAAATTTTGTTTTTGTAAAAAGTTATATAAAGCTCCTAATTTATTTGCATCATTTCCATACTTACAAATCCTAACTACTGGTCTTATTGTAGCATCTGAATTAGAATTCTTAATTTCATCTATTTTCTTATTCACTTCCTCTAAGAATCCATCTCTTTCACAAATAGCACCACCTAAAATTATAACCTCTGGATCATAGGTATATTGAATATTATATATACCTATAGCCATATACCTGAAAAATCTATTTACTTCTTCTATTGCTATTTCATCACCATTATCATATAACTCAAAGGCTTTTACCCCATTGAAGTTATCCATACTTATTCCCTTTCTATCTGCAATAAACTTGCTTACCGCAAAAGTTGAACCAGCACTACTCCATGATAAATATTTTTGATTATAAACATCTATATCTACCAAGCAATATCCAAATTCACCTCCATGTTTATGAACACCTGAATGTATTTTTTTATCTTTTACTAACGCCCCACCTATTCCTGTTCCACAAACAACAAAAGCACAATCATTTTCATTCTTAGCTGCTCCAATCCAACATTCCCCTAATGCCGCACAATTTGCATCATTTTCTATCTCAACTGGTAGCCCTGTCATTTTATATAATACTTCTTTAAAATTAGGCCCATGTATGTAAGGTAATGCACTCATTCCTCCAATAATTCCTGTTTCATTATCTACTGCTCCAGGTGCACTTAATGCAATACCCTCTAGACTATATTTCTCCTTTAGTTCATTTACCTTACTAGATAATTCACAAAAAAATCCTTCTATAGTTTCAGGTATCCCTATTTTGCTACTAATTAATATTATACCTTCGTTATTAATTACAGACCATTTTACTGATGAGCCCCCTATATCAAAGACTATATAATTTTTCACTCCTACTTCCCCCTCTAAAAACGTTTTCTATTATTTGATATAAGTATATATACATAGAGATATCTTGTCTATAATCATCATTGATCTTTGTAAAATTAATCTTAAAATCTTAAAATTAGTCTACTATTTCACCTTCAAGCTCGTTCCACTTTTTATTAATTTCATCAATTATATCCTTTGTGTTATCTTCTATAACATACCTTTGCACAAAAGGATAATCTAATCCAACCGTTCTTCTTAAAGTATCATATTTTGAGTGTATATTCTCATTATCATAATATTTAGATTCTAAAGTACCATCATTAGTTATAATAGGAAGATTAAACTCCTCTATTTCTTTAAAAAATTCCTTACTTTTCTCATTATCCTTTAATGAAGACACTATATTCACTGCATTTGCATATCTACTATCTTCAAATAAAAATTTCAAAAATTCCTTTGCTACATCTGGATGTTTAGTATCTTTTGATATAGCCATTTTATAATCTCCAAAAACCTTTATACTATCACTCCCTGGAAATGGGAACATGCCTATTTTCTCCATCTCCATACCTATATCGTTTAATTGATATTTAAAATCAGAACTCAAAAATAACATAGCAACTTTTCCATCTCTTATATCAGTTTTAGCTTTATTCCATTGGTAATTCAATAAATCCTCTTCACAATATCCGTTTTGTACAATACTTCTTATAAATTCTAATGATTTAAACATCCCACTATTTTCATCTAATATATCCATGTTATTTTTAATAACTTTATCCTCTAAATATTCATCAAATAAATAAGGAACTATTTCTAACCATGGCTTTATTCTCCATGAATCTCTATAGTTTAATACAATAGGTGTTATTCCATTTTCTTTTATTACTTCACATATCTCTAAAAACTCCTCTTTAGTTGTAGGCAAAGCATCAATATTTAGTTCTTTAAAAATTTCTTTATTATATATAATTCCATACCAATTTAAAGATGTCATTAATCCGTACATATCTCCCTTATCATCTAAACCAAGACCGTTATTATAAGTATTGCTCCCATCAAACCCTAAATCATCTATTTTTAAAAAATACTTATAATATTCGCTTGTCTTTATTGATGCTGGCACTAATGTTACGTCTGGCAAATCTTGTACTGTTGCCTTTCTTTGAAGTATCTCTTCTGGATTTCCTATTAGTTCTAAATCAACTTTTACCTTAGGATGTAACTCTTCAAATTCTTCTATTAGCAGATTTAATTCTTCACTTTTATCTGTTCTATTACTTACGAAACTTATTGTTCCTTCTAAGTCTTTACTTATGGTGCTTTCTTCATCAATTATAATATTATCATCCTTAGTAATATTATTTAATAATACTACTGTAGCACAAATCCCAAAAATACCTAAAATAGCAATAGTCTTTATCTTAGTATTCTTCCTCATAAATATACCTCTTTCATACAATAAAATATTTACTTAACTTATTCCTTACAATTTCTAAAGCTATTCGGTGTCTCACCTGTTATCTTCTTGAATGCTCTTCCAAATGTTATTGAGTCACTATATCCAACATTTTCAGCAACTTCATATACCTTTAAATTAGTTTTAGTTAATAAATCTTTTGCAATATTTACTCTGTATCTTGATAAGAAATCATAAAAGCCTTCTCCTGTTTCTTTTTTAAATAATTCTGATAAGTAATTTTGACTTAAAAATACTTTATCAGCTACTTCTTTAAGAGTTATGTTCTTATTAAAATTATCAATTATGTACTGCTTGGCCAACTTTATTGCTATTAAATTTGTTTTTTTGCTTTCGCTTTTATCATTTGTTGATAAATCATATTCTAAGTTAAGTAAATACTTTTTAGCTTTACCATTAGATGATATTGTAGTCTTTAATTTTCTAAATCCCTTAGATTGTTCTTTAAGTTTCCATACTTTATCTATATCTTGAACTATGTATACATTCTTATTATTTTCAATAAACACATCTACATTTTCTTCTATATATTCATTTAACCTATCTATACAATTATTTATACTAGAATCTAAATAAAATATAATATATGTATTATCCTCATAGTTAAATGATAAATATTCAATACCTTTAAACCTTTCACTTATATCTTTTATAAAATTACTTACTAATCCTCTTTCATTATTTTTATCCCTATCTATAATTATCATCTTATAAATATAGTTCTCATTTAATTGTATATTTTCAAGTAACATTTTATTAATCCTAGGACTTGTATCTCCTTTTGAGAATAATATATTTTTAAAGAAATCCTTTTTTAAAATATCTATTGATTTATTTATAATTTTTTCTTTTTCACCATTTTCTTTTATTTTAACTTCTACCTCTTCTATTAACATTTTAAGGTCATCTTGTTTAATAGGTTTTAATAAGTAATTAAACGCACCTGATTTCATAGTATCTCTAACATAAGTAAATTCATCATAACCACTTAATACTACAAATATAGGCGGATTCTCTAATTGAGAAACAGCATTTTCTATTAACTGCACTCCTGTCATTATTGGCATTTTTATATCTGTAATAACTAAATCTATTTTATTTTCTTTTAAATATTCTAACGCTACTAATCCATTTTGGAAGTCTGAAACTACCTCATGTTGATCAAATAATCTTTTTAATATTTTAGTTAATCCCATTCTAATTATTTTGTCATCATCGACCACCAATATTTTCATATATCCTCCCTATATTGCATATCTTTTATATTTAATATATAGTAATATTATATATTAAATGTTTACATTATTAAATAAGTATATATTTAAAATTTTCTAAATATATCTATTTCGTTATAATTGGGGGATACATGAGAATTATTAGCAAAGATTTATCTATAAAAAAATTAACAATATATATATTCACAATAATTTATTTAATTTTCATATTATTAACTTCATTAAATTTTTACTCTTATTCAAGATATGAATTTAACAAAACAGAGAAACTTATTAAAAATTCTAATACTAGTTTAAGTCAGCAAATAACTGAAAAAATCAATACTATTTTAGATATATCTAAATATCCACTTCTTATACCTGAGATAGATAAATTACATAATATATTAAAAACAAATGAAAACTATGAAATAAATAATTATAACTATTTAAAATATCTTTGTGAAATGATATTAATTCAAAATGATTCAATTAACGGAGCATATATTTACGACTTAAAGGGCCGTGGTGTTTTTACTAATAGAAATAGTTCTAATGATGTACTAATAAATCCAACATTATCAGAATGGTTCATAAAAAGTATAGATTCAGATGACTCCACTTCTATATTTAATAATATTAATCCTAAAAGTATATTTGATAATCCTTCATCTAATGATGAAAATTTATTTGTATTAACTAGAAAAATTATAGATATGAGTTCAAATCAGATAACAGGTTTATTAATGGTGACAATACCTGTAGATAATTTTTTAAGTCTACTAAATAACAGTATAACCTTCAACAATCAAGTTCTTTCACTTTATGATTCAACTGGAGAATTAATAACTCAAACTGATGGAGATCTATTGCTAAATAGTACTTATATAAACGATAATCTTATTACTACAGATACTAACCCTATTATTAAGTATATTAATAAGGATACTAGTTATATAGTAACCTCTAACTACATACCTTCCTCTAATTGGATACTTATAAATACTATACCTAAAAATGAAGCATTTAGGTTAAACACTTTATATACTATGTTCTTTATTATAAATTTAATATTTTTCTTAGCTGTATCTATTATCCTTTACTACTTCGTGACAAAAAGAATATTTAATCCTATTGAACTATTATCTAGAAATATGAAGTCTAATAATTTAGAAGAAAATCTAGATAAAGAGGTGATTTACGATAAAAATGATGAAATAGGTGTATTAGTAAAATCTTATAACAAAATGAAAAGTCATATTAATTATCTTATTAATATTAACTATAAAACTCAAATTGAGCAAAAAGAATTGGAGCTTAAGCAATTACAAAATCAAATAAATCCTCACTTCATATATAATACTTTAGAGTCTATTCATATGATGGCTGAAATAAATGATGATATGGAGACATCAATTATGGCAGAATATTTTGGTGAAATAATTAGATATAGTATGAATCGTAGAGTTAACACTGTAACTTTAAAAGAAGAAATTAAAATTATAGATAATTATATATATCTACAAAAAATAAGATTTGATCAATTATTCTATATTGAAAATATGATTCCTGAGGAACTATTAAACTGTGAAATAACAAAAATGATTATTCAACCCTTAATTGAAAATGCAATTTATCATGGTCTAAGTGAATGTAGTGGAAATGGGAAAATAATAATCCAAGGAACAAGAGTTGATAATAATCTTTTATTAACTATATCTGATAATGGTATTGGAATATCAGAAGAAAAATTAGAAGAATTAAATGACTATATAAATGATAATAATAATAGCTTTAATGGCATTGCATTAAGAAATATAAATAGAAGATTAAAACTTAACTATGGTGAAAATTATAACCTTAAGATATTTAGTGTTGAAGGAAAAGGAACATCAATGGTATTGACATTACCATTCATAGTTAAAGAGTAAATATTAAAACAAAAAAAGATGATGTAACCATAATTTATAGTTACATCATCTTTTTACTAACTTATATATTTAAATCTCTTAATCTATGAATCATATCAATTTGATTACTATACATATCTTCTCTTTCATTTATATAAATTCTCTTTAATTCTTCATCTTTTTCCCTTAAAATTTTATCATCCATATCTTTTATTAATTCACCTATTCTAAAAAGATGTAGAGCAAGTTCAAGGGCATTTTTTTCATTCTTCATCAAATACCTCCATTTACCAATATAATAAATTAATTTATTATTTGCTCTTATTATTTAAATACCTTATTGGTACCATTCCTCCAAATATGAGGACTAAGTTCACAATTATTACCATTACATAAAGAACTTGTGCTGCTGGATCTTTTCCTACTAATATTAATCCTAATATTGAGATTCCAAGCATCCCAAATGATATAGATTGAATAAATTTCACAAAAGTAATTATTGACTTTAACTCTATATTACTTTGCTTTTTAATCTTTCTTGTTCTACTTTCTCTACATGATGACATGCTACATAGCCTCCTTTATATTTAACCAAATCTGGCTCTTCTTTTTCACATTTCTCAGTATAATAAGGACACCTAGTATGGAACTTACATCCTGATGGCGGATTAATTATACTTGGCATATCTAAAGTTCTTAATGGTAACTCCTTAGATCCTCCATCTGATCTCTTTCCTACACTTTGTGGTACAGCAGCTAATAATGCATGGAAGTATGGGTGCTTAGGATTATCTATAGCATCATATATATTATTTAATTCAATAACTCTTCCAAGATACATAACTACTAATCTACCATTCTTAGCTATATATCTAGCAGTAGCTAAATCATGAGTTATATAAATAAATGATATATTATATTTCTTATTCATCTTTGTCATTAAATCTATAAGAGAAATTCTTAAAGATACATCAACCATTGATACTGGTTCATCAGCCACTATTAGCTTAGGCTTAACAGATAGGGCTCTTGCTAACAATATTCTTTGTCTTTGTCCACCACTTAATTGATGTGGATACTTATACAAAAACTGCTCTTGTGGAACTAGTCCAACTTCTGCAAAATACTCTTTTAATATTTCTTCTGCCTCTTGCTTATTCTTAGCAATCTTATGTTGTAATAAAGGCATAGATAGGGATTGAAATATTGTTCTATTCGGATTTAATGCCGCAAATGAATCTTGATGAACCATTTGAACTCCCAATCTATACTCCTTAAATTCGGCCTTTTTTAATTTGCTTATTTCTTTTCCTTTATATAATATATTTCCTTTTGTTTGCTTATGAATTCCAACTATAAGTTTCCCTAAAGTGGTTTTACCACAACCACTTTCTCCTACTACAGCTACGATTTCCCCCTCTTCAACTTCTAAATTAATATTAGATAAAACCTTAACTTTTTGTTTCTTATTTACTCTATTATCAAACTCAATATCTAAGTTTTCTATTTTTAATAAGCTCATTTTATGCACCTTCCTTTCCTACTATTTCAAGGCGTTCTGCTAGTGTATAACATCTAGTACATTTCTCATCATTTATTTTATACATTACTTTAGTTTTCTCCCTATCAGCTTCACAATTTCCTTCTAAGAAAATACTGCATCTTGGAGAGAACTTACACACCTTAAAATCTTGAGTAAGGTTAGGTGGATTTCCTGGTATAGCCTTACGCTTTGTAATATCATCATTTAATGTTGGGATTGCATTTAATAATCCCTTCGTATATGGATGTGATGGGTCTCTAAATACTTCAGTAACATCTCCATATTCAACTAATTCACCAGCATACATAACAGCAATTCTATTTATTATTCCTGATATAACAGAAATATCATGAGTTAAGAATATTAATGTCACACCTAATCTTTTATGAATATCCTTTAATAAGTCTAAAATATACCATTGAGTTATAACATCTAGAGCTGTCGTAGGCTCGTCTAATAAAATTACTTTTGGATCTAATATAAGACTTAATGCAATTAATACTCTTTGTTTCATACCACCACTTAATTGATGTGGATAATATTCTAATACATTAGTATCTAATCTTACAAACTTTAATACCTCTTCTGCTTTATTTATTATTTTTTCCATAGACATATCTGGATTGTGAGCTAATACAGTTTCTACAAAATGCTCCTTTATTTTCAACACTGGATTTAATGCATTTTGTGCAGCTTGGAACACAGTAGCTATCTCCATCCACCTATATTCATTAAACTCATTAACATTCAAATCTAATAAATTAATCTTATTGTCATTATCATCATAGTAATAAACTTCCCCTGATGTTATCTTTCCTGGAGATTGTACAAGATTTAATATTCCAGCAGCAAGAGTGGATTTACCACTACCACTTTCTCCTATTATTCCTACTACCTCATTTTTATATATTGTAAACGAAACATTATCACATGCTTTCAAATTCCCATTCTTTAAAAAGAATTCTATTGTAAGATTTTTTACTTCTATTAATGGCTTCATAATATATCCTCCTATTTGCGTAGCCTTGGATTCATAGCTTCATCTAAGCCATTTGCAAAGAAATAGCATCCTAATTGAAATAATACAATTCCCATTATTGGTGTCATAAAATAAACTATTGGTCCAAGACCTCCATATAAAACTGCTGATTGTGACATTGCCATTTGTATCATCATTCCCCAGTGACTACCTTGGAATGGAACTAATCCTAAAACCATTAAAGAAACTGATGTCATTATGGCACCCTTCATTATAGAGATAAAATTAATGGCTATAAAAGAAGTTATATTCGGTACTATATCTTTTAATATAATATTCACTGTACTAATTCCCATTACTCTACTAGCTTCAATAAAATCTTTATTTCTAATTACAAGAACTTGAGACCTGATAGCTTTTGCAAGCCCTGCCCAAGACCATAAACTTAATACTAAACCAAATAAAACATCGTTACTAACATTGATAACCATAGATAAAACCATTGTTACTGGTAATGTTGGCATTGTTAATACTATATTAGTTATTAACATTAATATTTCATCTATTTTCCCTCCAAGTAAACCTGCTGTAATACCTATTCCACATGCAAATATTATGGAAAATAGAGCTGCATAAAATGCTACTAATAAAACTGATCTTGAACCATTAATAAATAGCGATAATATATCTCTTCCAGCATAATCTGTACCTAACCAATGCTCTACTGAAGGTGCTTTTAATCTATCTAAATAATTTGATGCTGGATCTGGAACTATCATAGGTCCAAATGTAGCTAGTAATAAAAAGAATACTAATATCAAAAAACCTACTCTAGCCATTTTATTTCTCCAAATTACTTGAAAAAACTCTTTTAATGAAGTTAAAAATGATCCATCTTTTTCAAAAATTTTTGTTTTATTATTTAAACTTAATGAACTACTCATAATTTATTTCTCCCTTAACCTTGGATTTAACCTAGTATTTAAGAACTCTGCAAAAAGTCCTGATAGTAATACCATAACTATTATCATTAAAAACATACCTTGCATAAGTGTATAATCTCTTCTTGAAATAGCTGTAGTTAAATAAAAACCAACTCCTGGATAAACAAATAAATTTTCTATTAAAGGTGAACCTCCAAACATCATTCCGAATGAAATTGCAACACTTGTTACCATTGGAAGCATTGCATTTCTACCTAAATAGCTAAATATTATACGTTTGTTGGATATCCCTCTTGCCTTAGCATAATTTATATAATCTTCTCCTAGGACTGATAAACAGTTTGCTTTCATTCCCATTATCCATCCTGCTAATGTAGTTAAGAAATATGCTAATATTGGTAGAGCAGCATGGCTTAATACATTCATTATAAATTTAAAATTAAAGCCAGGAGTTATTGATGAACTATATGCTCCTTTTGATGGAAATAAACCAAGAGTAAGTGAAAATAATAAAACTAATAAATATGCAACTATATAGTCTGGAATAGATCCTAATACAGCTTGATATCCTGTTAGTATTCCATCAAAAATTTTACTCCTTTTCCAAGCAACATATATACCGAGAATTATGCCTACACTAAATGATAGGAGTAATGATATCGAACAAACTAATAAAGTCCATGGTAATGCTCCTAAAACTATCTTTGTCACTGATTCCTTAAATGACATTGACTGTCCTAAATTACCAGTGGCAATTCCCTTAACATATGAAACAAATCTTTCTAATATCGGTTCATCTGGATCATAATTTAAGGCTAATTTCGCTTTATTATAGGCTTGATCATAAGTTAATTGACCTGTTCTTATATAATCTTGTGCTAATGTTTCTACTGGGTCACCAGGCATAGCTTGTATAACAAAGAAAATTAATAGTAATGAAGCTAACATGGTTAAAAGACAAGTAGCTAACTTTTTCATTTTAATCACCTCTTATTTATAAGTAAGGGCCGTTTAATAACAGCCCTATAATAATTTCTTTAACTTTGTAATTACTTAATGTAATATATTTCTTCTCCTCTTAACATCTTACCTAAAATAGCACTAGTTGTACCGGACCAATAGAAATCACTTAATTGTTCTCCTGTTGGTGATTCTGCCATTGAAAGTTTTGGATTATGAATTCTATATACATAATACTTTTCAGTTACAGGTATAAACCATACATTATCATTATAAAATTGAGCAAATTCTTCTGTAATATTTGTTATTTCCTCATCTGTTGAAGCATCAAATAATGCTGTTAACTTATCTGTATAATTAAAGGCTTCTCCAGTTTCTTCATTATTCCAAACTAGTTTTCCTTGTTCAGGAAATTCTAAGTTCATTCCTCTCTTACCATACCACCAAACTCCGTTATATGCTTCGTGTGGATGTTGAGTACTAGTTACTGTTGCAAATCCGTCTATAACCATATGCCCTTCACCAGATGTTGCATAGTCGTTATATGCAGCTGCTTCTTTTGGTGTAAATACTGCATTTAACCCAAAATCTTTCATCATATTTGCTGCAGCTTCTCCCATTACAACATATGCTGGATATTCACCTACACCAGCAACTATAATTTCTGGACTTTGACCATCTGCATCAACCCAGCTATTACCTTTCTTTGTCCATCCTGCTGCTTCAAGATACTCTGCTGCTTTTTCTAAATTAACATCATAATTCTCTAATGTATTTAAGAAGTCTTTATCTAAATACTTATCTCTTATTGATGGTGGTAATCCTAAAGCATATTCATCTCCTTTTACCATTCCTGGTTCTGATACTGGAGCTATTTGAGCTGTATCAATTATATATGATATTGCTTTTCTAACATTAACATCGTTAGTTGGATACTTTTGAGTATTCATAGTAAATCCTAATGAACTGAATTCTGGAACTACCATTTGTCTAATTGTATCAGAATTATTTTCTGCTACCTTTTGAGCTAAATCTGGAGATAATCCCATTCCTTCTGCATCATAATCTCCATTGGTTATTGCAAGTGCTGTAGATTCTGTACTTGTTGGTCTAATTCCTCTAATTTTTTCTATATAAAGAGGGATCCTATAATATGGATTTTGTTCAAATATAGTTTCTGCTGAAGTAATAACTTTAGGCACATATGCTCCTGAACACTTTATACTTAATATATCTGGTAAATAATTATTGATTTTTGTAGTTACCTCAGCTACATTTAAATCTCCTTGCTCAGTAAATTTATAATTTCCATTTTCATCAACTTCTCTGCTGTTCTCAAATTCTTTTTGATATCCTTTGGCAAATTCTCCATATTCAGATGCTGGATATTTCAAAGCTGTTTTTAGTATATAATCAAGTAATAGAGCTGAATCTTTAATATATTTAATCTCTACTGTTAAATCATCTACCTTAGTTACAGATTCAGCATAATATGCAATATTATTTACTGTCATATCTATGAATATAGTAGTCATTAGATCATCTGCTGTTATAGCACTACCATCACTCCATTTAAGATCCTCTTTTAGCTTCAAAGTTAAAATTTTATTTTCAAAATTATAACTTTCTAATAATGATGGTTTAAATGTTTTTTCAGGCTGTGAGCTATAATCACATAAGTAATCATATATTATTGGTTCTGTTGACCAGTCTGGACCACCATTAACTAATGGATTTCCATGCCCTGCTGGTGCTGGAGTAAATGATACCATTGTACTTAATTCAGTTCCTTTAACGTCAGCCCTTTCACCTTCAAGCTTAGCATTAGTTAATGCTGTTTCCACACTAACAACTGAATCTAAAATTGATTCTGATTTTGTCCCAGAATCTTTGTTTGAGTTACTACAACCAATTAATGAAGTTAAACTCATTACTAATACCATAGATACTGATATAATTGTTTTCAACTTATTACTTTTCATTACGTTCCCCCCGTATAAATTTAAAATTTATTTAGTTGATAATCTAAGTGTACATTCATGAAAATCGTGTGTAAACGTTTCGTAAGCGAGTGGATAATTATAGTCTATATATATTAAATTTTGTTTATTTTTTAGTTATTTATAATTAATATTTATTATAAAACTCTATTTTTCTTACTACTCCTTTTTCCCCGTTATTCCCCCTCCTATATTGAACTTTACTATGGCTTTCTAAAAAAATAGAGGCTGTTAAACTATCAGCCTCATTAAAATAAATTTACTTTAACCTTTATATCTTACTTACTAAATTCTATATTATAGCTCTTTCTCTGTAATACTCTAGACTAATTTAAAATAAATTAACTTCCCTGAATTATCTCCATATAAGTTCACATTAATTCCAGCATTCATTAATACTCCACCAGATATTAATTCTTCAGTTTCTTCATTTTTATAAAATTTATCTTCTATTAATCCTTTTAATTTTATTCTTCTACTATGATGATTTGGTCTGCCAAATACTTGTATACAAGTAACTAAAACTTCGCTCTTATCCTTAGATACCACTGCCCAAGCATCAAATGAGTTGTTTTCAGAAAAACTTTCTAATCTATAATACTCCCCTCTTCTTACTAAATCATTATATTTATGGTACATTTCTATTTGTTTTGGTATCATTTCTCTATCTTCATTAGAAATTTTAGTTACATCAAGTTCATACCCAAATGTTCCTGCTAAAGCTACATATCCTCTTGTTTCGAAAGGTGTTGTTCTTCCTACTGTATGATTTGGACAATCACTAACATGAGCTCCTATAGCTGAAAGTGGATATACCATTGCTGTACCTTCCTGAATTTTTAATCTTTCTATAGCATCAGTATCATCAGAACACCAAATTTGAGGACTATAATAAAGCATTCCTGGATCAAATCTAGCTCCACCACCAGAACAATTTTCTAGTAAAATATATGGAAAATCTTTAGTTAATCTATCCATCATATCATAAACAGCTAAAACATATCTGTGTACTAATTCCCCTTGATTTTCTACTCCCAATCCATAACTTCCCAAGTCAGTTAACTGTCTATTCATATCCCATTTTACATATGTTATATTTGCACTAGACAAGATTTTCTTTATACTTTCATATATATAATCTACTATTTCTTTTCTCGATAAATCTAATACATATTGTTCCCTACATAAGGCTGGTTCTCTTCCTGGTATTTTAATACACCAATCTGGATGCTTTCTAAATAACTCTGAATCTCCTGATATCATTTCTGGTTCAATCCATATTCCAAATTCCATTCCAAGCTTATTTACTTCATCAACTAAATGTTTTAAGCCACCATTTATTTTATCTTCATTTACAAACCAATCTCCTAAGGATGAATTATCAGAATTACGTTTTCCAAACCAACCATCATCCATGACTAACATTTCAATCCCAAGCTTTGATGCTTCCTTTGCAATATCAATTAATTTATCTGTATTAAAATCAAAATAAGTAGCTTCCCAGTTATTTATTAATATTGGTCTTTTTTTATCCTTATATTTTCCCCTTATTAAATGATTACGATATAAGTCATGGAAAGTTCTTGTCATTTTTCCTATACCCTCATTTGAATAAACCATAACTACTTCTGGTGCAATAAATTCTTCATCTTTATTTAGTATCCAACTAAAATCTGTTGAATTTATTCCCATTACAAATCTTGTTGTATTAAATTGACATCCTTCAACTTGAGAAAAGAAGTTGCCTGAATAAACAAAATTAAAACCATATACATTTCCATAATCATCGTTAGCTTTGTTATCTAGCAATGCTATAAATGGATTATCTTGATGACTTGACTCTCCTCTTATAGTTGATACCGCTTGTTTCCCATATCCTATTTTTTTTCTTTGAATATGCCTTTCTCTAGCCCAAGATCCATGAAGTGATATCATATCATAATCAATTCCTTCAAACTCAACACAAGTTGATAAAACCTTAGTTAAAGTGATTTTATCTTCACTGGAATTTTTAATTCTAACACTTCTTATAATAGCATCTAATTCTTCAAATACTGTATAAACAAGAACAACTTCTAAGTTTAAGTATTTATCTATACATGTTACTTCAAGTGTTGTACATTCATTATCATTTCCATAAGTAGACGGTAATCCTTTAAGTTCTCTTTTGCCTTTATATATTTCATGTGATTTATATTCAAGTTTTACTTGTGAATGTCCATTTTTATCTTTAACTTGTATTGATGATTCTCTAAAATCACCTATTCCATGTGTAGAATACTCCATTGGAAAACTATCATAAAAAGATACTCTATCCCTATTATTTTTAGTTGGATAATATGGCGGTTCCTCAAGCCTCATTAAGTAATTTATATTTTCATCTATTACTTTCTTTCCAAAATAAACATGTCCTAAAAACTTTTCTTCATCTACTATAGCCATAATGTATGATGTATCTTTAGCATCAAGCTTAAATACATTATATTTCTCTATAAATTTTATCCCCATAATAATTCCTCCTCCATCATGATATTTTTATATTTAGTATTTCTTTGTAATCAATTAAATAATACTTCTTATAAATTTACATTATTATTTTTTCTATATACCTTAGACCTATTAAATTCTAGTATTTTATACTACAGGATAACTTTTTAGAACTATTATGTTTCCTTTGATTGAATACTCTCCTAAATTTGCTGGAATTAAATAGCTATCTCCCATTTTTATAGTTTCCTTAAAGTTTCTTCCTTCTATTATTCCTTCTCCTTCAACACAAGTGTACATATAAAATTTCTCTAAATTACTTGCATCTTTGTATTCTGAAGTGATAATTATTTTTTCTATTCCAAAGTATTCATTTTTACATAGTAAACTATGACTATATCCATCATGCTTTACTTCTTCATTTTTACTTAAATTTTTACATTGAAGATCAAAATTTATAACATCTAATGCTTTTTTTACATGAATTTCTCTTGGTCTTCCATAGTCGTATACTCTATATGTTACATCACTATTTTGTTGAATTTCTGCAATTACAACTCCTTCACATATAGCGTGAACTAATCCACTTTTTATTAAAAAGCAATCTCCTTTTTTAACTTCTATTTTATTTAAGCAAGCTTCTACATTATTATTTTTTATAGCGTCTTCAAACTCTTCTTTAGTACAGTTTTTTGTTCCTACAATTAAAGCTGCACCTGGCTTTGCATCCATTACATACCAAGCTTCTGTTTTACCATAGTCCCCTTCATATTTTGCAGCATATTCATCTCCAGGATGAACTTGTACTGATAATTTTTCTTTTGAGTTTATAAGCTTTATTAAAAGTGGGAACTTTTCAAGAGTTACTTTTTTCCCAACAAGATC
The DNA here is from genome assembly GCA_018372555.1 of Clostridium sp. GTDB lineage: Bacteria > Bacillota > Clostridia > Clostridiales > Clostridiaceae > Clostridium. Next base: position 27,249 of record JAHAIU010000009.1, read on the forward strand.
ATACCCATATTTACTTATTAAAACGTCAAATTTTATTCCTTTCAATTCTCCATTTTCAACTGTTCCTATTCCATTGGGATGACATGCGATATCCCATGTTTCTCCTATTTCTCCTGCTGGCATATTATCTCTAAAGACCTCGAAATCTCTACCGCCCCATATTTTTTCATAATATAAATTTTTAAATCTAATTGGATACATTAGTTTCTCCTCCTTATATTGCGTATTTAAAATATAATGGGAAAGCTACATTTCGCTCTTAATTACACGACTCCACATCAATGCGAATTATTAGCTAGAAATGTAGCTTAAAGTTGACTTTTATACCTATAATATTGTCATAATCCAAGTATTGAAAGTCTTAAATAACCAATTATATATTTCAATAACTTAAATAAAGTTATAATTTTATCTAAATTCTATATCGTCACCGTGCACTAATTCAGAATTTTCTTTTATATATTTAACCAATTCATTTCCTTGTGCATATGCTACTGCAACATATGTATCTGCTGCACCATAGTAAATAGCTATTCTTCCTGTTTCTGCATCTTGTAGTGTTGCACAAGGAAATGCTACATTTGGAACAAATCCTGTTGTTTCATAATCTTTTTCTGGAGTTAATAGGTAATCTCTTGTTCTATATAAAACTTTTGCTGGATTTTCCTTATCTAAGATAGCAGCTCCCATACTATATACAAATCCATTACATGTGCCAGATACACCATGATAAAATAGCAACCATCCTTCTGATGTTTCTATTGGAGTTGCTCCTCCACCAATTTTAGTTCCTTGCCACCAGCCTGAGCCACCTTTACTCATAACTCTTCTATGTCTTCCCCAGTGAACTAAATCTGGACTTTCGCTTAAGAATATATCTCCAAATGGAGTATGTCCACTATCACTCGGTCTACTTAAAAGCATATACTTTCCATTAATCTTTCTTGGAAACAATACTCCATTTCTATTAAATGGAATAAATGGATTTTCAAGTCTAACAAATTCTTTAAAATCTTTTGTAGTTCCAAGTCCAAGTGATGCTCCACCAAATTCAGCACACCAAACAATATAATAAGTATCTTCAATTTTGACTAATCTTGGATCATAAGAATAATTCGGTTGATAATCATTTCCATTTTCATCTTTCCAATGAATTTCCTCATCCTCAATCTGCCAAGCTAGTCCATCTTTACTTCTACCAACATGTAACTGTGGCTTACCATTTTTATGGTCTGCTCTAAATATTCCGATAAATCCATCTTCGCAAGGTAATACTGCACTGTTAAATATTCTCGCCGATTTCTTTGTAGGATTCCATTTTATAATCGGATTACCATCATGTCTCCATACTACTCCGTCAAATCCTTGTGGCTTGTCTTGCCAAGGTATATTATTATTTTTTTCTCCCAATATTCTTACGTTTTCCATAAGAGCCCTCCTAATTTTCATATACTTAAGATAAATATAAACTTGTTAACAATTACATACTTAATCTACTATTTATTAATTTTAATTTCTATAATTAAGCTATTTATACTTTATTATTGTTTATATTTCTGTAATAATGCTATATTTAATAATATATTATTCCCAAATATCCTCTCCGAAGGATTCTATAAATGTAGTTAATTCGGTTGCCATTTCCTCAGCTTCTGGAATTCTTATATGACCTGGAGTTCCACATCCATTTCTTTTAAACTTATATCTAACTATCTTTTTATCATTTAAATCTCTTACCATTTCATCAAGAGCATCATCCCATCCCTTACTATGACCTAAAATAGTTGTTATAACTATAAATAACGCCTTGGGATACTTACTTCTTAAGTTTCTTATTATATCAGCATATTTAAACTTCCATATACTTCTTCTCTCTTTATCTTCATCTATATAATTTTCAGGATGCGCATCATTTTGCCCTAAAGCCATTATAACTACATGTGGTGTGTATCTAGAAAAATCCCATTTATTACATCTACCAAGCTCTGGATTATATCTTAATTTATCATAAGTCGATTCCAACCCTAAATAACCCCTTGATGGATTAAAGTAACCTGTTCCATCCATCACTGCAATTCCACCTTGAGCATTATTATTAATATCTGCCTCTAAATTTCTTGCTGTTATCATTGAATATGAATACCATGAATTAGAATAAATTCCTTCATGTTCTTCTGGATCTACTTTACCTACATAATCTATTGCCTCAGAAACTTCTCCTGCTGAAACAGAATCACCAAAACACTCAATTCTTCTATTACTTTTTAATTCTTGTGCTTCAGTATAGCAATCCTTATCTATTATAATTCCATGAAAATCAAAATAATGAGCTGAATCAGACCTTTTATATAAAGTTAATTCATGTAATCTGTCATCTAAACCTTCAGCAATATCAATAATTATATCTTTGTTATGTTCTTCTATTATTGCCTTCCCGTTTATTTCATTATCAATAATAAATCCAATAGCATTTTCATAATGGTTATGATAATTTTTTATAGCAATCTTTAAACTTGTTCCTCTAAATTTAATCCTTATCATGCTTCCAGCATAAATAATAGTTGGAGTCTTTGGATTTTCAAAATCAATTCTCCCACTATATTGATAATTAGAGTTATCAGCCTCTATAAATTCGTAATTCTTCCTATCTAATTCTTCTAAGTACATACTTAACCTCATTCCCTAGGATACTAATAATCCCAATATATATATTTCTGATGATTTTTCTTCGTTACTTACATTTATTTTAATATTGTGATTAGATATATTTTTAGATTCAACTAATAACTCTGTTGCTGAATAGTCTCCCCATCCATTTTCAAAAAAAGTATCTATTATAACTGGCTCATTTTCATCTACTATTACTTCCATTTTTCCTGCTGTTTCTTCAACTAATTTTCTATATAATATAAATATATTCTTTCCTTTAATATCTACCTCTAAAGAAGCTTTGTCCCCTTTTTCTAAACAACATTTCCACCCTTCAGTAAATACTTGAAATCCTACATTATCTTTAATAAATCCTTCTATTTTTTTAACTTCTAAATTTCTATTATTTCTTATTATTCCATTAATATAATCTTCACCAAATATTGGACTTTCAGATTCTATTTCTCTAGTCAATGCTTCAGTATCCTCAAATTTATTTATGTTATTTAATATGTTCTTTATAAAATCAATTAATATCTCTGATATTATAAAATGTCCATAATCATTTGGATGTACTTCATCAGTAGCCACATCTTCCCACTTTAAATGCCCTTTTTCTATTTCTGCTTTTACAGTATTTCTAAAACTTATCATTGGAATGTTGTACTTATTTCCAATTTCTATTTGTTGCTCTTGAACATTACTACAATCAAAATTACTCATAAATATTTCTATTATAGCTATAGGCTTTTCTGCTGATAATATTCTTCTTATTAAACTTTCATAAGCTACCTTATCATAAATAGTATTTTTATCGTTTACAGCAAAATCAATAAATACTATATCTGGATTATGAGATAATACCTGTTTTTCAACTCTATGAACTCCTATAATTGATCCTGTAGCTCCAACCCCTGCATTTATATACCTAACATTTACATCGCTAAATGTATTCTTAAACCATAAATAAGTTCTACTTGCATAACAGTCTTCTTGCTTAGTTGCATTACATCCCTGAGTTATAGATCCACCTAAAAAAGCTACTGTTATATCTTGTCCACTTTTCGCCTTTTTAATTACCTCAGCAATTCTTGATATATCTCCACTACTAACTAAGGAATTCTTTATCATTTCTTCTGTAATTAAATATTCCATATTAAAACCTCCATAAAACACTAATCTTAAATAGTTAAAGTTTTTAATTATAAATAAAATATATATCTTATCTAGACAAAGATATATAGAAGTTAATTTTATTCATATAAATCTACTATAAATCTGAAAAAATGCTTACTTATAATTTTCATTACGTTTTCAAATTTTTATACTCTTTTAGCAATAAAAAAAGCGTAGCCCTTAAGCTACGCTTCTATAACAATTAGTTGTTTACTATTAAACATTCTCCAGTCATTTCAGCTGGTTTATCTAATCCCATTTCATTTAACATTGTAGGAGCTATATCAGCAAGTTTTCCTTCTTTTAAGCTTCTACCTTCAGTTCTATTTGATACCCATATAAATGGAACTGGATCAGTTGTATGAGCTGTGAATGGATTTCCTGTTGAGAAATCAATCATTATTTCTGCATTACCATGGTCTGCAGTTACAAATAAAGTTCCGTCTTTTTCTAAAATTTTATCTGCAAGCTTACCTAAACATCCATCAACAGTTTCTATAGCCTTAACTGCAGCTTCCATAACTCCAGTATGACCAACCATATCTGGGTTAGCAAAGTTAAGGATAATCATATCATACTTATCTTCATCTAATCTCTTAAGTAATTCATCTGTTACTTCATAAGCACTCATTTCAGGCTTTAAGTCATAAGTTGCAACCTTAGGAGATGCAATTAATGCTCTATCTTCACCTGGATATTCTTTTTCAACTCCACCGTTAAAGAAGAATGTAACGTGTGCATACTTTTCAGTTTCAGCAATTCTTAATTGATTTAATCCTTTATTTGAAACATATTCTCCTAAAGTATTGTTAATGCCTTCTGGTCTGTAAGCAACATTAACTCCTTCTAAAGTCTTATCATATTGAGTTAAAGTTACGAAAGTTAAATCTAAAGCTTCTCTATTAAATCCAGCAAATTCCTTATCATTAATAGCTCTAGTTATTTCTCTAGCTCTATCTGGTCTAAAGTTAAAGAATATTACTGAGTCTCCATTCTTTATAGTTCCTTCTGAATCTATTACTGATGGTAATACGAATTCGTCAGTCTTATTATCATGGTAAGACTTATCAATAGCTTCTACTGCTGATGAAGAAACTTCACCTTTTCCTAGAACCATTGCATTGTAAGCAAGTTCTACTCTTTCCCATCTGTTATCTCTATCCATTGCATAGTATCTTCCAGATACAGTAGCTATTTTACCTACTCCAATTTCCTTCATGTACTTTTCGATTTCAACTATGAAATCTTTTCCTGATGAAGGTGGAACGTCTCTACCATCCATAAATGCATGAACATATACCTTAGTTAATCCAGCATCTTTAGCTAATCTTAACAATCCTTTTAAGTGATCAATATGTGAGTGAACTCCACCATCTGATAATAATCCTAATAAATGTAGTGCAGAGTTGTTTTTCTTAGCATTTTCTACTGCTAATGTTAAAGCTTCATTCTTAAAGAATCCGCCTTCTTCTATTTCCTTAGTTATTCTTGTTAATTCTTGATATATAATTCTTCCAGCACCAATATTTAAGTGTCCTACTTCTGAGTTACCCATTTGTCCATCAGGTAATCCAACAAACAATCCACTAGCTTGTAATTGTGTGCTTGGATATTCGGCCATTAATCTATTATAATTTGGTTTTTGAGCTGCTTCTACAGCATTTCCATCTGACTTTGGAGCTAATCCAAATCCATCTAATATCATTAACATTACAGGTTTTTTCGCCATAATTCCCTCCAAATTTTACTTAATCTATATTTGAAATTATATTGACAATACTTATATATATGTATCAATTAAATCCATATTATTTATATGTCATAAAGTTAAAATCATTAAACTTATTTAAATGAAATAATAAGATTGAAATCATATATATTTTACTCTTTATATAAGTCTCTAAAATGCTTACTTTACTTAAATGCTATTAATTGAAAATATAATTCAATTAATTCAAAATATCTAGCACAACTTATATAATATTATCTTTCTTTAATTTCACCTTTATTATACTACAATTACTTCATTTTAACAATAAATGTACAAGCCAGTTAAACCTTTGCAAGAAAATATTTTTAATAATAATTATTAATTAATAATACAATTGCTTGCATTTTAATTAAAATTTACAAATACAATCTCTTTTTATCTTTATTTTCTTATAAAAAATTAACTTTCTTCTATATTATTTATTCTATTATGTTTTGTTTTTTATTGATTTCTATTTCGTTATTACTTTACATTTCATTATTGTATTTTTAATTAATTAAAAAGCTGTGTACTAATTATCTAATAATTATTACACAGCTTTAATTAATTAAAAGTTAACTATTTGTGAGAAATCTGTAGCAACTAAGCTAGCTCCACCAACTAAAGCTCCATCTATGTCAGACATAGCCATTTGATCTTTAATTGTGTTTGGCTTAACTGATCCACCATATTGAATTCTTATCTTATCAGCAACTTCTTTTCCAAACATTTCAGCTAATACAGCTCTTATAGCCATGATTGTTTCATTAGCTTGTTCGTTTGTAGCAGTTTTTCCAGTTCCAATTGCCCAGATTGGTTCGTAAGCAACAACAACTTTTTCTGCTAATTCTTTAGATAATCCTTCTAAATCAGCTTTGATTTGTGCTCCAACAACATCATTAGTTGTTCCGTTTTCTCTTTGCTCTAAAGATTCTCCACAGCAAAGGATTGGAGTTAAGTTATGAGCAAATGCAGCTTTAACTTTCTTGTTTAAAGCTTCATCTGTTTCATTGAAGTATTCTCTTCTTTCACTATGTCCTAATACAACATAGCTAACTCCCATAGCTTCAAGCATTCCTGGAGCAACTTCTCCTGTGAAAGCTCCTTTTTCTTCAAAGTGCATGTTTTGAGCAGCAACTTTAATATTTGATCCTTCAACTGCTTTTAAAACAGCATCTAAACAAACAAAAGTAGGACATACTACAACATCACATGTAGCATTTGCTACTAATGGTTTTAATTCTTCTACAACTTTTACAGCCTCAGCTGGAGTATAATGCATCTTCCAGTTTCCAGCAATAATTGGTTTTCTCATTTAAATCACCTCTTATTTTTAATGGGAAGAATGAAGAAATGAAAGAGTGAAAAAATTTATGAAGTTATTCAACTAAGTTGAATAATTAAAATCAAATTTAATTTTATAACTTCACTTAAATAAAATTATAAATATTTTTGATTTACTTAATCCAGTTAACTGGATTATTTTCATAATCCTTTCATTTTTATTTAAACGTACAACCTTTAAATATAACTTTCATTTTTTCAATTCTTCACTTTTCTTAATCCAGCTTTATCTGGATTATTTCCTTAATTCTTTCATTATAGTAAAAAGTGCAACTTTTAACTATAATTTTCATTTTTTCATTAATAAATAAAACTTGTTTTTATTTATTATTTAAAGCTTCTATTCCAGGTAAAGCCTTACCTTCTAAGAATTCTAGAGAAGCTCCACCACCTGTAGAGATGTGAGTCATTTTATCTCCAAATCCTAAGATATTAACAGCAGCAGCTGAGTCTCCTCCACCGATAACTGTTGTTGCATCTGCATCAGCCATAGCTTTAGCAACTGCAATTGTTCCCTTATTGAAGTTATCAAATTCGAATACTCCCATAGGTCCATTCCAAATAACTGTTTTAGCATCTTTAATTGCATCAGCATATAAAGCTTCAGTCTTAGGTCCAATATCTAATCCCATGTTTCCTGCTGGGATGTTTTGGTCTTCTGTAACTACTGCTTCTACATCTTTGAATTCTGCAGCAATTCTGTGGTCAACTGGTAATAAGAACTTAACTCCCTTAGCAGCTGCCTTTTCGATCATTTCCTTAGCGTAGTCAATTCTATCAGCTTCTACTAAAGAAGATCCAACTTCGTATCCTTGAGCTTTTAAGAATGTGTAAGCCATTCCTCCACCGATGATTAATGTATCAACTTTTTCTAATAAGTTGTTGATTACAGCTATCTTATCTGAAACCTTAGCTCCACCTAATATAGCTACGAATGGTCTAACTGGATTATTAACAGCTTCTCCTAAGAACTTTAATTCTTTTTGAATTAAGTATCCACATACAGCTGTATCTAAGTAATCTGTAACTCCTACAGTTGAGCAGTGAGCTCTGTGAGCTGTACCAAATGCATCGTTAACAAATATATCAGCTAAAGAAGCTAATTCCTTAGAGAAATCTTCTACGTTCTTAGTTTCTTCTTTTCTGCATCTTGTATTTTCTAATAATACAACATCGCCATCTTTCATAGCTTCTACAGCTGCTCTAGCATTAGCTCCTACTACTTCTTCATCTCTAGCAAAAACTACTTCTTTATTTAGCATTTCGCTTAATCTCTTAGCAACTGGAGCTAAAGATTTAGAAGCATCTTTTCCTAAGTGTGAGCAAAGGATAACTTTTGCACCATTTTCTATTAAATAGTTTATAGTTGGTAATGCACCATTTAATCTATTTTCATCAGTGATAACACCATCTTTTAGTGGCACATTGAAGTCACATCTTACTAAAACCTTTTTGCCTTTAACATCGATATCTTCTATAGTTTTCTTATTAAAGCTCATTGATTTCACCTCTTAATTTATTTTTTGAAACTTTTATATTTCATTTATATTTATAAGGATAGGACTGTCGTTCTTGAGTTTACATTGTACGACAGCACCTTTAAGTATTTATTCTTAATTTAAAATAGGTCTGGCCTCATAGATTTTCTATAAAACCAGACCCATAATTAATGCTCTATTTTAAGTATTACTTAACTATTTAATTATCTAGTTACGAAGTACTTTAAAGTTCTTATTAATTGGTTAGTGTATGACATTTCATTGTCGTACCAAGCAGCAACTTTAACTAATTGCTCTTCTCCAACTGTCATAACTTTTGTTTGAGTTGCATCGAATAATGAACCGTAAGTGATTCCGATTACGTCTGATGAAACTATTTCATCTTCAGTGTAACCAAATGATTCGTTAGCAGCAGCAGCCATAGCAGCGTTGATTTCTTCTACAGTAGCTTTCTTGTCTAAAGTTACAACTAATTCAGTTAATGAACCTGTAGTAACTGGAACTCTTTGAGCACCACCATCTAATTTTCCTTTTAATTCTGGAATAA
>JAHAIU010000010.1 GCA_018372555.1 Clostridium sp.
CCTATTTTCTTATGCATATATATCACGCAACCTTTCTCTTATTACTTCCTCAGCAATATTATTAAGCTTGCCAACCATTATAATTCTTATTACTTTTATTTCAGTTTCTTTAGCATATATATATGATAAAATCTTCTCTGGTCCAAAAGTAACTAACTTAGAATCCTTCATTAATTCCATAATGTAATTATCACTTAACTTTTCTAAAAGACTTGCAGATTCTGTTGCAATATATCCTTCAAACCCTTCTTTAATTAAGTCTGAATAGATAGTGCTTTGAAGTTTAGTCATTATATTTTCTGGTGATTCATTTAATAAAGCAACTAATTTACTACTATCTATTGCCCCACCATCTACTATAACTTCCTCAGCAAAGTCTCTTCCTTTGTTTTGCTTTTTAATTCTAAGTAATGTTCTTATATTAGTAGAATCTATCATTGCTTTTACTAAATTATCTATAAACTTATAATCTAAGCTTTTTTGAATTTCTACTAATTCTTTATACATATATTTATCAATAATTATATCTATCTTTTGAGGATCTTTAGTTTCTTCAAAGACCTTCATAGCTTCTTGAACTCCTTTTCCAAGAGTTCCATTTAAGCTTTTATAATTATCTCCATCTATTTTACGTTTAATTTCTTGTAAATCTAAATTTCCAAGCTTTATAATCATTGAAGATAAATCTTTTCCAAGAACTTTTCCCTTTAAAAGAACTTTTACATTATGATAATCATATTTTAAACTCATTATCTTAACTACTTCTTTAACAGGACTTATTTCATATACTAAATCATATACTCTTTTAAGTTCCGCAGATAAAATTTCTTCATAATCCTCTGCTCTTTTTATATTTGATGATACATTTGAATATTCTGTTTCATTTAATATTCTAAGAACTTCACTTGCAGATGGAGCTTCAATCATTCTTTCAACTTTTGGCTTATCAAGGAGTTTAGTTTCTAAAACCCATATTCTTGATACTGCTTGGGTAAACTTCATTTTATCCATTTCTTACCCTCCTTAATTGAACAACACATTAGCTACTTCAAACTCCAATTCATTCTTTAATGAACTTACTAAAGCTTCATATGTGTTATTTATTTCTATACCATTACTTTCAAGAATAAATCCACCTTTAAAGTTCCCTATAGTAGGACTTAACTTTATATTACCATTATCTCCTAATGCTTGATTTAAATCATATATAAAAGTAAGGTCTACTAATTCCATTCCTGCTTTATTTAAAATAAGATTTTGTTCTCCTATTTTTCCTAAAGATAATATTGAACTTTTAATAAATCTTAAAAAATCATCTCCAGAAATAGCAGCTAGAACATCTACACTTTTATCAAAAACGTCTTTAATAACTTCTTGTTTTGCAGATAACTTATTGTTTCTTACTTTTAAAGAAGCAGAAGATATTATTCTTTCTTTTTTAGTTTTTGCCTCAGCTTCAGCCTTTTGTATTATTTCTTTTTCTAGTTCTCTGGCTTTAGCTACTTTTTTAGAAAGAATCTTATTCTTTTCTTCTTCAGCAGAAGCTAAAATGCTTTCCTTTCTTTCTTCAGCATCCCTAAGGATTTTTGAAGTTAGATTATTAATATTTGCCATCGCCTATTCTCTCCAATCCTAGAATCCTTTGTTTACTAACATAAATGAAATAACGAATCCTAATAATGCATATGTTTCAACCATTGCTGCTAAGATAATACCTTTAGTATTGTGTTCTGGGTTCTTTGCTAATATTTGAATACCAGCTGCTGCAACCTTACCTTGAGCTATACCTGACCAAAGTCCAGCAAAAGCTATTGGAAGACCTGCTCCTAATAAGTATAAACCTTGTTCTAATGGCATACCTGAAGTCATCTTAGTAAATATTAAGAAACCTATAACGAAACCATATAAACCTTGAGTACCTGGTAATAATTGAAGAACTAAAGCCTTACCAAACTTTTCCGGTTCTTCTGTAACTAAACCTGTAGCTGCTTCCCCAACTATACCAACACCTTTAGCTGAACCTATACCAGCTAAACCAACTGCTAATGCAACTCCCATCGCTGCAAAAACTAATCCACCGTTATTTTCTATAAAATATTGAATCCATGACATTTCCATTTATAATTCCTCCTAATTTCTTTTGATCCTTATATATTTTTCTGATCCTTTAAATGCATTAAATGGTCTTCCACCACCATCATAGAACTTAGAGAAATATTCAACATATTGAAGCCTTGCTGTATGAACATAAGCTCCAAGTAATGATAATCCTAAGTTAAATATATGGAATAATACAAACAATACTGGTCCTATTATTATTGCTGCCACTCCTGGTAGAGTATTAATTAAAAGATTTAATGCCCCAGCAATAGATCCACCTGCAAGTCCTAGTGCCATAAGTCTTGTGTATGAAACTAAGTCTCCTACATATCCAGTTATACCATATAAAGAATATAACCCTTGGCCTGCTTTAGCACCAACAGATTTCTCTGCCCTTCCTCCAGCTATAACTATAAGTACCATACCTATTACCGTAGTTACTATAAATACTGTTCCTAAGAAACTTGGTAAGTCTAAGAACTTAACAGCAACTATTCCGCCAATAGATGCTAATGTAATTATCCATGATCCTGCATCTAGTAATGCATCTAGCTTTTTACCCATCTTAACTAAACTATAGACCTTTACAAATAGTCCAAAGAAGATTTGAATTACTCCAAGGGCTAAAGATAAGATAAGAATGGTATTAACATCTTTATTTGTATCAATTAATTGAGTTGGAAGTTTTACTATATCACCAAAGAATGATCCGTAAATCAACCCAAAGAATATTGTTGGGAAACTTAAGTAGAAGAAGAACTTTGCAAAATCCTTCATACTATCACTTAGCTTTAAGAATTTAAGTGCTAAGAATGATCCTATTAGTACTATTAAACCATATCCTGCATCTGCTACCATCATACCAAAGAATATTAAGTAGAATGGTGCAAGAAGTGGAGTAGGATCTACTTCATTGTATTTCGGATAACTATACATACCAGTAACACTTTCAAATGCAGATACTAGCTCTCCATTTTTTAATTTAATAGGTACGTCATCTATTTCATCCTCTTTAACATCTTCAAACTCTATGTAGTATTCATCCTTAAGAACCTTTTTGCAAGCTTCTGTTAATAATTCACTATCTTCCTCTGATATCCAACCTTGAATTGCACTTATATTCTTAGTTTTTAAGAAGTTTTTTGCCACTTTATTTCTTTCTACTTTACTAGCGAAATAATCATATGCAATTTCTAAATTTCTTAAATCCTCTTCATAATTTGCAATTTCTTCTTTTACGAAGAATTTCTTTGATCGAATTTCTTCAATTTTATGTTTAAAGTCTAAAATTAGCTTTAATGGCACATCATTATGCTCTGTTTTAAAGGAAGTAAATCCAACACTTCTAAGAATTTCAGAAATATTTTCATTGTAATCCTTATTTGCTAAAATTAATAAATTAATATCATTTGTACTTCTAGATACTATTTCTACATAAGCATTTGATAACTCTTGTAATAAAGTATCCTCATAAGATTTGGATATAGTTCCTATATAATAAGAAGTATTCTTTAATGATTTAATTTCACTAAAGCTTACATCTAAATCTTGCCAAGGTGTTAAAGTATCAATTTCAGCCTGTAACTTAGTTACCTGTGAATCTAAATCAGCTAATTGTCCATCCTTTTCTTTTGCCTTATCATAACTTTCAATCCAATTAGATGATTTTACCTTTTCACCTAATTCATCTAAAGTTAATGATTGCTTTTCTTCTCTTAAAGCTTTAATTCCAGATTTCCTTGGAACATATTTGCTTAAGAATTCAAGACCATATTTAGCTTTTGATAAACTTTCTTCATATTTTACACACTCTAAATCCATATCGTCTTTAGATAAAGCTTTTAAATCCTCATACTTATCTTGTAATTCTTCATCTTGTAAATTTATGAATTCTACTCCAGATAAGCCTTGAATTTCTTTTAGTAGCTTTTGTTTTTTAGATTCGAAGGTAAGCAAAGTGAATTTCTTCATCTTAACTATTGCCATGAATCTTCACTATCCTCTCAACGATTAAATTAATAGCATTATTCTTCTTGTCTTCAGAAATATTTTTGATTTCAATCACTTCATTTTCACCCTTAGATAAAATAGGTGCTGCTTCTGAATTCCCATCATCTTCAGCCTTTTTTATAGTTTCACTCTTTTTTAAATTAGCAGATTCCACTATTTTGTTGTATTCATCTTCAGCTTGAATATTTGCAACCTTTAGTATTTCCTTTGCCTTAGCTGTAGCTTCTTGAATTAATTCTTCAGCCTTATCTTCAGCCTTCTTTATTTCATTTATTGCTTCTAATGCCAAAATCTCACCACCTTTATTATATTTAATAATAATAATATAGTAATTAATGCTTTATATAGTATTAATTACTTTATTCTATTATACATTATACACTGTTTCCTATATTTTTCAACATTTTTATTCCCAGTCTGAGGAAAGAACCATTATATTTTATGTTATGTAATTGTTTTCTTGATGATATTTTAAGGCTATTTAACTTTTCTTAATATTCTTTTATCTCCTCAGTTATATGGATAATATCACCTCCATAACCAAATAAATAATAGGCCTTCTTTTTAAGAATTATCGATTCATTTAAAAATGTCTGTATATCAATATCAAAAGACTCTAAATAATACTCTTTAAATGAATATTTATGCCTAAGCATATCTTTTATTTCTTCCTCTTCTTCCCTCTTTATACTTCTTCCTATAAAGTCAGGTATCCCTCTTTTCTTATTAAAATTTAAGTAATCAAATCTTAACAACTCATTTAATATATCTTTATCTCCTTTTAATATTTCCATATTAAAATCTAAAAATACCTTATAATATTCACTGTTTCCGATATTTCTATTAAAATATCCTTTCTTGTCAAAATAATTTCCAAGCTCATAATAAAAATCAAAAGGATTATCAAACTGCTTAACTAAATAATTTATTATGTTATTAAACTTTTGAGAGTTATAGTACTTATCTACCATTTCTTCAACCTTTTTAAGCTTTAATAACTCTTCATAGCTTAGATCCTTTGTTTTTAAAATTTCATAAGGTGGATATGGAGAAAATTTCATTCCATATGCTACTGCTTCTTCTCTTATAGATGCGCCTCTTAGTAATTTTAAAAATCCTAATTGAATCTCTTCTGGTTTAATACTATATACATCATTAAAGGATCTTTTAAATGAATTATAATCTTCTCCTGGTAAACCTGCTATTAAGTCTAAGTGTTGCTTTATATTTCTTAGTTTTAAGAGTTCATCTACCTTTTCTTTTATATCACTGAAATTAACAAATCTGTTAATTCTATTTAAAACTTCATCATTAGTTGTTTGAACTCCAACCTCAAATTGTAATCTATCCTTTGGAGTTTTTCTAAGTAATTCCAGTTCAGCATCCTTCAAAAGATCTGCCGATATTTCAAAATGGAATTGTGTTTTAGTATCCTGATTAATTAAAAATTCCCAAATTGCCATTGTAAATTTATGATTGCAGTTAAAGGTTCTATCAACAAACTTAACAAGCCTTACTTCCTTTTTAATAAAGTAAGAAAGTTCTCTTTTAACTCTTTCAATATCTAAGAAACGCACTCCATGAATTGTCGAAGATAAACAGTAACTACAGTTAAAGGGACATCCTCTACTTGATTCATAATAAACTATCTTATTATCTAAATTTTCATCTTCTTCATAAGGAAATACTACTTCATTCATATTCATAAGAGGTCTTTTTCCATTAAAGAAAATATTATTATCTTTTTTATAATACAATCCTCTGATATCTTCTAAGTTTCTTTCCTGTAACTTATATTCAACAAACTCCCTATATGTTTTTTCTCCTTCACCTTCTATAATATAGTCCCCATTAAGCTCTCTTAATATGTTTTGACTATCATAAGAAACCTCAGGTCCACCATATAGGATTTCTATATTTTCATCTACTAATTTAATTAAGTTAGATAATCTTTTTATCATTTCAATGTTCCAAATATAAGTAGAAAATGCAACTACATTGGGTGATTCTTTTATTATTTCCTCTAATATTTTTTCTTCTCTATCATTAATTGAGAACTCTCTAATGTTACAATCATAATCTATATCCTTGGTAAAAGCCTTTAAATATCTAACAGCTAAATTGCTGTGAACGAATTTTGAATTAATAGCTGTAAGTAAAATCTTCATATGTTATCTCCCTTCAAATTTAGCGAATTTTATATTTTTTTACCCCTAATAAAATGAATATCTTCCCATAATTTAGTTTCTTCTATTTTATAAGATTTTTCAAGGAGTTTTTTATTTTCTTCCATATTTGATTTTATAATAGGATTTAAATTTTTAAATTCAAACTCTTTAAATTTCCCTGATGGCATTACTGCAATTATTTTATTATTTATCATATCACGTACTTCTTTATTAATATCCCAAATATATATTTCTCCTCCAACCTTTATATACTTACTAACTTCCTCTATTATCTTTGCTCGACTAAAACCGTTCCACATCTTACTTAAAGAGAAAAACATTGTACAGGTATCATATTCATTTTCCTTTAGTTCTCCATCTTTATTTTCACTAACATAATCTACTGAAATCTCATTCATTATTTCTTTTGATAAATTATAAATAACTCCAAAATTCTCGCCAACATCTAAGATATTACCTTTAAATTTTATATCTGATAAATTTAAAACTATTGTTTTACCCATATTAAAACACCTCCATATTACATAAGTTACATTATATTTATATTTATGAAGGTATTATTTTATAACAGTTTTATTTATTATTTATAATATTTGTTTTCATTTAACCCTTTATTTATTCTCTTTACTTTTCTTCTTGCATAAACTCTTATAAGAAAGAATAGATATAAATGTATTGATTGGAGGTGAATACTTTGAAGAAAGATAGCTTTTTAAGAAATTCTATCCTTCTTACAACGTCGAATATTACAACTGGAATATTGGGCTTTATTTTTTCTATTTACTTATCAAATCTTATAGGTCCTGTTGGAGTTGGCCTTTATGGTTTAGTTATGCCCATTTACAATCTTTTTATATGTCTAATGACAGCTGGAATAATTGCAGCAATTTCCAGAACTTCTGCAGTGTATAAGGCAAAAGGAGAATTTAATAATATTAGTAAAACTATTAGATCTGTAGCTGGTTTTAATGTTATTTGGGCAATTGCTATAGGCGCTTTAGTCTTCTTTTTAGCACCATACATAAGTAAATATGGAATTCATGATATTAGAACTGTTAATGCTATTAGGATTACTTGTCCTGCTATGGTATTCATAGCTCTTTCTAATATTTTAAAAGGTTACTTCTTAGGTACTTCTAAAATTGTAGTCCCTTCCTTTATAGATATTTTAGAAAAGGCTATGAGGATAATTACTATTACTTTATTGATTTTTGCTTTTAAGTCAACTTCTATAACTTCTTTAGTTACCCTAGCTTACTTATCCCTAGCTATTGGAGAACTGCAGAGTTTGATTTTATTATTTCTATATTATAAAAAATTATCTAGAGAAACTCCTAAATCCTTTGATAAGCCTGAAAGAGCATCTCAATTACTTTTTAACATCCTAGTAATTGCACTTCCTCTATGTTTAAATGGCTTCTTAGGAAATTTATTTGGAACAGCTTCAACTCTACTAGTTCCAAGAAGATTGATTGCTGCAGGTTTTGATGCAACTACAGCTTTAGGAATGATAGGAAAGTTTACAGGTATGGCTTTAACTATAGTTACCTTTCCTATGATTGTAATTATGTCAATAAACTCTTTAATAGTTCCTGACCTTTCTGAAACTATTAGCAGACGTGATTACTATAATGCTTCACTTAGGATAAAAAAAGTAATGAAAATAGCTTTTTTATTAGGACTTGCAACAACAGTAATATGTACTCTTATTCCAGATTCATTAGGTATTATGTTATTTAGAAGAGATGACTTAGGTGACTATATAAAGATAGCATCATTAAGTGCCCCAATATTATTTACTGCAAATACTATGTTTGGAATACTTAATGGCTTAAATAAACAAGGAATAATTCTTAGAAACTCCCTTATAGTATCTGCAATAGAGATAGTATGTTTATTTATCTTTATAGGAATCCCAGGTGTAAATATTATGGGATACGGAATAACTCTATTTATAACCTCATTAATAAGTTTAGTTATAAACCTTATAGAAATTCAAAAGCATATATACTTAAATCTATCTAAAAGCAATATAATAATTTTTATATTACTTGCAATATTAATCTTTATTGTACTTAAAGTTTTAAGTAGAAATATGTTTAATGATATGATGATAATAAAAAATTTAATAATAATATTTGTTACCTTTGGTCTTTTTACAGCTCTAAGCTTTTTTGGTATAGAAGAAGAGTAAGTGCTAACGCACAATGAATAATTAAGAATAGATAATTGATAATTAAGGATGTAATTTATTCCAAATTACTGATAATAAATTAATAAAAAACTCAGCCTCGGCTGAGTTTTCTCATTAATTGTTAATTATTAATTGTCAACTGTCTATATTAATTGTTTTCTTAATCTTCTTGGTAGATACTTAAATAATTTTGGCGATATTAAGTCTAAGTCTTTTCTTCTTATACCTCCAAAATAAATCATAGTATATAAATATACTACTCCTCCAACTGCTATTAATACTAATGTAGCCACTCCAATTACCATTCTTCCCCCGCCTAAAAATTCCGCAATTTTTACTACAGGGTACTTTACAACAACTATAAGTATAGACATTAATATAGAACAAATCGTTGGAATTAAAGCTTGTTTTACTACTGGTATCTTAACTTTAAAGAATTGTGTTATCTTTTTATGGTTTATTACTGTTGGAATAATAAATGAAACAAAAGTTCCAATTACTGCCCCATTTATATTTATCTTTGGCATAGATACTAAGAATACATTTAATATAATCTTAGCTACTAACCCAAGGCTTGCAGATACAATTATTAGATATAGCTTATTAATTCCTTGTAATATAACATTTTGTATTGTAGTTATAGACATAAAAATTAATAAAGCTGATCCGTACATAAGTAATACATATTCATTACCTATTTTATTAAATAAGAAATGATATATTTCCTTACTTAAGATTGCAAGCCCAAAGGTTGCTGGCATTACTATAATATACATCATTCTAAAAGAATAACTTGTTTGAATCTTTAACTCTTTCCTATTTTTCTGTACAAAAGCTTGGATAATCTTTGGGAATATTGAAGTTCCTAAAGCAGTTACAATAGCTAATGGTACATATATAAGAGTTTTATAATAAGATAAAACTGCTGTTAGTCTATCAACATTATCTCCATCAAAACCTGCAGATGAAAGACTATTAGCTAAAGTAATACTATCTATAACTCCTGCAAAGTTTTGAACTGCTGCAACTAAAGTTATCGGTATTGCATACATTAAAAGCTTCTTTACTATTCTTCTATCAGAAACTTTTCTCTTTCCTTCTACATTAAGTTTTTCTGCCTCTTCATAATAAGATTTCTTATTAAATATATGTATAATATATATTAATGCAACTATAGCTCCAAGGAAGGTACCTACCGTTCCCCCTGCACTTCCCCATTCTAGGCTACCAGTAGCTGAAAGTAAAAGTACTGCAAATACTAAACTTAAAATAACATTTATAAACTGCTCTAGTATTTGAGATATAGCTAATGACTCCATATCTTCTATAGCTTGCATATATCCTCTATAAGCAGCTAAAATAGCTGCAAAAAATATTGCAGGTCCTAAAAATAGGAATGTATAAACCGATCTCTCCCTATTAATTAAAGTTGTTATGGGAAATGCCAAAGCCATAAAAATAGCGGCAACAATAAAGCTTATAATCCCTAAATATCTTCTAGAAAGCTTCATTGCCCTTAGAGCATCCTTATGATGCCCTATTGCCCTTAACTCAGTTACAACCTTAGTTACAGCTGGCTGAGCACCAAGACTAGTAACTGCTATTAAAAATACAAATATATCATATCCAGCTACGTATATTCCATAACCTATATCACCCAATACATAGGTTAATAAAGGAACATATAATGCTGATAATAACTTACCAGCAATACCTGCAATTGATAATATTAAGAAACCACGACCAACTGATTTTTGCTCCATATCTAAATCACCTTTTATTTTATTGAAAATTTAAACACATCATTTTTAATCTTTTTAAATACTGGTGG
Source organism: Clostridium sp. (assembly GCA_018372555.1). Taxonomy (GTDB): domain Bacteria; phylum Bacillota; class Clostridia; order Clostridiales; family Clostridiaceae; genus Clostridium. The sequence continues at coordinate 10,325 of JAHAIU010000010.1, forward strand.
TAAACTTTCTGTTATAGTCTTATTATTTAAATAACTTAATTTATCCTTAGTTTCTCTAAATACTAACTTATATGCATATAAGAATTGACAATCTAATCCGAATTTATTAGCAAAGAAAGAATTTAACTTTCTATCACCATACTTATTATCTCCGATAATAGGTGTTCCTAAATGAGATAAGTGAGCCCTTATTTGATGACTTCTTCCTGTTATTAAATCTATTTCTAAGAATGAATATGCTCCATTAGTCTTTATAGTTTTGACTTCCATAGCTATTTCCTTAGAATTTGGAATCTTTTCATCATAAATTTTAGAAATATTAGCTTCTTCATTTTTATGAATATATCCTTTATATAACCCATCTTTAATCTTACCCTTAACTAGAGTATTATAGTACTTTTCAACATTTCCTTCTCTAATTAATTCATTTACTGATCTAAGTGCTTCAAAATTCTTTCCAAATATAACTATACCTGAAGTATTTCTATCTAATCTATTACAAGATGCAGGAGTAAAAGTTACTTCATTTTCTGGTAAGTAATCTCCCTTTTCATTTAAATAAGATAATACGTAGTCAGTTAAGCTTGGTTCCTTTCCTTTGGCATCAGGATGAACTAATATATTTGGCCATTTCTCTACAACTAATATATTAGCATCTTCATAAGTAATCTTCATACCGCTAGCATCAACCTTAATAAACTTATCTTCTGGCTTTTCTTTATTGCTTTGGATATATTTTATTTCAACTACATCATCCACTAATAGGGTGTAATTTTCCTTTTGTTTCTTACCATTTACTCTAATATCACCTTTTCTTAAGGCCTTAAAAATCTTACTTAAAGGAACATCCTTTAAAAGCTTTCTTAAAAATTTATCTAGCCTTTGCCCTGCTTCATTTGTTCCTATTTCTATCTTCAAACTAATCACTCCTAGTTTTCTTTATTCTAAACTATTTTCCCCATTGTAATAGATTAATATTATTTTAACTTCTTGTCAAATATTCTAAAACTTTGTCAAATATTCTAAAGCTATTTCACATTGCATAGCTACCCCAAGTGGCAAGCATTTTTCATCTATATCAAATAAATTACTATGAGCTGGGTGAACTATATTTTTTTCCTTATTACCTGAACCTAAGAAATAAAATACTGATGGTCTCTCATTTGCAAAATATGCAAAGCTTTCAACACCCATTTTAGGATACTTTTGTTCTAATATATTTTCCTTACCTAAAACCTTCTCTGCTCCAGTTCTAAATAAAGTAACCATATTGCTATCATTATACAGGTTTGGATAAGATTCTTCTATATCTATATCACAAGTAGCCCTTGAAGACTTGCATATTCCACAAGCTATTTCAGCTAATCTTTCCTTAGCAAAAGCTCTATCTTCCTTGCTCATAGTTCTAATAACACCACTAATAGTAACTTCCTCTGGTATTATATTTTGAGCTGTACCTCCATGAATACTTCCAACTGTAATAACAGCTGGATTTGAAGTATTTATTTCTCTACTTACAATAGTTTGAAGTGCTATTACTATATGACTTGCTATCACTACTGGATCAACAGTAGTGTGAGGATAGGCGCCATGCCCACCCGAACCCTTTATTTTAATAGTAAAAGGATTAGATGCGGCATTTACTACCCCTTCTTTAACCATAATAGTTCCACTTTCCAATGTTTCTTCTACATGAAGTCCACATACACAATCAACCCTAGGGTTTTCTAGAACTCCATCTTCTATCATAAATCTAGCTCCACCTATTGTTTCTTCAGCTGGCTCAAATAGCAGTTTTACATTTCCACTAAATAAATTCCTATTTTGATTTAAAAGCTTAGCTGTTCCAAGTAATATAGTTGTATGTCCATCATGACCACAAGCATGCATCTTACCCTCAACCTTTGAAGAATATTCACAAACCTTCTTATCTAAAAGAGGTAAGGCATCTATATCGCCTCTTAGTGCTATAGTTCTATTCTTCTTAGACTCATCCTCTTTAGTTCCCCTAATAATTCCACATACACCTGTTTTAGCAACTTCTAAGTACTCTATTCCTTCTTTTTTTAAAAATTCTTTTATAAACTTTGAAGTTTCATACTCCTCCATTCCTAGTTCAGGATGCTGATGTAAGGTTCTTCTTATTTCTATTAACTCATTTTTTATACTTATTGCTTTATCTTTAAAATTCATTTTATTGCCCCCTTTAATTTCTTTATGTATATAAGTTGCAAAATGCGAATATAACTTCAATATAAATATAATACGCTTCATAAGACAAATGTCTGCAAAAAAGTTATATCTTTAACTGATACACTAATTCCATAATAATTATTGAAATTCAGACAAGCTGAATTTCAATAATTATTATGGAATTCAGCTTGTCTGAATTTCTTCCTTTAGTAGGCTGAATCTCCAAGATTAAATTATTTAAGGAGTTTTTAACATATTGTGCGTAAGCTGACTTGGAGCTTGCGACGGAAGCCGAGCATAATATGTTAAACACTCCTGCTCAATTTATATACTATATCTACGTCCAATAAACTTCGATATTATCCCCATCATTAATTTTTTCAGTATATCCTACCTTATTTCCATTTAACTTTAAGTTTATTATTCCTTTTGCATCCTTTAAGTTAAAATCTACATAATTAAAAATATTAACAAAGATATATTCCTTTTGTCCTTTTAAAGTAGTAAGCTTACCATTAAAAGTAACATTAATCTCATTAGCATCACTTTTCTTAGATTCTATTCCATAGTTATTTTCTTTATTATCTATGCTAAATTTATCTCCTTCAACAACTATGTAATTATCATCAAGTAATGCCCCATTCTTTTTAATATTAATATTATTTTTTAATATGTGCTTTTTTATATCCCCAATAGTTTTAGGTAAGATAATACTTATATTATCATTTTCTTGAATCAGGTATTCAATTGTTTTTATTTCGTCATTAACTAAAATTATAGGCTCTAGATTTACAAGTTTTTCATCAAGATAAAAACTAACAGTATTAAATTCTTTAATTTGATCTATAATTCTAGGATTAGCATCCTTACCTTGAATTGCATACTCAATTTCTATAATATCTCCTGTGCTTACTACCTTCTCTAAACTTTCTAACTTACCATTTACCTTAATTATAGGATTCTTTCCTCTTTCTCCAAAAGCTATCCTCTTCACATTATTTACTTTATATCTTAAGTTTTTTCCATTCTTCACTAAAATCATATTAGGATTTACTCCTGCATGAATAATAACATCCATTACTTTATGGTTATGCGAATTTAACATAGTAACTGGTGTACCATTAAGTATTACTTCAATAAAGTCATTATTCCCTTGCTTTATAGACATTAATGCTATACCTAAAACAGTTACTCCAGCTGAGCCTAAATCATTACTGCTTATACACTCTTCTATAGCTGTTCTATCTTTTATAGCTATTCTTTGTACTGGTATCCCTAAAGCTATGCTTAACTCATCTACTATCCATGGAGTATGAGCTCCTCCTCCTATTAAAAATAATGCACTTGGAGCTTTACCTGCATTAAGTTCTATTATTTCTACTGATATAGCTTCTGCAATTTTTCTAACTGCAGGTCTTACAACTTTTAAAAGATTCTCTGAACTTATAGTGTTCTCAAGGCCTAAAATATCTGTATATGTTATGTTTTCTTTTAATGATAAATTTCTCTTTATGTATTCAGCAGTATTAAAATCGACTAAACATTCTTGTGCTATAACTTCTGTTATCTCATCCCCTGCTTGTGGTACCATTCCATATGAAGATATACTTTCTTTTGAACTTATTGCTATATCAGAAGTTCCTGCCCCTATATCAACTAATGCTATATTTAAAAGCCTAAGTTTTCTTGGAACTACTGCTTCAATAGCAGCGATAGGTTCTAAAGTAATATTATTTACTCTCAGCCCTACCTTCTTCATAACTGTATATAAAGAATCTATAACTGATCTTGGAAGAAAAGTTGCAATCACTTCAGCTCTTGCTTCTTCACCTTTATGACCAATTAAATTAGATATAACAAATCCATTTAAATAATAATTTTTTACAGAATAACCTACACAGTAAAGCTTGCCTTCTGTACTTTTATTTATTTCATTTTCAGCAGCCTTAACAGATACAAGTTCTAAGGTTTTTATATCTTCTTTATTAATTTCTTCATCAGGATTTAAATCTATAACCCCTTCTGAATTTACAGTTTTTAAAAACCTTCCTGCAGCTGCTATAGCCACATCTTCTATTTTTATATTAAGCTCTTCTTCAATTTCACTAACTATTTTAGATACACCTTTTGCAACTAATTCTATATCATGAATTTGACCATCTATCATAGCTCTTTCTTCATGCTCTAAATACTTTTCACATATTATTTTAAATTTATTATCTTCAACAATACCTACTGTCCCTATTAAAGATCTAGTTCCAACATCTAGTGCAAATTTAATTTTGCTTAAATTCACATTATCCATATTATACACCTCATTACAAACGATCTTAATTTTATCCTTTTATTGCCACAATATGATTATACAATCTATTTCCAAAATAGTGAACACTTACTTAATTATAGTAATAATATTATTAGTTAATAATACTTTTAAAGAAAAGCTTCTTGCAATTCCATCAATAAAATCAATCTTTACTGTATCTTTATTTATCTCTTTAATTTTGCCTTCCCCATATGCTTTATGAATAATCATATCTCCTATTTCTAATCCATAATCCTTACTATCATTTGCTTCATCAAAGTTGCCCTCAAAAACAAATCTAGATACCTCTTTAAATCTTCCCCTTTGAGTCTTAGGAGAAAAAATATAAAGATTATTAATAGCTCTAGTTATTCCTACATAAAAAAGTCTTCTTTCCTCTTCTAAGTTTTCATCTATTGAAGATTTATGGGGTATAGTTTCCTCTGTACAATTAATTAAAAATACATTCTTAAACTCCATACCTTTAACACCATGTATTGTACTTAAGATAACTCCCTCTTTAACTTCCTTACTTTCTTCTATTTGTTGTCTTACACCCTCTACATGGATTAATAATTCAACAATTGTTTTAATGCCATCGCATGCACTTTTAAATTCCTCTAAGATATCTTCATAATCATTAAAACTTTGATTATACTTTTCACAATATGCTTTTAAGTAATCAATATATCCTAGTTCTGAAATAATAAATTGTATAGCTGAGGATAAAGATAGTTTATTAAGATGAATAATATCCTTTCTTAAATCATCTATTTTCTTAGCTTGATAAGGTGGTGTATCCTTCTTTTCTATTAAAATATCAAAAGGACATTTCTCTTCCCTATAGCTTCTTACATAATCTAAATTAGCTTTGCTAACATACCTAAAAGGCTTGTTTATTATATGTAAAAAACATTCTCTATCTTTATTATTTATAGCTAGCCTTAAGTAGGCTAATAAGTCTTTACATATAAAATGATCAAAAAAGTTATATCCTTTATCAAGTAAAATAAATGGAATTTTATTTCTAGTAAAGGTATCTATTATACTTCTTGCTTCCATATTAGTTCTATATAAAATAGCATTTTCCTTAAAATCATCTATAGATGCCTTTAAAATACTTGAAATTTCTTCTCCTTGATGTCTTTCATCAAAAGGTGTGGAATACTTAATATGACCTTCAGTATTCTTATATGCCTTAATAACCTTGTTATTTCTGCCTATATTATTTTTTATTACTTCTTTAGAAGCTTCTACTATATTTTCATTGCTTCTATAGTTAATAGATAAATATATTTTTTTACCACCACGAAATATTTTATCAAAGGTTACCATATATTCAGGCTTAGAACCTCTAAAACTATAAATGCATTGATCTTCATCTCCTACTGCAAATAGCGAAGCCTCTCCATTAAGTAGTTTTAAAAATTCGATTTGTAGTTCATCACAATCCTGAAATTCATCTACTAATATATACTTAAATAATGATGAATACTTATTTATATATCTATCTTCTCGAAATAAATTTATTACTTGCAGAGATAAATCATCAAAATCCCATAATTTATTTTTATTTTTGTAATCCTCATATTTTTCATAAGCCTCGTCAAATATATCCCTTGATAAAGAAGGTTTAAATTCTTCAAAGGATTGCAAAGATGTTTTATAAGATGAAATATTATTTAATACTTCCTTAATTTTATCATCACTAACTTCATCAGAATACTTAGATAAAACACCTTTTATTAAATTATAAGACACTGAAGAGTTAATTATTGAAATATTAAATCCTTCTTTCAAAAGAATTTTATAAAATAACCCATGAAATGTCCCAAAGAAAGGTGCTTCCTCTCTGTTAAACACAGTTTTATATCTACTTCTCATATTATCAGCAGCTGCCCTTGTAAATGTTATAACAATAATATTATATGGCTTTACCTTTAAATCACTAATTAAATGATCAACTCTATTAATAATAACAGTAGTTTTTCCTGAACCAGGTGCTGCAACTACTAAAGTATTTTTTTCATTTATGTAAACTGCTTCTTTTTGATAATTATCAAGATATATTTTCATATTGCTTCCTTTCTCTCTATATTATTGACTTATTTATTGTGTAAATAACTATATTGTAATAATTAATTTATAGAGGTACAATAGTTGTGTATTTATATAGTTCAATTACTAATATACATCTTATAGGTTTTACAATTATAAATCAAAGTTATTATTTAAGTAAAATAACTAAATTGAAATCATATATAGTTTAAATTTTATATAAGTTGCTAAAATAATAGCATAACCCAAGTGCTATCGCACAATGAAAAATTAATAGTGAATGATGAAAAACTAATTTCTTCACTATTAAAGATATTTATTTAAGAGGAGTTAAAAATGGAAAATTTAATAAGATTTGATGTTACTAACGAACGTAATCTTACTATGTTAGTAGACTTTTATGAACTTACTATGGCAAATGGATACTTTAACAAAGAAATTCAAAATAAAATTGCATATTTCGATATGTATTTTAGAAGAGTACCAGATGGTGGTGGCTATTGTATAATGGCTGGTGTTGAACAATTAATTCAATACTTAAACAATTTGAATTTCACAAATTCTGATATAGATTATTTAAGAAATAAAAATTTATTTTCTGAAGAATTTTTAGATTATCTAAAGAACTTTAAATTTGAATGTGATGTATGGGCTATACCAGAAGGAAACTTTGTATTCCCAAATCAACCATTAGTAATTGTAAGAGGACCTGTAGTTCAAGCTCAATTTATAGAAACTATGATATTACTTACAATTAATCACCAAACTCTAATAGCTACTAAGGCTAATAGAATCTGTAGAGCTGCTGATGGAAGAACTGTTATGGAATTTGGCTCTAGAAGAGCTCAAGGATATGATGGAGCTATCTATGGTGCAAGGGCTTCAATAATAGGTGGATGTGACTCAACAGCCTGTACAATTGCTGATAAGTACTTCCATGTTCCAGCTGTAGGTACTATGGCCCATAGTTGGGTTCAACTATTTGATACTGAATATGATGCTTTTAAAGCCTGGGCAGAAGTGTATCCTGATAATTGTTCACTTCTTATAGATACTTACAATGTATTAAAATCAGGATTACCAAATGCAATTAAAGTATTTGATGAAGTATTAAAACCTCAAGGTAAGAGACCTACAGGAATTAGAATAGACTCTGGGGATATTACTTACTTAACTAAAAAATGCAGAAAAATATTAGATGCAGCTGGATATGAAGATTGTAAAATAATAGTTTCTAACTCTTTAGACGAGCATATAATTAGGGATGTTCTAAATCAAGGTGCAACTATAGATTCCTTTGGAGTTGGTGAAAGATTAATTACAGCGAAATCTGAACCAGTTTTCGGTGGAGTCTATAAATTAGTAGCAGTAGAAAATAATGAAAATAAAATTATTCCTAAGATAAAAATAAGTGAAAATACTGAAAAGATAACTAATCCAGGATTTAAGAAAATCTATAGAATTTATGATAAAGAAAGTCATAATGCTATTGCTGATCTTATAGCTTTAAATCATGAAGTTATTGATGAAAGTAAGCCTTTAGAAATTTTCCATCCAATTGAAACATGGAAGAGAAAAACTGTTACTAATTATTATGTAAAAGAATTAATGGTAAAAGTTTTTGAAAAAGGAAAACAAGTATATGAAAGCCCTTCTGTCTTAGAAATAAAAGAGTTTTCTAAAAACGAAAGCCTAAAGATGTGGCCAGAAATACTTAGATTTGAAAATCCTCATACTTACTATGTAGATTTATCTGAAGATTTATGGAGTCTAAAACAAGATTTACTTCATAAGTGTATAAAATAAAAAATTAAGTGCTGTTGCACAATGAAAAATTAAGAATTAATAATGAAAAAACTCCCGAAGGAGTTTTGAAAAGAAATTAATTTTAGTAATTCTGCAAGAATTACATCAATAATTCTTCATTTTTAGTTTTTAATTCTTAATTTGGGCTGTTTATACAACAGCCCATTATTTTTAGTAATTTATTACCTTATCATTTTCTCCATAGTTTAAAAGTCTATCTTGTGAATAAAAAACTTCTTCATTCATATTATCTATAAATGAGACTTTACTTTCAGACATTGATAGTTCTTTAAATGGACATAATTCATCTCCACTTGTTATAGTATGCATCGGACATTCGCTATAACAATTGACCCTTTCTTTCTTTGTTGACCAAAATGGACACTTACCCATAACTATTCCCTCCATACCCCTTCTTTGAAAACGGAATCAAAAATTTGCTTATATTATATTATACTTTGTAACTAAAAGGAAGTATTTAGAAGCATCTTTCATTTTTCATTTTTCGACTTAATTCGATATATCCCTACCCCATTCCAGTGATTTATAGTACAAGTCTAATAATTTCCCCTCATTTATAATCAATTTCTTACAGAGTTTCTCTATATTCTCCTTATCTAAGTTTTCATAAGCTATAGAAAGTTCTAAGATATTTCTATAAATATTCTCTTCTCCAAGTAAAGCCCTTTTAACATCCTTATTTAGAGGCAACGTTTTAACAACATAATGTATGTCTTTATCTATCATCTCATCTATATTATAAAATAAACCAACCATAAAAGCTGATGAAGAATCCTTAAGATTAATAGCACTAGCAATTTCTTCACATAGCCTAGCTCTAATTATAATATTCTTAGTATACTCCTCATTTTGAGGAGACATTTCTGAAACTGTTAAAATAGACAACCATTTTCTTAATTCTCCTCTTCCTATTAACATTATTGCTTGCTTTATTGATTTAATTTCTTGCAAGAAATTAAAATAAGATGAGTTAATAAATCTTAAAAATTTATATGTAAGGGCTAAATCTGTTTTCATTATATAATCTACTTTATCTAAATTGTAATTTTCCCTAACAAGTTCAACTAAAAGCATAAATATGCTTGTGTTTTTAATTGATATATCCTTACCTAGGAATACTGATGGCTTGCTATAATAATACCCTTGAAAGTAATCACAATCTAAGTTCTTAGCCTCAAATAAATCCTCTTTAGTTTCAATTTTTTCTGCTAATACTTTTATATTATTTTTTTTACAGAAAAATACTACTTCTTTTATTTCTTGCTTATCACATAGTATAAAATCTATTTTAACTATATCTACTATACCAACAAATTTTTTTACATAATCTAAACTTACTACATCGTCTAAGGCTATACTATATCCAAGTTCTTTTAGTGCAGTTAATTTATTTATTATTTCTTGTGATGGATTTACTGTCTCCAATACCTCAATAACTACATTATCTTTTGGCAAAAGGGTTGCTACATTATCTTTTATTACTTGTTCAGAAAAATTAACAAATGCTTTCTTATTCTCTGTTAAAACATCTAATCCAAATGAAGATATATTATCTATTACTTGATATGTAGCTTTTTCATCTTCTATCTCTATATCATATTTATTCTTAATTGAGTTCCTATATAATAATTCATAGGCTACTACTTTTTCATTTAAGTCATAAATACCTTGCCTTGCAATAAAAATATCCATACTCTCATCCTTAACAATATTTATTCAATACTATTATAACTAAATAACCTGGAAATTCAAACTTAATATTGCATTAAAAGGTAAAAAATAAAAGAGGTAAAACCTCTTTTATAATTTACAATGACTACTATTTTTCACTACTGAAATATTTATTATTTCGTTAGTAAATGCTTTTAATAAAGCTTTTTCCAGAACCTTTTCATGATCAAAATTTTCAATATCTCTGCATTCTGCAAATACCTTATTTAATTCTCCATCTACATTTCTATATGTTAATGTTACGTATGGTTTATCATACTCTACATCTAAAATCTTTATACCCCAAGAAATTTGAGCATAATCATCTTCCTTTGTTAATTTAGTTAATTCTCTTATTCTTTCCTTTTCCTCAGATGGATCATTTATAACTATTAATTCATCTCCTACTTTATACTTCGCCATAATTTACCCTCCTAAAACATAAAATTATTTATATAGTATATATTATTGCCTAAATTTGTGTTATTATTATCTATGTATTTATCAAATTTAGAGTTTGTTAATTTATTAACAACCTCATATTTATAATATCACATTATTTTGACAATTTCAATAGTTTTGATTAATTCATTTTTATTTAAATGTGCTTAATTAATATTTATTATTTATAACTATTTGTTATTACAAAATATGTATTGACATATGATAATATATATTATATAATAGCTTATAATATAAGAAAAGGATGGTGTATTATGGAAAATATAACTTCTATCTTTAGAGAAAAGAAACTAAAACTTACTCCTCAAAGATTAGCAGTTTACAAGTATTTAATGAGTACAGATGAACATCCTTCTGCAGAAATTATATATAAATCACTTCAACCTGAGTATCCTACAATGAGCTTAGCTACAGTCTACAAAGCACTAAAAACTTTAGTAGAAGTTGGCTTAGTACAAGAAATTAATGTTGGAGAAGGTAATTTTAGATATGATGCTAAACAACATGAACATGCTCATATTCAATGTATAAACTGTAGTAAGGTTTCTGATTTAGAGAATATATCTTTTACTACTCTTAACCATACTGCTGAGGAATGCTCAGAATATAAAGTTTTATCAAATAGAATTTTCTTTTATGGGTTATGTAAGAATTGTAAATAATTAGAAGCTAGAATTAATTTCTAGCTTTTTTTGTTTTTTAAAGTAAAGGCCGCAATATGCGGCCTAAAGGGGGATGGGGGGTTTTAGCTTAAACAAAGATTTCTCTAAGTTAGCTATAGGAGAATACTTCTCCGGTACAATAATATTATTTACTAATTAAAAATTTTTATGCACTTTCAAATTTTAAATTAATCCTTTTTTATATGCCTCAATTACCTTATCTATAAAGTCAGCTTTCCTATCATCTACTATACTTTTTATAGAAATTAGCATTTGTATGTTTTCATCTTCTTCCATAATATTATTATTTAATTCACCCACCTCTAAATATTCTTCATCTCCCCTATCTTTAAAATCTCTTTCTTCTTCCTTATCTATTTCATTTATAACTTCATCATTAATTCCAATATTCTCTTCATTAAAAGTATTATTAAAATTACTATTTGCCTGATTAAAGCCATTCATGCCAAGAGCATTTATAATCCCTTGTAAACCTCCAAAATCATATCCATTTCCACTATTCATGTTATTCATGTTATTTGTGTTATTTCCATTATTAAGATTACTTGAATTATTTACTTGTTGATCTTGTGCAGCTGAATTTGGATTAAAGTTATTCAAATTTACTCCATTATCCTTCATTGACGACATCATATTTCCTAAATTATTTAAATCAAAATTTTCTCCTAAAAGACTTAATAATTGATTAGGATTTATTCCAAAGGGAAGGTTATTATTAAACTCACCTTGTACACTAGCTATATCTTCTCTATCACGTCTATGTCTCCTTCTTTTTTTAGACATTTAGTGCCTCCTATAATAATTCTATTTATTTATTATATGTACTAATATTTTTTTTGATTATAATTTCGGACATTTTTTTGGAGGGCCATAAGCCCTCCATCCTCTATACTATTAGCAAGCTGCTCCTCCAAATAAGCTACCGAATGAGCCACCACATAGTAAGAATAATAATATTATTAAAACTGAACAATTATTATTTAATAAACCTGCTCCACAAGCAATTAATAAGAAGATTATAGGAGTAATACAACTATTCATTCCTCCAAAAATATTTCCGCCTCCGCAGCATGGTTGTGGTTCACAACACATTGGTTCACAGCATACTGGTTCACAGCAACAATTGTCACGTCTTCTTCTTCTCCTTGACATATCTATCTCTCCTTTCTAATTTATCCTAGCAAAGTCCGCCAAATAAATTTCCATTTCCGCAGTTTCCGAATCCTGAACAACCATTACATAAGAATAGGATTACTAATAGGAATAACCAGTTTGAGCATCCTCCGAAGCCTCCGAAGCCTCCGCCACCATATCCTGAATTTCCTGTGCAACAGCAATCTCTACGTTCTTTCTTACAGCAGCATTTTTCTTGCTTGCAGCAGCATCTGTTATTATTATTACCAAATCCGCCGCCAAATCCACCGCTGTAGAAGAGTATTAATAAGATCCAAATCCAGCTAAAGCCGCCAAATCCACCACCAAAGCCGCCTCCACAAAATGGTCCTTGGTTTGGTGGGCATTGTGGTGCAATGTTATCGTTGCCACCGCATGAATTTAAACCATTTAGAATTTCATTCATTTCCATAACTTACTCCTCCTTGGGATTTATAGTTTTTTGTTTTATAGTATATGATATTCCCTCGAATAATAATTGCCACTGTTTTTTAATGTAATATTTTAAATATTATAATAAAATAAAGTATTTTTTATATAGAGTAAAATGGAGTAAAAAAGTACGCATATATTAATTCATATTGCATACAATCCTTTTAATAATACTATTTTTATACAGCAAAAAGCCCTCAGTCCTTAAACAGAGGGCTTTTTAGTTACTATATTTAATCTCTATTATATCAGAAAACATAAAACCTTATGATTCTAATAGACTATTCATTTTCTACTAATACATTAAAAAGATTATCGATTAATTCATCTCTACCTTTTTTATTAACTGATGAGAAGAAGTATAAAGTATCTTCTTTGGTTAATTTTAAAGTCTCTCTAATGTCTTTTTCTTTTTTTCTTAATTCATTATTTGAAAGTTTGTCACTCTTTGTTGCTATAATAACTTCATCATATCCATAGAACTTAATCCATTCATGCATTTGAATATCATCTGCTGTTGGTTTATGTCTTGAGTCTACTAATAGTACCACTCTTTTTAATTCACTACGACCACTTAAGTATGTTTCAATAGTATTACCCCAGCTAGCTTTTTCAGTCTTTGAAACCTTAGCATATCCATATCCAGGTAAATCGACTAAATGGAATTCTCCATTATTAATTACAAAAAAGTTAATAAGTCTAGTTTTTCCAGGCGTCTGGCTTACTTTAGCTAATTTTTTTCTATTAGTTAAAGCATTTATTATAGAACTTTTTCCTACATTAGATCTACCTACAAATGCAATTTCAGGAAGTCCAGTGGTTGGATATTGTTCTTTTTTAACTGCCGATGTTACAAAGTCTGAATTTTTAATTTTAATCAATTGTATCCACTCCAATTATAGCTTTATTTAATACCTTATCAACATGATCAGCTGTTATTATTTCTAATTTACTCTTGACAACATCAGGTATCTTGTTTATATCTTTTTCATTTTCTTTTGGTATTATTATAGTTTCAATTCCAGCTCTATAAGCTGCAATTGATTTTTCTTTTAATCCACCTATAGCTAAAACTCTACCTGTTAAGGTAACCTCTCCAGTCATAGCTACACTACTTCTTACCTTCTTATTAGTTAATGCAGATACTATTGAGGTAATGATAGTAACACCTGCAGAAGGTCCATCCTTTTTAATAGCTCCTTCTGGGAAGTGAATATGGATATCCGTCTTTTTATAAAAGTCTTCATCTATTCCATATTTGCTAGCATTAGCTCTTACAAAGCCATAAGCAATCTTAGCAGATTCTTGCATAACATCGCCTAATTGCCCTGTTAACACTAACTTGCCTTGGCCATTCATAGTTACTGATTCAACTGGTAGTGTATCCCCACCAGCAGCTGTCCAAGCCATTCCCTTAACTACTCCAACTCTATCTTCAACGTCTTTAACATCATATTCGAATATCTTAGGTCCTAAATACTTTTGTAATCTATTTGCTGAAATATTTATAGACTTTTTATCCTTCTTAATCATTTCAGTTAAAGTCTTTCTAATAATCTTTCCTAATACTCTCTCTAAGCTTCTAACTCCAGCTTCTCTTGTATAGAAGTTAATTATATCCTTCAGTGCAGCTTCAGAAATCTTAAATTCATCTTCCTTTATCTTATGTTCCTTTAATAGTTTTGGAATTAAGTGCTCTTTAGCAATATGATATTTTTCCTCATAAGTATAGCCTGATACTTCAATAACTTCCATTCTATCCAACAAAGGACCTGGAACAGTATCTAAAGAATTTGCAGTTGTAATAAATAACACCTTAGATAAATCCATATCTAATTCTAAATAATGATCTCTAAAAGTATTATTTTGTTCACTATCTAATACTTCTAATAAAGCATCAGCTACATTTCCCCTATGATCAGATCCAAGCTTATCTATTTCATCTAATAATATTAATGGGTTGTTAACCTTAGTTTCTTTTAAAGAGTAAGCTAATCTACCAGGGATTGCTCCAACATATGTTTTCCTATGTCCCCTTATTTCAGCCTCATCTCTTACACCACCTAAAGACATTCTTGAATACTTTCTATTAGTAGCATTGGCTATTGATTTTGCTATTGAAGTCTTACCTACTCCTGGAGGACCAACTAAACATAATATAGGTCCCTTTAGTGTATTTGTATACTTCTTAACTGCTAAATATTCTATTATTCTTTCTTTAACTTCTTCTAAACCATAATGATCTTTATTTAATATTTCTTCTGCTTTATTAATATCAAAGCTATCTTTAGTTGATTTATTCCACGGAATATCTAAAATCCAATCTAAATAATTTCTAATTACATTACTTTCTGATCCTTGTCCAGCAGAAGCTTTAAGTCTATTTAATTCACTTTCAGCCTTCTCCCTAACATATTTAGGTAACTTAGCCTTATTTATTTTTTCTTCATACTTAGATATTTCTTTTTTATCTTCGTCATCTTCTCCAATTTCTTCTTGAAGTACTTTAATTTGCTCTCTAATATAGTATTCTCTTTGTGATTTATCAACGCTTTCCTTAAGCTTATTTCCAATTTTCTTTTCTACATTTAATATTTGAACTTCATTTTCAATAATTACTAAAAGCTTTTCTACTCTCTTTATACTATCTAACTCTTGTAATATTTCTTGTCTTTTTTCTTCATCAACCACAACATAAGATGCTATCATATCAACTAGTTTACTAAAGTTTTTAATTTCATCAAAAATTGATAAAACGTTGCTTCTCATATTTCCAGAAGCTTTTATAAATTTAGTAAAACCTTTTTTTAGAGACTTAGTGTATGCCTCTATATTTTCATATTCATCATTTGAAGGAACATCTACAGTTTCTATATTTGCATCTAAAAACTCCTCTGATTCCTCATTTAAACTTATTAATCTACCTCTATCTACACCTTCTACTAGTACTCTAATTACTTCAAAAGGTAATTTTACAATTTGTTTTATCCTACATATAGTTCCAATTTCATATATATCATTGAATTCAGGTTCTTCAATTTCATAGTCCTTTTGAGTAGATAAGAAGATTTCAGCTTTATTTTCCATAGCAGCTTCTATAGCTGCCTTTGACTTCTCTCTTCCTACATCAAAATGCATTACCATATTAGGAAAGATACTAATTCCTCTTAAAGGAATTAAAGGTAGAGTTTTTAACTTTTCACTCATTATTCCCATCCTCCTTGTATTTTGTATATAACTTTTATAGTATACACATAAAATTAAGTTTTTTCAATCTATTTCAAGTATTTAGCCACTAGCTTCACTAATCAATAATCAATATTTATTATTAATAGGTATTAATTATTGAGAATTCTATATTATTTATATTATAATACATCTTTACTAATTAGCAATGCGAACATAATGAAATTACATAAAAAATAATAATGGGGATGCTGCACGATAAAAAATTAAGAATCAATAATGAAAAATTAATGAAAAAACTCCCGAAGGAGTTTTGAAAAGAAATTAATTTTAGTAATCCTGTAAAAATTACATCAATAATTCTTCATTTCTGATTTTTAATTCTTAATTTGGGCTATCTGTGCAAC
Organism: Clostridium sp.; assembly: GCA_018372555.1. Classification (GTDB taxonomy): domain Bacteria; phylum Bacillota; class Clostridia; order Clostridiales; family Clostridiaceae; genus Clostridium. Next base: position 26,761 of record JAHAIU010000010.1, read on the forward strand.
AACCTCTAATTAAAAGATCCCCTTTTCTATTCTTCAGCCTTAGCAGATAATATATCAATACTACTATTGTTTACTACTATATTTTCAAAAACTTTCTCATTTAATATTGCTTCTTTTATAACTTCTTTTATTGTTCCAACTGCAACTATTTCTATTCCTTCTAAATCCTTAAATTTTTCTTTCCAGTTTTCCTTTGGTATTATTACCTTCTTAGCTCCTGATTTTTTTGCTGCCATAACCTTTGCATTAACTCCGCCAATAGGCTTAACACCTCCTAAAAGACTTATTTCTCCAGTCATTGCTATTGTGCTACTTACTTTAATATTTTTTATTGCACTATATATTGCTGTTGCTATTGTTATTCCAGCTGATGGTCCATCCACAGGCATTCCACCTGGAATATTAATATGTAAATCATAATTTTCACACTCTAAATTAAAAACATTGTTTAAAACTGTAAGTACATTTTGTACAGAAGAGTATGCAGTACTTTTTCTTTTTATCTTTCTATTGTTACTAGTTATCTCTTCTTCTTCAACTATCCCACTTACTTTTAAAGTTCCAAGCCTTTTACTAACCTTTCTAGCAGTAGCTTCTATCTCCATTAATATTCCTATATTGGCACCATGGACTGCAAGACCATTTACCAGGCCAACTTCAGATTTTTCTTTAATCTTTTTATCTTGTATCTCTGTATAATTCCCATTTTCTATTACCCATAGTACGTCTTCAACACTCAAATCAAGTCTATCTTCATTTATAGCTATCCCTGATGCTAATTGAACTAAATTAACTACATCTCTACCATTGCTACAATGTTTTGAAATTATATTAAGAGCTTCTTCATCTATGCTTAATCCTACCTTATTTACAGCATTGTTAGCAATTTCTGTTATTTCATCAATATGTAGTGATCTAAAGAATATCTCTACACATCTTGATCTTATTGCAGGCACTATTTCTTCAGGACTTCTAGTAGTTGCCCCTATTAATCTAAAATCTGCTGGTAGACCATTATCAAATATTTCTTTTATATAATCTGGCATATTGGGATTTTCGCTACTATAGTAGGCACTATCTAAAAATACTTTTCTATCTTCAAGTACTTTCAATAATTTATTTAACTCTATATGATGGAGTTCACCAATCTCATCCATAAATAATACTCCTCCGTGAGCTTTTGTTACAGCCCCTGCTTTAGGTTGAGGAATACCTGCTATTCCAAAAGAGCCAGCCCCTTGATATATAGGATCATGTACAGAACCTATAAGAGGATCTGCAATACCTCTTTCATCGAATCTTATTGTAGTAGCATCTATTTCAATAAATTTAGCATTTTTCTTAAATGGTGATTTACTGCTTTTTTTTGCTTCTGCCATAACTAATCTTGCTGCAGCAGTTTTACCAACCCCAGGAGGACCATATATTATAACATGTTGTGGATTAGGTCCACATAATGCAGCTTTTAAAGCCTTTATACCTTCCTCTTGACCTATTATTTCTTCAAAACTATTTGGTCTGCTTTTTTCTGTTAATGGTTCTGTTAATTCTATACTTCTCATTTGCCTTAACTTTTCCATCTCTTTTGTATTTTCTTTTTCAATAATAACTTTATTATTATTACTTCCTCTGCTATTGCTAAATATGTAATAGATAAAGAGTAGCATTGTTGTGATTTGTAAAAATACTAATACTTCAGTCATATTTCCCTGGATCTATCATAAGAACAAGTAAACTAAGAATTTATAATTCTAACTTAAAAACTATTACTGTAATTTAATACACTTTCTTATAATTTAACTATCAAAACTTCATTAGGAATTTTTACATTAATTATCTATTAGTTTTTAAATTATTAACTCTTTGTTTTTCATTCTGAGACAGGTCCAACCTCCCTTCCTTCTAGTCATATAAATATTATTAACTTAATACTTAGTTTATATTCTATAAAAAAAGGATTCTTTACCATGATTTTTCATAAATCACTTTCAAAGAGTACAATACCACCTACCTCAGCTAAAGTCTAGAAGAACCAATTCAAACGTGTAGCAGTGCTTAGCTCCCACTTTGAGAATATAGAAGTGTTATCAATAGTAGCAATGGGATAAAATAAAAATGTTATTACTAAATGATCTTCATTTAGTAATAACATTTTATATTAAGCAGTTTCCATGCCTTTTCTCTTTTTAACTTTTTTTGCAGCTTTTAATTGAGGTCTAACCTCACCTTCAGCCACTCTTATAACTTCTGGAGATTTTTTATCATTTATACATTCATCATTGATAACAACTTTAGATATACTTTCATCAGAAGGAATATCAAACATTATTTCAGTCATTATTTCTTCTACTATTGATCTTAAACCTCTTGCTCCAGTTTTTCTCTTAATAGCTTCATCAGCAATTGCTTTTAATGATTCATCAGTAAAGTTTAACTCAACGTTATCTATTTCAAATAACTTCTTATATTGCTTTACTAAAGCATTTCTTGGTTCAGTTAAGATATTAACTAAAGCAGCATTATCTAATGATTCTAACGTAACTACTACTGGTAATCTTCCAACAAACTCAGGTATAAGACCAAATCTTAATAAATCTCCTGGCATTATATCTTTAAGAAGCTTACCTACATCTTTAGTATGCTTAGATGTTATATTTGCTCCAAAACCTATTGAACTTTTTTCAGTTCTTTTTTCTATTATTCTATCAATTCCATCAAATGCACCACCACAAATAAATAATATATTAGATGTATTTATTTGTAGAAATTCTTGATGTGGATGTTTTCTTCCACCTTGTGGAGGAACTGAAGCTGTTGTACCTTCAAGAATTTTTAATAACGCTTGTTGTACTCCTTCTCCAGATACATCTCTTGTTATAGATGGATTTTCTGATTTTCTTGCAATCTTATCTATTTCATCTATATAAATAATACCTTTTTCTGCTCTTTCTATATCATAATCTGCATTTTGAATTAATTTTAAAAGTATGTTTTCTACATCTTCACCAACATATCCTGCTTCAGTTAAAGTTGTAGCATCTGCTATAGCAAATGGCACATTTAAAAACTTAGCTAAAGTTTGAGCTAAAAGAGTTTTACCTGAACCTGTAGGTCCTAATAACAGTATGTTACTCTTTTGAAGTTCAACTTCATCATCTACTAAATTTGAATTAATTCTCTTATAATGATTATATACAGCAACAGATAATGACTTTTTAGCTTTTTCTTGACCAATTACATATTGATCTAAATATCCTTTTATTTCATTAGGCTTAGGTACACTAGTTGTATCTAATTCAATGTTTTCTTCAAACTCATCAGATATTATTTCTGAACAAAGATCTATACACTCATCACAAATATATACACCAGGTCCAGCTATTAGTCTTTTAACTTGCTCTTGATTTTTACCACAAAAAGAACATTTTAATTGTTTTTTCTCATCGTATTTAGCCATAAACTCACCTCGCTTAGGTCTAGATAGAACTATTATTTATTCTCGCTACCTATTTCCTTATTAGTAATCACTTTATCTACTAACCCATAATTCATAGCCTCATCTGATGTCATAAAGTAATCTCTTTCAACATCTGCCTTTATCTTTTCTATAGGTTGATTAGTATTTTCACTTAATATCTTATTTAATGATTCTTTAATTTTTAATATTCTCTTTGCATGGATATCAAAATCAGTTGCTTGACCTTGGAATCCTCCTAAAGGTTGATGAATCATAATTTCACTATTAGGTAATGCAAATCTCTTTCCTTTTGCTCCTGATGAAAGCAAGAAAGACCCCATAGATGCAGCCATACCAATGCATATTGTTGATACATCTGACTTTATATATTGCATAGTATCATAAATAGCCATTCCAGCAGTTATTGACCCCCCTGGACTATTTATATAAAGATGAATATCCTTATCTGGATCTTCACTTTCTAAAAACAGTAATTGAGCTACTACTAAGTTAGATATTGTATCATTTATTTCTCCACTTAACATTATTATTCTATCTTTTAATAATCTTGAAAAAATATCGTAAGATCTTTCTCCCCTACTTGTTTGTTCTACTACCATAGGAACTAAACTCATTTCATTCCCTCCTTCTCTTAAATTACCTTCTTTTATTATATCCATATTAATAAAAAACTAATTATATAAATTATAATTTTATTACGCTATAGTCCTTAAGCCTATTAATAAAAGCATATATATTAAATTATATAAAATTTTATTTAATTTGTTAATGGATATTAGAAAGAATTGCCAGAAATAAATTCTGACAATTACTTTAATCTACTATTTACTATTTTCTAAAAACTATTTATTGTTTTCTAATAAGAAATTAACAGTTTTTTGAACTTTAACGTCTGAAGCTAATGCAGCTCCTTGACCCTTTATTAATAATTCAATCATTTTTTCGTCTTCACCAGCTGAGTACATCTTTGCAACTTCTACAGCTTTTTCTTTTATTTCTTCTTCAGTTGCTTCTATATTTTCAGCTTTTTCTATAGCTTCTAATACTAAGTCAGTCTTAACCTTAACTTCTGCATTTTCCTTCATGTAGTCTCTCATCTTAGCAGCATCTGTTCCAGTTAATTCAAAGTATTGATCTAAAGTTAAACCTTGGTATTGAAGTCTTTGTTCTAAGTTTTTAACCATAGAATCTATTTCTTTTTCTACCATAACAGCAGGTATTTCAATTTTAGCATTTTCAGTTACAGCCTTAAGCACTGCTTCTTCAAATTCTCTATCAGCTCTTTCAGCATTCGCTACTTCTAACTTCTTAGTTATATCAGCTTTTAAATCAGCTAATGTTTCGAATTCTGAAGTTTCTGTAGCAAATTCATCATCTATTTCTGGTAATTCTTTTACCTTTATTTCTTTTACTAAAACTTCAAACTTAGCTTTTTTATTATTTAATTCTTCTTTGCCGTAGTTTTCAGGGAAAGTAACATTTACTTCAACCTTATCTCCAGCTTTTGCTCCAACTAATTGATCTTCAAAATTATCTATGAAAGTACCTGATCCTATTTCAAGTGAATAGTCTTTACCTTCACCGCCTTCGAAAGCTACATCATCAATAAATCCTTTGAAATCTATTACTGCTGTATCTCCAGTAGCTACTTCTCCATCTTCTTTAGTTTCAATTCTAGCATTCTTTTCTTGCATTTCTTTTAACTTTAAGTTTACTTCTTCTTCTGTTACTTCATAAGATGGCTTTTCAACTTTTAGTCCTTTATATTCTCCTAATTCAACTTCTGGATAAACTGTAACTTCTGCAGTATAAACAAAGTCTTTACCTTCTTCAGCAGTTACTATATCTATATTTGGATAATCAACAGGAGTTATGTTATTTTCTTCAAGTACCTTTGAGTATGATCCTTCAATAGCAAAGTTTACTGCATCTTCCATTAATACTCCTACTCCATAGTATTGTTTTACTATAGCCATAGGCACTTTACCTTTTCTGAATCCAGGTACATTAAAAGTTTTAACATTCTTATTATAAGCTCTCTTTATAGCATCTTGAAACTTATTAGCCTCAACTGTTATTTCGAACTTAACAATATTTTTCTCTATTTTTTCCATTTTAGCTTCCATCGTATTCTTTCCTCCTAAAATAGTAAGATACTATCATATTTGATATAACTACGTTATTATAACATATAACATCAATTATTTTCAAATATTTGTTTATATAAGTTTTCTTAATTTATCAAATCACCATTAGAGTTAACATATTTAATATTTCCATCTATTGTTGCTTCTAATCCTTTTTCTTTAATTTCACCAAATTTAATATCTTTTCCCTTTGAGTTCCATAGAGTTTTATGACTATTATCATTTAAGTCAACAACCCATATATATTTATTTAAATCAGTTCCAAAGTAAGGAAGATTAGTTATATACGCAACTTTTGTATCAGAAATAAATTTAGCTTCTACATTCCATAGATATCCACTATACGTTTGAAGAATAGTTTCTTTATTAAATATTTCTCCATTTGGAGCAACATACTTATCCTTAGTTATGCTTGCTTCTTTACCCTCAACATTGAAGACTCTCATTTCTTGAATTTCATCTATAGTTAAAATTAGATTTTTACTTGGATTAATTGAGTAATAAATATTGGAAGGTACATCTTTTATCCCCTTAAACTTAATCTTACCTTCACCTTCTTCATACTCAGCCTTTAAGGTAACCCCTTCTTTTAATTTAAGATCAATAGTTTTAGCTTCAGGTTCCTTAGGTGCTTCTTCAATAACCTCATTTTGAGTATCTTCATTTAATTCTTCATTATTATCATTGTCTGTATATTCATCTTCATCAATCCAATTTTGAACTTTTGATTTTAAAGACTCCATATTTATATTATTCATAGCAAACTTCATAAATAATATCCCAACAATAAATAAACCTAGTATTGACAAAGCAATAATATTTCTTCTTCTTTTTCGCATTTTTTTCTCGTAATCCCTGCTAAATATGCTAGGTTTCCTCACACCTAATCCCTCCTACGCTATGTTTAAATTTAAAAAGTAATCACTTTTTATATCTTAAATAAAAGTCTAATAAATTATTTCCTTTTGCTTCCGCAGCCACATGATGATTTTCCACCCTTAGTACTGCAACAACCCCCACACTTTAATAGACCATAATCTCTTAATTCGGCAACTGTTAGCTTAGCTTCATTTTCGCTGTAAGCTTCATATTCTGGCGTAGATTTTAAAATATCTTCTGCCCTAAAATTTGTCATTATAATCACCTCAACTTATATTATATACTTTAATCTATTTAAATCTCCATATATTTTCTGTAAAATTAATATTTTTTTAAGTAATAAATCGATAAATTTATATTTTTTAATTCTAAATTCGATTTTTTTCTAAAAACTATTTGATTTTTTAACCAAATATTATATAATTAGTATATAATATTTACATTTATTAAATTATTTACATAATATTAAAAGCCCATACTACTGTTAATATTTTTATTAGCAGTTTTAATAAAACCCCACATATGTTCATTTATTCCCTTTCTTAAATGAACATAAAACCCTTTAACCTGTGCAAGTACTTGTACAGGTTCTTTATTTTTAATTTATAATTAAAAATACAATTAGCAGTTAACAATTAATAATTAATAATTTCAGAAGTAATTTGTTTCAAATTACAAAAATAAAAAATATAAACTTGTGCTGTCACATAATTAATATTGAAAATTTAATAAAAAAAACTCCCGAAGGAGTTTTAAAAAGAAATTAATTTTAGTAATTCTGTAAAAATTACATCAATAATTCTTCATTTTTAATTTGGACTATTTATTCCACAGCGCAATTTTACATTAATTATCTAAGCTCATTATCCTTCTTCCCAAACTCTCCTGCCCATTCAAACCCTTTCTTTGCTACTATAACAGCAATCACTTCATTTACAACTGCTGCTGCAATAGTTCCTTGAATAATTTCTGCAGATTTAGGATCAGGTCCTGCCAAAACAGATACTGCAATTCCCGTGAATACAAGAGATACTCCTGAGTGTGGAAGTAATGTTAATCCTAAATAATTTCTAACACTCTTAGGAGACTTTGAATGCTTGCACCAAAGAATGCACCAAAGTATTTACCAAAAGCCCTAGAAACAATATATATGATAGTAAATACTCCTGCACCTAGAATCAAATGATAATCTAGTGGTGCCCCAAGGTTTAAAATAACTATTATCATTGAAATACCTAAAATTGGATTCACGTCTCTCATTATTTGTTCAAGTCTATCTTCTGTTATCATATTAGAGAATGTAGCTGAAAAAGCCATACCTATTAACATAAAGTTTAATATTGGCTTAGGCATAATATAATTATTAAAAATAAATCCTACAACTGAAGTAATTAAAATCATCACTATAAGAATAAGTAAGGTTTCGGATGTTTTACGTTCTTTTTTCAAAAGAACCCCTGCTAAAATCCCAGTTACTATTCCAATAACTAATGGAAGTAACACAACTATAGCAATCATATATGCTGGTAGTTTCTGTTCAGAGATCTTTCCTGCAACAATAGCAATTGTTGTAAAAAATACAACTACACCCACCATATCATCTAATGCTGCCATAGGAATCAATGTTTTTGTAACAGGTCCATCTGTTTTAAATTCTCTAACAACAGATAAAGCTGGTGCTGGCGCTGTAGCCAGTGCAATTCCACCAAAAATAAAAGCAAGATAAATAGGAATATCAACAAAATAAAATACAATACCGAAGACAGCTGTTACCAAAGCAAAAGTTCCTAGAGATTGTGTTAAAGTTGTCACTATAATTGACTTACCTGACTTTTTGATTTTTCCCCAAACAAGCTCTGTTCCAATCATAAGCCCTACAACACATTCCAAAATACGTACAATATTTTCATACCATCCTGCTTCTAATATTGAATTATCAAGTAGTGAAAGAGCGTGAGGCCCTAATATCATGCCTGCAATTAACCATCCTAATATAGATGGTAATTTTACCTTTGATATTAATTTCCCTATTAAAAAAGCAATAATTATAGCAATAATCCATCTTAAGAAAATCATATTTATTCTTCCTCCTTTGCTATTCCATAAAGCATAAAGTTTAATATTTTTCTAAGCTTTTCCTCATGGTCAGATATAAGAATTGTAAAGTCTGAATTAGAATATGCTGAACTACTAAAATATCCATTAAACATTTCTTGGATTATCTCATAATAATCCAAAGCATCTTCCTCTGTAACATCATTACGTAAAGTCAGATTCTGCAACGCTGATCTATAGATACTTTTATTTAATTCATCAAAATCCCTTTTTATTTCTTTTATTTCATTTATAAGTTTTGATGGTGTTTGTAAAATTGCTTCAAAGAATATACGGGCATAAAGTGGATACTTTAAAAAGAATCTTAATCTTAATTCCATATACCTATGCAAATCACTTCCTATATTTTGAGCCTTTAAGTATTCTGTAACTTCTAAAAAACATCTACTAACACATACTAGATAAAGATCATCTTTATTCTTAAAATTATGATAAATTAATCCTTTGGAGATTTTAAAATTATTGCAAATATTATTAAGAGAAGAATTAATATACCCTTTTGTTCCAAACTCCTCTATAGCTGCTGCAATAATCTTTTCTTTTGTAATTTCTGTTTTCTTTTCTTTCTTCATATACGCTTCCCTCCAATTATAGACCGTGCGGTCTATAATTATTATATCAATTATTGACCAACTAGTAAATAATTAAAAATAATTTATTCTAAATTACAAAAAAAGAAACTCAGCTCGCTGAGTTTCATCCTTTAGTGTCCATTCA
>JAHAIU010000266.1 GCA_018372555.1 Clostridium sp.
ACATTAGTTTATTACTGGAATTATGTTATAGACTGGTTCTTCATAAGGATGCATTTCTTTAATTACGTTTATTACTTCTAAAGCTAAATCTTTTTGACATCTAAATTCCATCTTAGCTTCTTTTTCAATAGATAAAGAATTAACTTTTCCTAAATAAGGCTTAGAGTCTTTTAAAGGTCTATAATACCCAGTTACTTCTGTAATAGAAAAACAATTATCATAATTTCCAATAGTAAGGGCTCCAGTTCTGTTAATTCCTTCTCTAAGTTTTTCAATAAAATCAATAGGAATATATATTTCAAATTTAACCTTTGTATAATTCATAATATTAACCTCCCAATTATGACTATAATTAAATAATAGACTATTTCCATTAAATAGTAAATGATTAAAAGAAATTTAAAACTATAAGTAAAATGAAGATAGTTTTAGGGTTAAGTTACTATATTTTCAGAGTTTAATAATATAAAATATTTGATTATCAAAATATTTTGTTGAAAAGTGTATATTCAATTGAAATTTATTTAAAATTAGATTATTATTTAATTAAGTAACGATAGAAAAAAAGGATGGGATAATTAATTATGCAAAAAGAAACTAGTGTAGTTAATGAGTTATTAGTAAAAATATTTAATGAAATTCTTCAAATAGAAGAAAAGACTTTAAAGAGTGGTTATTTTTCTGATCTTTCAGTTAGAGAAATGCATACCATTGAAGCAATAGGTAGTAAATCAAAGAGAATGATGAGTGAGGTAGCTCAAGATTTAGGGATAACTGTTGGAACGTTAACTACATCTATTAATAGATTAATAAAAAAAGGATATGTTGAAAGAAGTAGGATAGAAGAAGATAGAAGAGTAGTTTTAGTTGAATTAACTAAAAAGGGGAAGGTTGCCAATAGACTTCACGAAAGATTTCATAATGAAATGGTAAAGAAAATGATGGATGGCTTATTGGATGATGAAAAAGAAGTTCTTATTAGGTCTCTTAATAAGCTAAATAAGTATTTTATTGAAAAGTGTGAATCAATAAAGTAATATATAAGTTGTAATAAAGTATTTACATTTTAATAAGTAATATTTAATGATTAAAATATGATAGTTAACGAAGTGTAGTCAACTTATAGAAAATATAAAAATCTATATTTTCAATTTATATAATTTACTTTTAAATTATTTTTTACTTAAAATTCTAGAGGACTACAAAATTCAAATTATTTATTGAAACATAGATAATTAAAAGAAGGATGGGAGGATAAGTTGATGAATGCAAGTTTAGAGGTTGCAAAGTATGCAACAAGGATGGCAATATCATCTAGGGAAGAAGAAGAAGAACTAAAAGTTGAGCTTAAGAAAAAAGGGATATTAGCAACAGCAGTTAATATAGGTGGTAATATCAATGAATCTACTTCAAAGATTTTAGAAAGAGCCTTAGTTGCATCTAAGAGAAATGGATTGATTAGAGAAGAGCACTTGCATGAAGGTGGAGTAATTGGAGCCACTAGGGATGCTTTAATGCAAGTATGGAATAGAGCTAGTGGACAAAATGTTGGTGGAAAGATTGGGATAGCTAGAAGAGATGAACACTTAAGTGTTTGTATATTTTTAAGTGTAGGATTATTACATCTTGATGAAGTGGTTATAGGAATTGGACATAGAGCCGTTCCTAGAATGGATATATAATATGAAGAATTAATTAGCTAGAAGAAATATAGGGAGAAAATTATATTTCTTTAGTTTTACCTTTGTATTTTAAGATGAATTTTATAGAAGTTGTAAAATATAAGGTTTAAAGTTATTTATAATTAATTAGATAAGGTTTGAATTCAATTTGACTGTCATTTGACAGTCATTTTTTGTTGATTTAGTAAGATAATAAAAGTATTTAATAGAAAAGTTAATTTGATATTTACAATAAAAAGCAATTATGATATTATATGATAAATATCAAAGTGGCAATAAAATCTTTATTATAATATAAAAATAATATTAATTATTTACAAGAGTGAATAAATTAATATTATTAAGAGGTTAAAAATGAAGAATTGTAGGATTGGGGATTTTATAGCCGTTTGTAATGTTATATTTAGGAGGATGGTTAATATGGTAGGAAAGAGAAAAATAACATTAGGTATAGCGTGTGTGCTTGCTGCAAGCATTTTTGTTGGATGTAAAAACATTGATTCTAAGATATCTAATGAAGATAAAGTTTATAAGATTGGAATTACTCAATTAGTCCAACACCCTGCTTTAGATTCTGCAAGAGAAGGATTTATTGAAGGTCTTAAAGAAAAGGGATATGAAGAAGGGGAAAATATTGAGATTGATTACCAAAATGCTCAAGGGGACAACCCTACGGCTCAAACTATAGCTCAAAAATTTACTTCTGATAAAAAGGATTTAATATTGGCTATAGCAACTACTTCAGCTCAAGCTGTATATAATTCAACTAAAGAAATTCCAACAGTATTTACAGCGGTTACAGATCCTGTGGAGGCAGAAATTGCAAAGGACTGGAAGAGTTCAGGTACTAATTTAACAGGAGTATCAGATATGGTACCTGTAGATAAGCAATTAGATTTATTACTTAAGTTAAAACCTGATACTAAAACCTTAGGAGTAATATACAATACTTCAGAAGCTAATTCTTTAGTTCAAGTAAATGCTTTAAAGTCTGAAGCAAGTAAATTAAATATAACTGTTAAAGAAATAGGTATTACTAATGTAAATGAAATAAATCAAAACTTATCAGCAGTTATTAAAGATATAGATGCCTTATATACACCTACTGATAATACAGTAGCTTCTGCTTATGATTTAGTAGGACAAATAGCTGTTAAAAATAATATTCCTATTTTAGGGGCTGAAGAAGCAGTAGTTTCAAAAGGTGGATTATGTTCAATAGGTATTGATTATTTTAGCTTAGGAAAAGAAACTGCATATAAAGCTGTAGAAATTTTTGGAGGAAAGAAGCCAGAGGAAATAGAAATTACAACTTTAAGTGATATGAGTATTACTATCAATACTGATGTAGCTAAAAAATTAAATATTACAGTGCCAAGTGATATAGATGAAAGTGCTACTAAGGTAACTGGAGGCGTTAACTAGTGGATTTAATTATAAATGTATTAGAACAAGGCTTTTTATTTGGAATTGTTGCAGTGGGAGTCTATATAACTTATAAGATATTGGATTTTCCTGATTTATCTGTTGATGGTACTTACCCTTTAGGAGCAGCTATTTGTGCCGCGCTTTTAGTTAAGGATGTAAATCCGTGGCTCGCAATAATAATAGCAACCATGGGTGGTGCTTTAGCAGGACTTACAACAGCTTTTTTAAATGTTAAGTTTAAAATAACAAATTTAATGTCTGGAATATTAGTGATGATTGGATTATATTCAATTAATTTAATGATTATGGGTAAATCTAATATACCGTTATTTAGTACTAAAAGTGTATTTGGGATTAATTCTAAGATATTAATAATAATAGGGATAGTTATTGTAATTAAGGTGGCTTTTGACTTATTCTTAAAAACAAAGCTTGGAAGCTTATTAATTGCAGTAGGAGATAATGAACAACTTGTTACATCTTTAGGAGTAAATAAGAACTCAATAAAGATATTAGGTCTTATGATAAGTAATGGACTTGTTGCTTTAAGTGGAGCATTAACAGCCCAATATCAAGGTTTTGCTGATGCGGGTATGGGAACTGGAGTAGTAGTAATGGGACTTGCAGCAGTTATAATTGGAACTTCTATATTTAAGAAGCTTACATTTGTAAAAGCCACTACCTTATCTATAGCAGGTGCTATTATTTATAAATTAGCTATAGCTATAGTATTGAAGTTTGGGTTAGATCCAAATTATCTAAAGTTAATGACAGCTATTATTGTTATTGT
>JAHAIU010000267.1 GCA_018372555.1 Clostridium sp.
AGTCCTATGAAGGTCATATATATTGACATAATACATGTTTTATGGTAATGTGTTTAGGTAATTAACGAAACATAAATTAACATAAAGTATAAGGTTTTATATTATTTACGGTAAACTGGAGGTGCAGACTGTGAGAGTAAAGATAACTTTAGCATGCACAGAGTGTAAGCAAAGAAATTACAATTCAATGAAAAATAAGAAGAACAACCCAGACAGATTAGAAATGCATAAGTATTGCAAATTCTGTAAGAAACATACACTTCATAAAGAAACTAAGTAGTTAGCTGTATAGGAATGACATATACTCACGATAATTAAGGATGTGAAGTAATGGCTGTTAAAGAAAATGTAAAAGTAGCGAAGAATCCATCTGAAAAAGGTGGTATATTAAAGTTTTTTAGAGAGGTTAAGGCAGAAGTTAAAAGAATAACTTGGCCATCTAAAAATGAAACTAAAAAAGCGTTAATTGCAGTTGGCGTAGTAGTACTAATATATATTGTATTAGTAGGTGGGTTTGACTATATTTTTCAAAACCTCTTTAAGTTCATTTTAAATTTTAAATAAGGAGGTTTAGGCAATAATTGCCTAAAAGAAAATATGAGTGAAAAAGCAAGATGGTATGTAGTACACACATACTCAGGCTACGAAAACAAAGTTAAAGCAAATCTTGAGAAAACCATTGAAAATAGAAATCTTCAAAGCTTACTTCAGGATATACAAGTTCCTATGGAAGAAGTTGTAGAAGAGAAAGATGGAAAACAAAAGATTTCTCTAAAGAAAAAGTTCCCTGGATATGTGTTAGTAAAAATGCTAATGACTGATGAGTCATGGTATGTGGTTAGAAACACAAGGGGCGTAACAGGATTTGTTGGCCCAGCTTCTAAACCAGTTCCCCTAACTGATGAAGAAGTTGAATCTATGGGAGTTCAAGAAGCACCTGTAGAGATAGATTTAGAGGTTGGGGAAAGTGTAAGTGTTATCTCTGGACCACTAAAAGGATTTGTGGCTATAATCCAAGAGATAAACTTAGAAAAGCGTAAGCTTAAAGGTTCAATAGATATGTTCGGCAGAGAAACTCTTGCTGAATTAGAATTTACACAAGTTGAAAAATTAGTTTAATATAAGCTAATGTTTTAATAAAGTGGGAGGACTGAAGGTCCGTATTACCACAGTATAGGAGGAATAATAACATGGCTAAGAAAGTAACAGGAATGATTAAACTTCAACTTCCTGCAGGTAAGGCGACACCAGCACCACCAGTAGGACCAGCATTAGGTCAACACGGTGTTAACATTATGGGATTCTGTAAGGAGTTTAATGCAAAGACTGCTAATCAAGCTGGATTAATAATCCCAGTTGTAATAACAGTTTACCAAGATAGATCTTTTAGTTTCATACTAAAAACTCCACCAGCAGCAGTTCTTATTAAGAAGGAATTAGGAATCGAAAGTGGTTCAGGAGTTCCAAACAGAACTAAGATTGGTAAGTTAACAAAAGATCAAGTAAGAAAAATTGCTGAATTAAAGATGCCAGACTTAAATGCGGCTACTATCGAAACTGCTATGAGCATGATCGAAGGTACTGCAAGAAGTATGGGAGTAACTGTTGAAGAGTAATTCGTAAAAAAGTGGGAGGTAAAAACCGCTAATACCACAAAGGAGGCAAATCATGGGAAAGAATTATATTGAAAGTGCAAAATTAATAGATAAGAGTGCATTATACACTCCATCTGAAGCTTTAGATTTAGCTGTTAAAACTGCTAAAGCTAAGTTTGATGAAACTATAGAACTACATGTTAGATTAGGGGTTGACCCAAGACATGCAGATCAACAAGTAAGAGGAGCTGTTGTTCTTCCACACGGAACAGGTAGAACTGTAAGAGTTTTAGTGTTTGCTAAGGGAGAAAAAGCTAAGGAAGCTCAAGAAGCTGGAGCAGATTTCGTTGGAGCTGAAGAATTAGTTCAAAAGATTCAAAGTGAAAACTGGTTCGACTATGATGTAGTTGTAGCTACACCAGATATGATGGGTGTTGTTGGTAGAATCGGTAGAGTTTTAGGACCTAAGGGATTAATGCCAAACCCAAAATCAGGAACAGTAACATTTGATGTTGCTAAAGCAATAGCTGATATTAAAGCTGGTAAGGTTGAATATAGAGTTGATAAGACTGCTATCGTTCACTGCCCAATCGGAAAGAAGTCATTTGGAGTAGAAAAACTTCAAGCTAACTTCAACACTTTAATGGATGCATTAATCAAAGCTAAACCAGCTGCTGCTAAGGGACAATACATTAAATCAGTATCAGTTTCAAGCACAATGGGACCAGGAGCTAAAGTTAATCCAACAAAAGTTTTAGATTAGTATTGACAAATAAAAGATTATGTAATAAAATCTTTTATGTTGTTAAAAAGAATACTGATTCCAAAGACAGTAGGTGCCGAAAGGTTTAAATAATTGCCTACCGAGGAATACCAAGGTAAGTAATTATTTGTGGTCTTCCTATGTCTTATGGGAAGGCCTTTCTTAATATAAAATTGCAGTTAAAAACTGTGAGGAGGTGGACACACAGTAATGAACAAGAATAGACAATTAAAAGAAGCTAAAGTAGCTGAAATTAAAGAAAAGTTAGAAAAAGCTCAAGGCGTTGTTCTAGCTAACTATCAAGGTTTAACAGTTGAAGAAGATACAACTTTAAGAAAGAACCTAAGAGAAGCAGGCGTTGAATACAAAGTTTACAAAAACAACTTAGTAGTTTTAGCTGCTAATGAATTAGGAATTCAAGGTTTAGATGCTTATTTAGAAGGACCAGTTTCTATAGCATTCGGTTACGAAGATGCTACTGCTCCTGCAAGAGTGTTACACACATTTGCTAAGGATCACAAGAAACTAGAATTAAAAGCAGGTATGGTTGATGGTACAGTTTATGATAAAGCTCAAGTTGAAAAGCTTGCTACAATACCATCAAAGGAAGTTCTTATCGCAAAACTTCTTGGAAGCTTCAAGGCTCCATTATCAAACCTAGCATACTTATTAAATGCGATTAAAGAGAAAAAAGAATCAGAATCAGCTGAATAATAACTGATAAAAATTTTGGAGGTGCAATTAAAATGACAAGAGAAGATATAATTCAAGCAATAAAAGAAATGACTGTTTTAGAATTAAACGAGCTAGTTACAGATTGTGAAGAAGAGTTTGGTGTTAGCGCTGCTGCTCCAGTAGCTGTTGCAGGAGCTGTTGCAGGTGGTGCTGCAGCTGCAGAAGAAAAGACTGAATTCGACGTAGTATTAGCTAACGCTGGTAGCCAAAAGATCAAGGTTATCAAAGTAGTTAGAGAATTAACTGGATTAGGATTAAAGGAAGCTAAGGAAATAGTTGATGGAGCTCCTAAGACAATTAAAGAAGGCGTTTCAAAAGAAGAAGCTGAAGATATGAAAGCTAAATTAGCTGAAGTTGGAGCTGAAGTAGAAGTTAAGTAATTAACTTTAAAATAAAAAAAGGTGCTGTAATGGCACCTTTTTAATTGTCTAAATGAAACTATATAAAATATGATGTGCTGGAATACTTTATATAGTTTTATAAATTGCTGAAATGATAAAAATGATAATTAACATAATTAATGCAAGAAAAATAATTGACATTGAATCTGTAATATGATAGTATCATTAAATGTACTATTCATTATGGGTAGGTATATATTCATATGAAAAATTTGTATAAGCGCGTAAAACGTGGTTATACTAATAAGTGATGTTGTCCGAAAGCAAAAGTCCTTAGGGAAGTTATGTTTTTGGTTATTTTAGTTTTATACAAGGGGTGAAAATTCATGGTACATCCTGTCCAAGTCGGAAAAAGAACTAGAATGAGTTTTGGTAAAGTTAAAGATG
>JAHAIU010000011.1 GCA_018372555.1 Clostridium sp.
AGTAAAGAAGAGGAAGTTAATGAATTTATCAAAGAAGTTAAGAATAGATTTGAAAGTGTAGATATCTTAGTTAATAATGCAGGAATAACTAAAGATGGATTAATTATAAGAATGAGTGAAAAAGACTTTACAGATGTATTAGATGTTAATTTGACAGGAACTTTTAATATGACTAAAGTGGCTTCTGCTGTTATGGTAAGACAAAGAAGTGGAAAGATTATAAATATATCTTCTGTTGTAGGAGTAGCTGGGAATGCAGGACAATGTAATTATTCGGCTTCTAAGGCTGGAGTGATAGGATTTTCTAAGTCAGTAGCTAGAGAGCTTGCAGGAAGAAATATAAATGTGAATGTCATAGCACCAGGATATATTAACACAGATATGACTAAGGTTCTTCCAGAAAAGGTTAAGGAAGAAGTATTAAAGACAATTCCTATGAAGAAAATTGGAGAACCAAAAGAAATAGCTAATTTAGTTTTATTCTTATCATCAGATTTATCTAATTATATAACTGGTCAAGTGATAAATGTAGATGGTGGAATGGTGATGCATTAAAGGAGAGTGCTAATATGAAAAGAAGAGTAGTAGTGACAGGTTTAGGTGCAATTACACCAATTGGTAATTCAATAGATAGTTTTTGGAATTCAATTAAAGAAGGAAAAAATGGAATAGATAATATTACTTTATTTGATACTAAGGATTTTAAAGTTAAACTTGCTGCTGAAGTCAAGGATTTTAATGCTGAGGAATATATCGGCAAGAAAGATGCAAAGAGATTAGATAGATATACTCAATTAGCGCTAGTTGCAGCTAAAGAGTGTATGAAGGATAGTAATATTGACTTAGATAAAGTTGATAGAGAAAGATTTGGAGTATTATTTGGTTCTGGAATAGGGGGACTTATAACTATAGAAAATCAAATAACTACTATGCTTAATAGGGGACCAAGTAGAGTATCTCCATTAACTATACCAGCATCTATTTCTAATATTGCAGCAGGAAGTATTGCAATAGAGTTTGGCCTTTTAGGAACTTGCTTAAGTGTTACAACAGC
Source organism: Clostridium sp. (assembly GCA_018372555.1). GTDB lineage: Bacteria > Bacillota > Clostridia > Clostridiales > Clostridiaceae > Clostridium. Next base: position 1,055 of record JAHAIU010000011.1, read on the forward strand.
TTGTGCAACTTCAACTCACTGTATAGGAGAAGCCTTTAGAGGTATTAGAGATGGATATATGGATAGAGCTTTAGTTGGTGGAGCTGAAGCTTCAATATGTAAGTTTGGTATTTCAGGATTTCAAGCATTAACAGCCTTAAGTAGAAGTGAAGATAAAAATAGGGCATCTATACCATTTGATAAAGATAGAAATGGATTTGTCATGGGTGAAGGGGCAGCTGCTTTAATTTTAGAAGATTTAGAAAGTGCTTTAGAGAGAGGTGCTAAAATATATGGAGAAGTTGTAGGATATGGTACTACATGTGATGCCTATCATATTACATCACCAACATTAGATGGTAATGGTGCATATAGAGCAATGAGAGATGCTATAAATGATGCTAAAATTAATACCAGTGATATTAATTATGTTAATGCTCATGGAACATCTACAGAAATTAATGATAAGATTGAAACTTTAGCTATAAAGCAGGCATTCGGTGAAAATGCTAAGGCGGTTTATGTAAGTTCAACTAAATCGATGACAGGTCATTTACTAGGGGCTGCAGGGGCTGTAGAAGCTATAATTTCCATTAAAGCCTTAGAAGATGGATTTGTTCCTGCAACTATTAATTATGTTAATAAAGATGAGGAATGTGATCTGAATTTAGTAGTTAATGAAGGAATTAAAAAAGAAATGAATTATACTATGTCTAATTCATTAGGCTTTGGTGGACATAATGGATCAGTAATATTTAAAAAGTGGAGAGGAAAATAAGATGTTAAGTTACGAGCAAATTAAAGATTTAATAGAATCTGTAGACTCATCTTCTCTTAGAGTTTTTGAATTTGAAAGCCAAGGAACTAGATTAAGACTAAGTAAAAATGATGAAGCTATTAAGGAAGTGCAGAGTCTTTCATTAGAAACTAATGAAGCAAAGGGAAATATTTATGATTCATCAATAAATGCTAATTTAGCTTATAATAATGAATTAAATAATATTAATGAGAGTGATATAGAAAAAGTAGAGATAAAGGAAAACTTAAATATAGTTAAATCACCATTAGTTGGAACTTATTATTCTTCTGGATCACAAGGGGGGAAACCTTACGTGGAAAAAGGAGATAAGGTTAAAAAGGGTGATGTTCTTTGTATAGTTGAAGCTATGAAGATAATGAATGAGATTGTATCTGAATTTGATGGTGAAGTTGTAGAAGTTTTAAGAAATGATGAGGAGATAGTTGAATTCGGAATGGAATTATTTAAAATAAAGTAGGTGATTTTTATGGATATAAAAGAAATAATGGAGATTATACCTCATAGATATCCATTTTTGTTAATTGATAGAGTGGAAGAACTAGTGGATAATAAGATAGTAGCTATAAAAAATGTAACTATGAATGAATATTTCTTTCAAGGACATTTTCCAGTAGAACCTGTTATGCCAGGTGTATTAATTATTGAAGCTTTAGCTCAAGCTGGTGCAGTAGCATTACTTAAGAGAGATGAGTTTAAAGGAAAAATTGCATATTTTGGTGGAATAAATAATGCTAAGTTTAGAAAAAAAGTAGTTCCTGGTGATACTTTAAGGTTAGAGGTTGAACTTACAAAAATAAGAGGAATTGCAGGAATAGGAAAAGGAATTGCTTACGTAGATGACAAAAAGGTCTGTGAAGCGGAACTAACCTTTATGGTTGGATAATAAAGAGGTGTTTTTATGATTAGAAAGGTTTTAATAGCTAATAGAGGTGAAATAGCAGTAAGGATAATAAGGGCTTGCAAAGAACTTGGTATAAAGACAGTAGCTATTTACTCGGAAGCTGATAAGGATGCTATGCATACTGAATTAGCAGATGAAGCTATTTGTGTTGGAAAGCCTAAATCAAAGGACTCATATTTAAATGTTAGTAATATTATAAGTGCTGCAGTAATAACAAAATGCAATGCTATTCACCCAGGGTTTGGATTTTTATCAGAAAATGCAGAGTTTGCAGCTATTTGTGAAGAATGCAATATAAAATTTATAGGTCCATCCAGTAAGACTATAAGTATAATGGGTGATAAGTCTAGGGCTAGGGAAATTATGAAGAAGGCTAATGTGCCAGTAATACCTGGTAGTGATGGTATAGTTAAAAATATAGAAGATGCTTATATTGAAGCAAAAAGAATAGGTTATCCAGTAATGGTTAAGGCTGCTTTAGGTGGTGGAGGTAAAGGAATTAGAATAGTTCACAGCAAAGAGGAATTAGAAAATGCCTTCTTTACAGCAAAGTCTGAAGCAATGGCTAACTTTGGTGATGACACAATATATATGGAAAAGTTGATAGTTAATCCTAGACATATAGAGTTTCAAATTCTAGGAGATGAGCATGGGAATATAGTGCACCTTGGTGAGAGAGATTGTACAGTTCAAAGAAGAAATCAAAAAGTATTAGAAGAGGCACCATCATCTATAATAAGTAGTGAGCTTAGAGAAGAGATGGGTAAAGCGGCAATAAGAGCTGCAAAAGCAGTTAATTATTATAATGCAGGAACTATAGAGTTCCTAGTAGATAAGTATGGAAGCTTTTACTTTATGGAAATGAATACTAGAATTCAAGTTGAGCATCCTGTTACAGAGATGATAACTTCCGTAGATATAGTAAAAGAGCAAATTAAAATTGCAAATGGTAGTGATTTAAGTTTTTCACAAGAAGATGTATGTATAAAAGGTCATGCAATTGAATGTAGAATAAATGCTGAAAATCCTAAAAAAGGATTTATTCCTTCTCCAGGAAAGATTGAATTTTTAAATCTTCCAGGGGGAAATGGTATAAGGATAGATACAGCAGTTTTTACAGGATATAAAATACCTCCAACATATGATTCAATGATAGCAAAGCTGATTGCATATGGTAAAGATAGGGAAGAGGCAATTAATAAAATGCTAAGAGCCCTTGATGAGTTTGTAATTGAAGGAATTGACAATAATATAGATTTTCAAATAGATATTTTAAATAATGATAAATTTCGCTTAGGAGACTTTGATACAAGTTTTATAAGCAAAGAATTTAATTTATAGTTGGTGAAATAATATGGGGATTTTTAAGAAAAGACAGTACGGGGTTATTAATATAACTCAAGTAGAAGAAAAAGATGTACCAGTAGTTCCAGATGGAACTTGGATAAAGTGTAATAAATGTGGGAAGATACTATATAAAAAGGCTTTAGAAGAAAATTTAAATATATGCCCTAGCTGTAATTATTACTTTAGGATAGGTAGCTATGAAAGAATAGCTCAAATATGCGATAAAGAGACCTTTAAAGAGTTTAATAAGTATATGAAGTCCAGAAATCCAATGGATTTTCCAAACTATGAAGAAAAATTAAAAGAAAATGTGGAGAAGAGTGGAACAACTGAAGCAGTAGTTACAGGTGAAGGTGAAATAGCTGGTAATAAAATTATTATTGCAGTTATGGATTCGAATTTCTTAATGGGTAGTATGGGAACAGTAGTAGGGGAAAAAATAACCTTAGCTGTTGAAGAAGCTACTAAAAGGAAATTACCTATAATAATTTTTACAGCTTCAGGTGGAGCTAGAATGCAGGAAGGAATATTATCTCTAATGCAAATGGCAAAAGTAAGTAGTGCATTATCAAAACATAGTGATAGTGGGCTTTTATACATTACAGTTTTAACTGATCCAACAACAGGTGGTGTAACTGCTAGTTTTGCAATGCTTGGAGATATAATATTAGCAGAACCAAATGCTTTAATAGGCTTTGCTGGTAGAAGAGTTATTGAAGGAACTATTAAAGAAAAGTTACCTGATGATTTTCAAAGTGCAGAGTTTTTATTAGAAAATGGATTTATAGATAGTATAGTAAAGAGAGAAAATTTAAAGTCAGCCCTTGCTACTCTTCTTAAACTTCATGAAAATTTGGAGGTGTAGCTAAATGAAAAATATAAAAGCTTATGATAGATTAGTAATAGCTAGAATGGTTGAGAGACCAACTACTTTAGATTATGTTGATAAAATATTTGAAAATTTTTATGAATTACATGGAGATAGACTTTTTAAAGATGATAAATCTATAGTAGGAGGAATAGCCTTTCTAAACAATAGACCTGTTACTATTATCGGAGTTCAAAAAGGAAAAGACTTAAAAGAAAATATGGATAGAAACTTTGGCTCACCTAATCCAGAAGGTTATAGAAAGGCCTTAAGATTAATGAAACAGGCAGAAAAATTTAATAGGCCAATAATTTGTTTTATTAATACATCAGGAGCTTATTGTGGAGTTGGAGCAGAGGAAAGGGGCCAAGGAGAAGCTATTGCTAAGAACTTAATTGAGATGGCACAAATTAAGGTTCCTATAATCTCTATAATTATAGGAGAAGGTGGTAGTGGAGGAGCTTTAGCTTTAGCTTGTGGAGATAGGGTATGGATGCTGGAAAATTCAGTTTACTCTATATTATCACCAGAAGGATTTGCTTCTATTTTATTGAAGGATTCTAGCAAGTCAAAAGAAGTTGCAGAAATAATGGGTATTACTGCTTATGATTTATATGAAAAAGGTGTAATAGAAAAAATAATAAAGGAACCAAAGGGTGGAGCTCATAAAAGTCTGGACCTAATAGCAGTAGCTATTAAAGAGGAGCTTATTAATGAATTAAGGATTTTAAGTAGTAAGACAAAGGAAGAGCTTCTTGAAGAAAGATATCAAAGGTTTAGAAAGTTTTAATATTAATATCTATTTTAACTACGAAAATATAAAAGTAGTTAAAGTAGGTATTTTTTTATTTAAATAAATCTGTACTAATATTAATTAGTAATTTTATGTTGTGTAATAGTGGAATTTAGTTCAATGCAGATATATAGATATAATTGTATTTCTATAATTTATTAGCAAAATATTAATTTAGAGTAATTATTTTCAATCCATTAATTTTACTTTTAAAATTAATAGGTTATAATATAAGAAATTACATAATATACAGAAAAATAAGGGGGATTTCAATGAAAAGAAGAGATTACATATCTTGGGATGAATATTTTATGGGTGTTGCCATTTTAGCTGGGATGAGAAGTAAAGATCCTAGTACACAAGTTGGAGCATGTATTGTAGATAATGATAATAAAATTTTAAGTCAAGGATATAATGGTCTTCCACGTGGTTGTTCAGATGATGAATTCCCATGGAGCAGAGAAGGCGATATGCTTGAAACAAAATACCCTTATGTAGTTCATGCAGAATTAAATGCAATACTAAATAGTAGAGGAACTAACTTATTAGGAGCAAAAATATATGTAGCCTTATTTCCATGTAATGAATGTGCAAAGGCAATAATTCAATCAGGTATTAAGGAAGTTGTCTATTTATCTGATAAGTATGCAGATACAGATATAGTTAAGGCATCTAAAAGGATGTTTAGCTCAGCAGGTGTAAAAATGACAAAGCTAGAGCCGAAAAGTAAGAATATACAAATTTCTTTTGATATTAATGAGATTTAGATTTAGTGAGTACTTAAGAACTAAAAAGTTTTTAAGTACTTTTTTTATTGGCAACTTATTTCCATAAAAATAACCTTCTATAGTATAATAAAAATATAAAGTGATTCTTATCTTCAAGTGGAGTTTTCTTAAAAAGTAGAGAGCCAAAATCTTGTATTTTGTGTGAATCACTTTCACAGAGTGCAGGATGCCTACTACACCTGAAGGTTAGAAGAACTAATCCAGGTGTGTAGCAGTGCTTAGCTCCCACTTATAGATAGTTTATAAATTTTTTATAAAATGATATGTTTACAATTTGGAAACATAATGATAATGTTTATTAACATTTTTAGTTGATAATTGAATTATTAAGGGGGAATAGGTGAGATAAATGAAAGAAAATATTTTAATTATTGAAGACGATAAGGATATTAGTGAGATTTTAAGATTTGCTTTAATGAAAGAAGGATATAAGGTTAAGGTAAATCCTAATGGGTTAGAAGCAGAAGATGAAATTAAAAGCTTTAATCCAGATTTAATACTTTTAGATATAATGCTAAATGATACAGATGGCTTTAGTGTTTGTAGAAAAATTTATAGTTATAAAATACCGATAATTATGATAACAGCTAGAGTAGATATTATGGACAAGATTTTAGGCTTAGAAATAGGTGCTGAAGATTATATAACAAAGCCTTTTGATATAAGGGAAGTAGTAACTAGAATTAGAGTTGCCCTTAGACGAAGGGAAGAAATTAAAAGAATATCTGCTATTAAAGAAGATAGTGAAATCATTATAAATAATGTAAAAATCGACGAAGGATGTAGAAGTGTTTATATAGATAATGTAGAAGTTCAATTAAAACCTAAAGAATTTGATTTATTACTATTTTTATCAAAGAATTCTAATAAAGTTTTTTCAAGGGATCAATTATTAGATTTAGTGTGGGGTTATGATTTTATTGGAGATACCAGAACAATAGATGTACATGTAACAAGAATTAGAAAGAAGTTAGGAAATAGTTTAAATATAGAGACTGTTTTCGGAGTTGGATATATTTTAAAGGTGAAGCATGGTAACGATTAGAAAGAAATACGGAATATTATTAGTTTCTATATTTGTATTATCAGTAATATCTTTAAATTTAATTATGGATAAGTTTTTTGATAAAAGTTTTAAAGATTTAGTAGCACAGGATATGAAAGAAATTTATAATATTTCATTTAAGAATTTAGATGATTACTTAGCCTTAAATAGTATAGAAAAAGATAGTTTAAAAGAAGAAGATTTTGATTCTAAGATTATGAAATTTATTGTAGAGAGGGTTAATGCTCAAGGTGTTTTTTATGATATAGAGGGTGAAGTTATTTCAACAGGATTAACTAATAGTTTAGTTGTTGATTTAAATATATTTAAGGACTTACCATTATCTTTTTATGAAACTAAAAATAATAAAACAATAGTAGATATAGAGAATAAGAATGGAACTATATTAGGTAAATTAAGTATTCCTATATATTCTGATAATAATCAAATAGGAGTATTAGTTTTAATTAAAGATTATACTAGTGATTATTTAAGAGATTTAAATATAAAAAAACTATTAAATATAATAGTTACTACATTGTTTGCTTTAATATTTCTATCAATTTATGTTTTTTCTTCAAGGATAACTAAACCAATAATAGTCTTAAAAAATAAATTATTAGAAGTATCTAAAGGCTCATACCCAGAAAAGATAAATAATACTTCAAAAGATGAGATAGGAATATTAGTAGATAGTTTTAATGAAATGACTGAAAAGCTAAAGGTAAAAAATCAGCAAGAAAAGAATTTTTATAGGAATATCACACATGAATTAAAAACACCTTTAACTAATATTTCTGGATATGCGCAAATATTAAATGAAGATGATTTTAATGATGTGGACTTTAAAAGAAATGCATTAAATAGAATAATAGCTGAGAGTGATAGAATGCATGAGTTAGTTATGTCATTACTTAATATATCAAAGCAAAGTAGTGATTTAGAAGAGTATAGTTTCGAAAGGGTTAATATAAAGAATATAGTTCAGGAATTAATTGAAATAAGGAATCCAATTATTCAAAACAAAAGCCTAAATATAATTACGAAGTTTGAAATAGAAGAAATTACAGGAAACAAGCAATATTTAAAAATGTTATTTAATAATCTAATAGATAATGGAATTAAGTATTCATATGAAAATACTAATGTAGAAATACAAATAAAAGAGGTAGATAAAAATTGTGAGTTTTCAATAATGACTACAGGAAAAACAATACCTATAGAGCTTAAAGAAAAAATATTTGAACCATTTGTAAGGGTCGAAGAAAAAGGATTTTCATCAAAAGAATCTAGTGGTCTTGGATTATATATTTGTAAAAATATAGTTATAGGACATAAAGGTGAAATTACTCTTGATTTGAATAATGATAAATCAAAATTTATAGTTAAACTCCCTAAAGATTAACAACTTGGAAATAACTTAGAATTAGTTTAAAAATAATAATTTATTACAATTAAGTTATAGAAAGGGGAGATAATAAATGATAAATAAAAAAATAAGTATATTACTTATAAGTATTGCGTCAACTATATTAGTAAGCTGTTCAACTAAAGTTTTAAATGAAGATAAGGTTATTGATACTGTGGTAATTGATGAAAATGCTAAAGAGACAGCTAAAGCAAATGATAGTTTTAATGTAGTTAAGGTAAAGAATACTGAAAATCTAATCAATGAAGACCAATATTCAGAAATATTAATGGATAATGGCAAATTGATTAGGATTAAGTATAATTTAGGAGATAATCAAAATGAAGGAACTATAAATCAGCCACAATTTCCGAAGTCATATATTGAGGGTTTAGAAATTGGAACAATTACTGATGAAATTGATAATAATAGAAATAAAATTAGTTGGGATAAAAAAGATATACAAGGTCAATTAATAACTGGATATATGGATAGACATAATGTAAGAATTTTAAAAGATAATAAGGTCTATATGTTAGATGATAACTATGAGCTTAAAGAAATAAAAGCATATGAAAAATTAATCAAAGATAAAAATGGTGACTTAAATAGATTTGATTCAAGTTATGATGGAAAGTTAGATATTCATTATTTTGACGATGGGAACGGAATTGAAAAGATAGTAGTAATAGATCCTATAAATGATAAATATTATGAAATTAAAGGAGATATTCTCAATGATTTTATAAATAAGAAATTAAATATTTTAAGCATTGAAAATGAAAAAATATATGTTTCAATATTAGATTCTATGAGTGAAGCAGATAGTATTGTAGGTTATATAGAAAACAATAAATTATATACTTTTTTTGAAATAGAAAGTGCTATAGAAGTTAAGGCAGGAATGGATGTAATTTATAGTAATAATAATATATTATTTTCAGGCTACGTAGAAGGTGACTATGGTCTTTGGAGATATGATATAGATAAAAAAGAATTATATAAAGAGGCTAATTTAAAATATACTAATAACTCCTCTACTTTAAATAGAGATAAAAATCTAATGGTAATTAGTAGTTATGACAGTTATGGTAAACAACATATAAGTTTAGCTAGAGTAAAGCAAAATTTAGAAATATCGAATATTCAAGATATAACTGATATAATAGCACCTACGAAAGATATTAAATTAAATAGGAAGTTTTTAAGAGGTTGGGTAGATAGTAATAAGTTTTATGTTGAATGTGGTGATTACGAAATGATAGACAATGAAGAAACTTTAGTTGATAATTATTATGAAGTATATGAATTGAAAAATTAAAATATAAAAAGCTGTATAAAGATAAATATAATTTTTATACAGCTTTTTTATAAAATTAATTAAGAGGAAAATTTGAGCCGAAAAATTATACATAAATATTAAAAAGTAGAATTATATATAGACGAGTGGTATAATTTAACTTATTTATATATAGCATATTAATATAAATAAGTTAAATTAGTTTAGGGGTATAAAATTAATGATTAAGTTATCTAGAAAGGCTAAGACTTTGATAATATTAGTTATATTTATAGTAATCTGTATAGCATTTTCTATATGGCAAAATAATAGTATTGTAATTTCTAATTTTGATTATAATAAATCTGAGTTGCCTACGGAATTTAATAATTTTAAGATAGTTCATATTTCTGATTTGCATAATAAGGTGTTTGGAGACGAGCAAGATAAGCTAATAGGAAAGGTTGAAGACTTGTCGCCCAATATAATAGTTATTACTGGTGACTTAATTGATAGACGTAGATATAATTTAGAGAAGGCTATGCTTTTTATTAATTCTGCAGTTAAAATTGCTCCAGTTTATTATGTATCAGGAAATCACGAAGCTTGGTCAGGAAAGTATTATGAAATAAAGGAAAGACTAATAGATGCTGGTGTTATAGTAATGGAGGATAGTAAACTAGATATTACTAGAGGGAATAATAGCATTAAACTATTAGGATTATCGGATCCAGACTTTTTAACATCAGATTACATTGATGGAACTGATACTAGTAAGGTAGAAGAAAAATTAAAAGAATGGTCAGAAATTGAAGGGTTTAAAATTCTTCTATCACATCGTCCAGAGTTATTTGATTTATATTCAGAAAATAATATTGATATGATTTTTTCGGGACATGCTCATGGGGGACAAATTAGGCTTCCTTTTGTGGGAGGACTTGTTGCTCCAGATCAAGGATTATTTCCTAAATATACTGCTGGCAGTTATACTAGTAATACATCAACTATGTATGTAAGTAGAGGGTTAGGGAATAGCTTATTTCCTGTAAGAGTCTTTAATAGACCAGAGATAATATCAGTAACCTTGAAGTCAGATAAATAAGAAGTGAATTAAGGAGGATTATATGTATATAGATAGTCATACTCATTTAGATTTTTTTCAAGATAATATTGAAGATGCAATAAAAGAAATTAATGATAATAAGATATTGACTTTTGCTAATAGCATGGATATAGAAAGTTACTTGAAAAATAAAGAATATAGCAAAGAAAGTAAATATATAAAGCCATCCTTTGGCATTCATCCTTGGAAGGCAGCTGAATATAAGGGAAGACTAGAGGAGCTTATTCCATATATTGATGAAAGTGAAGTAATAGGTGAAATAGGATTAGACTTTTTATGGGTAGAAGATAAGAGTACCTTTGAAAGACAAAGAAAAATATATAATTTTATATTAAAAGAAAGTATTAAGAGAAATAAAGTAGTTAGCCTTCACACTAAGGATGCAGAAGAAGAAATATATGAATCTCTAAAAAGATATAATTATAATAAAGCTATTATTCATTGGTATAGTGGAGATATAGATACATTAGATAAGTTTATTGAACTGGGATGCTATTTTACTATAAGCGTAGATATAGGATATTCAGAAAGAACTAAGGACGTGTTAGATAGAGTTCCTATAGATAAGCTTCTATTAGAAACTGATGGACCAACAGCTTTAGAATGGGTTAATGGAGATTATGGATATCCAAGTGAAATTATAAAAGTTTATAAAAAAGTTGCAGAAATTAAAGGATATAAAATAGAAGATTTAATAAATATTGTGGAAAAAAATTATCATAATTTATTAGGTAGGTGATAAGAAAGGGATTTATAACTATTATCTATGAAGCTAAGAAAATTAATTAATCAAGATTTCCAATTTAAATTATCTATAGGATTTTAGTAACTAATAATTACTATCAACTAAACTTGACAATTAGTATATAAAAGCATAAAATGGAAATATAAACTTAATAAAAATCTGGGGGGGCAGTGAACTGTCTGAGATAAAATTGATACAATTTTGACCCATATACCTGATTTGGATAATGCCAACGTAGGGAGATTATGTATTGTTTTCAATTACAAATTTAGCTATTATTAAGCAGCCTTTCTTATTCAGGAAACGCTGTTTTTTATTTTGCTAAAAATAAGGAGGAAAAAAATATGTCATTATGTAATGTTAGTTTACAAGTTATTCCCTCAGTAGAGGAAGAAAGGATTTATCCTGTAGTGGACAAGGTTATTGAATATATAGCTTCTACTGGAGTTAAGTATGAAGTTGGAGCAATGGAAACTACAATGGAAGGTGAACTTGAAGAGTTGCTTGAAATTGTTAAGAAGGCTCAAGAAATATGTACTGAAGAAGGTGCATTAAGAGTAGTTTCTATGGTTAAAATAGACTATAAAAAAGAAGGCGTGACTATGGATGAAAAAATCGGAAAATATAGGTAGTAAGTTAGCTCCAATTATTTTTGTAGTATTGCTTTTAATAATATGGCAAGTGGTAGTAACAGCTGGAGGTATAGAAAAATATATAATGCCAGCACCAACAGACGTTATTAAGGTTTTAGTAACTGAGTTTAAAACTATGATTCCTCATATATTAGCAACTTTATATGAAGGAATGGTAGGATTTTTAATTGCTATAGTTTTATCTATTATTTTAGCTATTATTATGGATAGATTTAGTTTAATTAAGAAAGCACTTTACCCAGTATTAGTTATATCTCAAACTATACCAACTGTTGCATTAGCACCTCTATTTATTATATGGTTTGGATTTGGTGCCTTACCTAAAATAATAGTAGTAGTAATAGTGTGCTTTTTCCCAATAGTAATTAGTATAGTAGACGGACTAGAAGGGGTAGATAAGGATTTAATAAATCATTTTAAATTAATGGGAGCATCTAAGCTAAAGGTATTTTTACACTTAAAGCTTCCTTATGGAATGATTAACTTTTTTTCAGGCATGAGAATAGCTGCAACTTATAGTATTATGGGGGCAGTAATTGGAGAATGGCTTGGAGGAGATAAAGGACTTGGAGTATATATGACTAGAGCAAGAAGTGCTTATGCTTTAGATAAGATGTTTGCAGCTATAGTAATAATAGTTGTAATAAGTATGGCTATTTTTCTTTTAGTATCTCTAATGGAAAAAGTATTTACTCCGTGGAATAATGAAAGAATAAATAATAAACAAGGGTAATAAATTGAGGTGAATATAATGTTAAAAAAGAAAATAATTTCAGTAGTATTAGCGTCAGTAGCAACACTTGCATTATTTGCTGGGTGTAGTAATAACAATGTTTCTGATTCTGGTAATGAAGATTTACAAAAAGTAACTTTAATACTAGATTGGACACCAAACACTAATCATACAGGTTTTTATGTAGCTAAGGAAAAAGGATATTATGAAGAATTAGGATTAGATGTAGAAATAATACAACCATCTGAAGGTTCTTCTCTTCAACTTCTAGCAGCAGGAAAGGGTGATTTTGCTGTTAGTTATCAAGAAGATCTAACATATGCAAGAACATCAGATAGCCCTCTTCCAGTTATGGCAATAGGAACTATTATTCAACATAATACATCAGGATTTGCTTCACCAAAGGAAAAAGGAATAGAAACTGTTAAGGACTTTGAAGGAAAAGTTTATGGTGGATGGGGTAGCCCATCAGAGCAAGCTATATTAAAGGCTGTTATGGAGAAAAATGGGGCTGACTTTAGTAAGTTAACTACTGTAGATGTAGGTACAGAAGATTTCTTTATAGCAACTAAGAATAATTTAGATTTTGAATGGACCTTTGAAGCATGGACTAATATTGAAGCTAAACTTAGAGGCTTTGATATAAACTATATTCCAGTTAGAGACTTAGATCCGGCTTTAGATTACTATACACCAATAATTGCAACTACAGAAGATACAGTAAATAATAAGAAAGACTTAGCTAAAAAGTTTATGGAAGCTACAACTAAAGGATATGAATATACTATAGAAAATCCAGAAGAAAGTGCTAAGATTTTAGTAAGCCAAGTACCAGAAATAAGCGAAGAATTAGCTATAGAAAGTCAAATTTATTTAAAGGATAAATATAAAGAAGACACTGAAGTATTTGGAGAAATGAAAGAAAGTGTATGGGATAATTACACTAAATTCTTATATGATAACAAATTAATAAATGTAGAAATGAAATCAAGTGAGGCTTATACAAATGAGTTCTTATCAAAATAAATTGATACTTAAAAATGTATCTAAATCCTTTGAAAGTATGGAAATATTAAAGGATATTACTATAAAAGTTAAAGAAGGGGAACTTGTATCTATACTTGGACCTTCAGGAAGTGGAAAAAGTACTATCTTTAATATCTTAACTAATATAATAAAAGCAGACTCTGGTGAAGCATCAGTTAACGGAAGCTTAAGTTATATGTATCAAAAAGATATGATGGTGCCTTGGAAAAAGGTAATAGATAATATAGGAATACCTTTAGTTTTTAAGGGAAATAGTAAAAAGGATTCAAGAAATGAAGTTTTGAAGCACATTGAAGAGTTTGGGTTAAAGGGATTTGAATATAAGTATCCATCTCAATTATCAGGTGGAATGAAGCAAAGGGCAAACTTCTTAAAAACATATTTGACTTCTAATGATATTATGCTTTTAGATGAGCCTTTTGGAGCATTAGATTCTATAACTAGAAGAAAGATGCAAAGATGGCTTATGGATTTAACTAAAGAGATGAATTCAACTATTTTATTTATTACTCATGATATTGAAGAAGCTATACTTCTTTCTAATAGAATATATATAATATCAGAAAAGCCTGCAGTAGTTAAAGGTGAAGTTATTGTAGATTTGCCTAAAGAAAGAAATGACGAAATAGTAACTAGTGATAAGTTTATAGAAATAAAAAAAGAAATATTATCATTAATGTCAAATTAAATATTATAAATAAAGGACTATAACTAGGGAGATAAATTCTTAGTTATAGTCTTTTTAGTTATACTTAATAGAGCTGTTGGTACAATATCTAATTAAAATTTGAAAATTAATAAGTCTTCATGGGATTTCTGATTTTGAAACAGCTATATTTTATTTTAATTTACTTAAGTATTTTTACTTAGAAAGTTTTTCTTATATGTAAAGTTATGATCTAAAGACTGTATGTTAGGATTTGATTTAACTCTATTTAACGTAGTTACTTTGATATTATAGAATAAGGGGAATAGATACTAAGATATAGATTTATAAGTTATATATAGTACGATATATTGTGTTATTGGTAAAAATAAACACCATATATAGAGCATTAAATAAAAAGTCAAGACTTGAAAGTAAAATTTTATTTATGTAATATAGAGAAAGACAAAAAGTAAAGGATAGGTGAAGCATGTTGATAGTTGTCGGAGGGATGATTGGATTAGGTAAGAGTTCAGTTGCTGAAATTCTTGGTGAACATTTTAATTCAGAAGTATTTTATGAAAGTGTAGATGATAATCCTATACTGCCTTTATTCTATAGTGAAACTGAAGAAGAAATTCAAAAAAAGAGATATCCATTTTTATTACAACTATATTTCTTAAATACTAGATTTAAAAGTATTAAGGAAGCTTTAGTTAATGATAATAATGTTTTAGATAGGTCTATATATGAAGACTGGTATTTTGCAAAGAAAAACATGGAGCTTGGCAGAATAAATGATCTTGAAATGAAAATATATGAAGATTTATTACATAATATGCTTGAAGAGCTAGAAGAACTACCAAAGAAGGCTCCAGATGTTATGGTTTATTTAAAAGGTTCTTTTGAGACTGTTTTAAAAAGGATAGCATTAAGAGGAAGAGAGTTTGAAATAGATGAAAGCTTAAAAGAATATTATAATTTCTTATGGAAGGATTATGATGATTGGGTTAATAATTATTATAATGCATCTGAAGTAGTTGTAATTGATATGGACAACATGGATGTTGTAAATAATGAAGCTGATAAAGACAAGCTTATTGAATTAGTAGAAAATAAGCTTAAAGAAGTAAGATCAAATTAAAAATTAGAATAGGAATAATTTACATTTCATATTTATTGTTAATTAGAGGCTGTCTTAAAATAGTCTCTAATTTTTTTATTTATAGTTTTATGAATGTAGAAAATTCATATTTTTACTATACAAACGTAACTTAAAAGTATTTATTGTAAATTTACACTAATTATAGTGAGTTTTTTATAAATAGATATATTAATAGAATGATATAAAAAAGTTATAATAAGTAAACTAGAAATTTTATGAAAATGAGAAATTATTAAAGCTAAACTCAAGAATCTACTTTAAATTATATTATTTGATTCATTTTATAAATTTTATTTTTCAAAAAAATAGTAGTAATATAAAATGATTAGCAAATTTTTTACAAGGAGATGAGTAGATGAAGAAAGAATGGACAATATTACTTGTAATTTTACCAATGACATTTATGACTACTCTTGATAGTAGCATAGTAAATGTTGCATTGCCAACTATGGCAAAAGAATTAGGAACAACTATGGCAGGTATTGAGTGGGTTGTTACAAGCTATTTAATAACTATCTGTGCATTGATATTATTATTTGGGAGATTTGGAGATGTTATTGGAAAAAGCAGAGTTTTTAGGTTTGGAATTGCTGTTTTTACAATAGGATCTTTGCTTTGTGGTTTATCTAATACATTAGTAATGCTAATTATATCAAGAATTATTCAAGCAATAGGTGCAGCAGCAGCTATGGCTACAAATCAAGGAATAATTACTGAAACTTTCCCGCCTTCAGAAAGGGGAAGGGCACTTGGACTAACAGGAACAGCAGTTGCATTAGGGACTATGGTTGGGCCAACTCTTGGAGGTTTAATAGTTTCAGTTGCACCCTGGGAGTTTATTTTCTTAATCAACATACCAATAGGGATTATAGTTTACATAGCAGTAATTAAGACATTAAGTTTTAGGAAGTCTGAAGATAAGGTACCTTTTGATATTAAGGGAACAATTTTATTTATGCTAGCAATAGTTTTACTTTTTTGTTCCATAAACTTTGGTCAAAGTATTGGTTTTACTAACCCAATAATAGTTGGAGCGTTAATTTTATCAGTATTGTTTTTAATAATATTCATTAAGGTTGAAGATAAGATTAAAGCTCCAATGTTGGATATAAGTATATTTAAGAATAAACTATTTTCTTTAAGTATATTTTGTGGTTTTACATCTTTTATATCTATAGGAGCAATAAATATAATCCTACCTTTTTACCTTCAAGATGTATTAAAGTTAGGGCCAAGCGTTGCGGGATTAATGATGACAGTTTCTCCTATAGTATTAGCTGTAGTTGCACCTGTAAGTGGATATTTATCAGATAAGATAGGAAGTGAAAAAATATCAGCGTTAGGTTTAAGCATAATGACTTTAGGAATTTTTTCTTTAATGTTATTTAAAGAAAGTACTCCTTTAGTAATTGTTGGGATTTTGATTGGTAGTGTTTCATTAGGAAGTGGCATTTTTCAATCACCTAACAACTCTCTAATTATGTCAACAGTAGATAAAAGTAAACTAGGGGTTGCAGGTAGTATTAATGGATTAATTAGAAATTTAGGAATGACCACAGGTATTGCACTTTCAACTAGTCTTTTATATTCATTAATGAGTAGTAAAATAGGATATAAAGTGTCAGGTTATATAGAGGGTAGAGCTGATATTTTTATTTATGCAATGAGATTTGTATTTGTAGGTATTGGTAGTGTATGTTTAATAGGAGCAATTTTAACTATTCTTAGGTTAATAAGAAAGAAGGCATAACTTGCCTTCTTTTATTTAGAATTATTTTCTAAAAATATAAATTTTTTTATTTACAAGCGTAACAATGTTACGATATAATGATAGTATATTAAGGAAATTGCATTTTGGGGTGGTAATAAGTATAACATTGTTACAAAAAAGTATTTATAGAAAACTCTGAAGCAGAGTAAAAGGGGGAAATATGAAATTTAAACTTTTAAAAGAAAAAAACTTTTCACTTTTAATGTTTGGAAAAGTGACGTCTTTAATTGGATCTTATATGCAAAGTTTTGCATTATCCTTATTTGTTCTTAATACTACAGGATCAGCAACAAAATTTGCGTCTATACTTGCAGTTGCTCTAATTCCACAGCTTATACTATCACCATTTGCTGGGGTTATAGTTGATTGGTTTTATAGAAAAAATATATTAATAGCTTTAGACTTATTGAGTGGAATAGTAGTAACTATTTTTGCTGTTTTTTACTTTATTACTGGAGAAATGCCATTAACATATATTTATATTTTAGTTATCAGTCTTTCTCTAATATCAACTTTAGATAATCCAACTCTTCAAACAATAATTCCAACTATAACTAAAAAAGAAGATTTAGTTGAGGCTAATGCATTAAATTCACTTTTAATGGCAGTTGGTAATGTAATTTCACCTGCAATAGCAGCATTAGTTTATGGTAGTTTAGGATTAAAAGGTGTATTTATAGTAAACTCTATTTCTTTCTTTATTTCAGCAATTTCAGAGGTGTTTTTAATTATTCCTAGAAATGTAAAGGAGAAGGGGAAATTATCTTTAAATAAGTTTGTTCTAGAATTTAAAGATGGAATTGGATTTATAATAAAGAAAAAAGATATAGTTAATGTTGTATGTTTAGCCATAATACTAAATTTTGCATTAGGTTCATTTTCTGTTGGAGGAGCTTATATAAGTAAAATCATTTTAAATGTTTCAGATTTTCAATATGGCTTAGTAGATACCTTTGGTGTTGCGGGTATGATACTTGCAACGCTTCTAGTGGGATGGCAATCTAAAAAGCGTTCTTTAGGGAAGAATCTATACCTAAGTTTAATGATATCATCAATATTTTTAGCAGGATATGCTATTGTTTCATCAGAATCATTATTATCAAATGGAAACTCAATTTTTTATTTATATTTGTTAATGCTTGCTATTACATTTTTTATGTGCATTTTTATAGGCCTTGCAAATACTTTTTTAAGTGTAGGAATGCAATCAATAGTACCATTAGAATTTATGGGAAGAGTAACAACAGTTGTATCAACTGGAGCAATGATAGCATCACCATTAAGTAGTATGTTATATGGATATCTTTTTGATAAGATTAGTGTGGCAATAATATTCTTAGTTTCTTCAGGAATAATGATAATAGCAATGCTATTATTTAAAAAATCATTATATGAAATTAAGATTGATGAACAAGTAGAGGAAGAAAACTGTAACCTGGACGCTGAACCAGTATAATGCGAAAAAACATAATGATATGTATTAACTTTCAGATTTTTAAATAGGAATTGTAGTTTCTCATTATAATAAGATCTCCAATTTAATAGATATCATTAATGTAACAATTCCTCAGATATCTTAAATGATAAAATATTTTAGCAAATATAAATAGACGGTGAAATAAGCATATGGCTAGAACTTTTTTTTGTAGCCATTAAGATTATGGAGCCGTCTATTTATATTTGCGGTTATATTTGCATTTTGTTTCTATTTAAAAGTATTGAAGGATGCGTCTGATGGCATTCTCCAATCGCCACGAGGACTTAGAGATATACTACCAACTTTAGGTCCATCAGGTAAAGCACTTCTTTTAAATTGTTGAGTAAAGAATCTATAAATAAACTTATCTAACCATTTTTCTATTTCTTCTTCACTATAATCATCTTTAAATGCTTCTTTTGCTAAAAATAATATTCTTTCTTTTGAGGAGCCATTTTTAATAAAGTGATATAGATAAAAGTCATGTAGCTCATATGGCCCAACTATATCCTCAGTTTTTTGAACAATTTCTCCTTTGTCGCTCTTTGGTAATAGTTCAGGACTCACAGGAGTATCTAAAATATCTAGTAGAGTTTCTGATACTTCATTAGTAGATTCTTTTTCAGCAACATATCTAACTAAATATCTAACTAGTGTCTTAGGAATTGACGGATTTACAGAGTACATACTCATATGATCTCCGTTGTAAGTACACCACCCAAGGGCTAGTTCTGAAAGATCTCCAGTACCAATTAATAATCCACCTTCTTTATTAGCTAAATCCATTAATATTTGAGTTCTTTCTCTTGCTTGAACATTTTCATAAGTAACATCATGGATATTTTTATCATGACCTATATCTTCAAAATGTTGAAGTGCAGCTTTAACAATATTAATTTCTCTTAAATCACAGCCAAGTTCTTTGCATAAAGTTAATGCATTATTATAAGTCCTATCTGTAGTTCCGAAACCAGGCATTGTTATAGTAACAATATTTTTATTATCTATACCTAATAATTTGAAGGTTTTAACTACTACAAGTAATGCTAAAGTAGAGTCAAGGCCACCGGAGATACCTATAACAGCCTTCTTTAAATTAGTATGTTCAAGTCTTTTTGCTAAGGCAGAAGCTTGAATATTAAATATTTCCCTGCATCTTTCTTCTCTTAATTTAGTATTTGAAGGAACGAAAGGATGTTTATCAATATATCTATCAAAAACAATTATTTTATTTTCTTTGTATTCAAAATTTATAATATTGGCTTCAAAAGGTACTATTCTTGAAGCATCCCTAAAGCTTATATTTTTAAGTCTTTCGCTGTTAAGTCTAAATACATCTATATCAGAATAAACTATTTCATTTTCTCTTTGGAACCTATTATTTTCCTTAAGAATACTTCCATTTTCAGCAATAAGTAAGTGTCCACTAAATAATAAATCAGTTGTAGATTCATGGACTCCTGCAGAAGAATAAATGTATGCAGACATAGATCTAGCACTTTGATTAGAAATTAGAGCTTCTCTATAGTCTTTTTTACTTACTAGTTCATTTGAAGCAGATAAATTTCCTATAATATTTGCTCCAAGTAATGAAAGATAAGAGCTTGGGGGAATAGTAACCCAAAGGTCTTCACAAACTTCAAAACCAAAACAATATGTACCAGATTTAAATATTAAATTAGTTCCAAAAGGCACTTCTTTTTGAAATTCAAAATCTACCTTTTCATCAATTAATCCAAGGCCTTCACTAAACCAACGTTTTTCATAAAATTCACTATAGTTTGGAATATAGGATTTTGGAACTATTCCAAGTATTTTTCCATTAAATATTATATAAGCACAATTATATAAGACATTTTTATAATTTAATGGAGCCCCTACAGCAATTAACATATCTAAATCAGAGCTTTTTTCTACTATTTCTTTTATAGCTAAATAAGAACCTTCTAAAAGGCTATATTGCATAAATAAATCACCACAGCTATAAGAAGTTATACATAGCTCTGGAAAAACTATTGCTTTTGCATAATTATTATTAGCTTCATCTAAACATTTTAATATATTATCTAAGTTATATTCTATATCTGCCACACGAGTTACAGGACATGCTGCAGCAACTTTTATAAAATTCATAAGATCTCTCCAATCTAAAAAAATTAGTTAATACTATTTTAACTCTTTTTATATAATAAATTCAAAATAACTTTAATCTATGTTTTAATAAATAATATACATTTTAATGAACTATGTTGTTTTAAGTGAAAAATAGTTTTTAAAGTATATTATCTTAATTGAAAGCTTTGAATTTTCAATTTTTATATAAGTTTATTGTGTAATTATCTAACTGAAACATTTTGAATATGAATTAACTTAATAAAATGTAATAAATTTATTAAAACATAGATACTATTTAAATAATAAAAGGAAAACTATAGAAAATCAATGAAAACAAAAGAAAAGAATGGAAAAGTTAAACAAATTCAATGTTAACCAGAATAAAGGTTATATAATAACTTATAAAAAGGTAAAAATAATATTGTAAAAGGTTAAAATGTATAGTATAATAAAATCATCACTTAGAAAATACAATAATTTTGAAATAGTGATATAATAAAATAAAAAGGAGGGGAAATAATGGGTGCAGTAATATTTTGGATAATAGTAGCAGCTGTGGTAATAACTATAGATATCATAACTAGTAATTTTTTATTTGCTTGGTTTGCAGTTGGAGCTCTTGCTGCTATGATAGGTGAGTTGCTTGGATTATCCTTTGGTATTCAAGTAGTAATTTTCCTAGTTGTAAACTTAATAACTGTTTCTATAGGTTATCCTTGGGCTAAGAAAAAGTTTAAGAAAGCTATTGATAGAACTCCATTAATGGAAGAGACTTATATAGGAAGAGTTATGGAAGCAGAAGAAGACATTAAAGATAAAGCTAAAGTAAAAGTGGATGGAATTTATTGGACTGTTTTAAACTGTGGAGATGAAATTAAAAAAGGTGAGTATTTCAAAATTATTGGTATAGAAGGAATAAAATTAACCATAAAAAAAGAGGGGGAATAATAAATGGATAATATTATAGGAGTAGTAATAATTTCAGTAGTAATTTTATTTGTATTAATTACTATTTTATCATCAATTAAAATTGTTAATACAGGATATTTATATGTAGTAGAAAGGTTTGGACAATATCATAAGACATTAGAGCCAGGCTGGCACTTTATGATTCCATTTGTAGATTTTGTTAGAAAGAAAGTTTCAACAAAGCAACAAATTTTAGATGTACCACCACAATCAGTAATTACTAAAGATAACGTTAAGATATCAGTTGATAATGTTATCTTCTATAAGTTACTTAATGCAAAAGATGCTGTTTATAATATAGAAGACTTTAGATCAGGTATTGTATATTCAGCAACTACTAATATGAGAAATATTTTAGGTAATATGTCATTAGACGAAATTTTATCAGGTAGAGATAAGATTAACCAAGACTTATTAAGTATAATAGATGAAGTTACAGATGCATATGGTATTAAGATTCTTTCAGTAGAAATTAAGAATATAATACCACCAACTGAAATTCAAGAAGCAATGGAAAAACAAATGAAAGCAGAAAGAAATAAAAGAGCTATGATTCTTGAAGCTGAAGGTCAAAGACAATCACAAATAGAAAAGGCTGAAGGAGAAAAGAGATCAAAGATACTTGCAGCAGAAGCTGAAAAAGAAGCTAACATAAGAAGAGCTGAAGGATTAAAAGAATCTCAATTACTTGAAGCAGAAGGTAAAGCTAAGGCTATAGAAGAAATATCTATAGCAGAAGCAGAAGCGATTAGAAAAGTAAACCAAGCAATTATTGAATCAGGTACTAATGAAACTGTTATAGCATTAAAGCAAGTTGAAGCTCTTAAAGAAATGGCTAATAACCCTGCTAATAAGCTTATATTACCAAATGAAACACTATCTTCTCTTGGAAGCATTGCTGCAATAGGTGAAATGCTAAAGGGAGATAAATAGACTTAAGATATAAAATTTATAGAATAGACTGTGGCAGTAAGAGCTTAATCACTTACTATGTCACAGTCCTTTTTTATTTTAGAATAAAATAGAAATTAATAAGGGGTATTAGAGGGATGTATGAGTATAGAAAACATTTAAGAGGAGCATTTTTTAAATAATTTTATTAGTATTATAGTTTTCTTTTTAGCTCCCTACTATTGGTATTTAATTTCTGAAATTATAATAGAAAGTAGAGTTTCTAAAAGGAGTAGTATATGATGAATTTAAAGTTATACCTAGAGATTTAAGTGAAGAAATAAAGTTTGCAAAAATATTAATTGCAGTATCTACATTAATTTGTATATTTATAATGGTTCTAATTTAATAATTATGTAATAAAATTATTTTTACTTCAAAAGATATAGATAACGATAATAATCTTGAGAGGTAAGATATGAAAAGTGTAATTAAAAGAGGAATTATTTTTATTATTATGATATTTGTTCTAGAATTACTTCTAATGAATTTAGCTTCTAAGTTTGCATTAGGAGAAGTAAAGAACAATAATTATAATAGGAAGGCTGCAAGAGAATATGCTTTAAAATGGGCAGAAGGCTCTAATACTAGCTATTATAATTATATTAATGAGGGGGGAGACTGTACTAATTTTGTATCTCAAGTTCTAAGAGCTGGTGGAATGGAATTTTGGGGAAGTAAGAAAAATGCTACAGATATAGATTCCTGGTTTTATTATTCACAGAATATACCTAATAGGACCTCTACTTGGACAGGAGCGAATCCATTTAATCAACATTTTGGTAAGGTTCATAAGAGAGTTTACAAGTATAGAGAGTATACTGTTAGGGAGGCAATTGATAATTTTGAGGAGATAAGCAGGAGTATATATGAAGGAGATATTGTTCAATATTCAAGACCTAATAACATAGCTTTTCATTCTCAGGCTATAACTGATATAATGGATACTTCAAAAGTTTTATTTAGTCAGCACTCAAATTCTGCCGTTAACTTTTATAAGAATGGGAATTTAAAATACTATCTATTAGGAAAGCCAGATAATTATAACCTATTAATTTACAATGTAAAAGAGGAAAAAGGTGATAGTATCTATTTACCATATGAAGGATATCGAAGTGAAAGAAATATAGAAGAACACAAAGATTATAAAAAGGATTTAGAAGAAACTATTCATATGATAAGATTAAGTATTAATGATACTAGCTTTGATAATGAGGATTATAATAGTGAAAGTACAGATAGATTTATAAATGAACTTAAGGATATAGTAGATGAAATAGAAGTTGAAATGAACTCAAGAGGGATTAATTCAAAGGAATTATATGAAAAGCTATTAGATAGAAGAGATAATATTAGTAATTAATTTCTAGTATATATTTAATATAATTAATAAAGGATTCTATTTTTTATATATCAAGTATATGTTTTCAAATATATGATAATAATAAGAATGACCCGAAAGGGTTACGTAGGTTTATTTGCCGGTGGCTTAGGCTGCCGGTGAATTAATTAATAATTTATTTTATAAATTTACTAGCTTTTTAGAATAAATTATGTTATTATAAGAAAGTAGTCTTTGAGACTAAAAATATAACTTTAAAGATCTGATAGATAATGATATTCTCCGTTATAGAGATTAAATTACTATAGTCTTTAAAATGGAGGGTTAAAAATGGAAGATAAGAAAATAATATGTAAAGATTGCGGAAACGAATTCGTATTCACAGTAGGAGAACAAGAATTCTACAAAGAAAAAGGATTCGATAACGAACCAGTAAGATGCGCAGATTGCAGAAGAGCAAGAAAAGCACAAAACAATAGAAGATAATAATAAAGAGGCTATAAGCCTCTTTTTAAATTAAAATTTAAAAATATTTTATGTTAAGATCAATTTCTCTGGAGGTTGATCTTTTTTTATTGCTCAATTTTATTTTAAAGTTGAGAGTATATACGACTTTTTGAATACGAAAATTAAAAGGAATAAATACTTATATAGTTCGATATATAACGAATTATATAATAAAATATAAGGATAAAGTTGACATTTGTATCTTAAAATGATAACCTAAAATTGAAATTACGAAATATAAATATTAATTTAATAAAAATGTTCGTTTGTATTAGAACTACTTAACTTTGGAGGTATAAAGGTTGAAGGTGAGATGTATTTTTGTAGAAAAGAAGAAGGGTTATGACGTTGAAGGTAAAAGCTTACTTGAAGATTTTAAAAGTAATTTAGGAATTAATTCTTTAGAATCAGTAAGGTTAGTTAATAAATATACCTTAGGGGAAATTAAAGAAGAAGATTATAAGAAAGCACTTTACACAATATTTTCAGAAAAAACAGTAGATGATTTATATGAAAATAAATTTGAACTAGAAGATGGAGAAAGGGCTTTTGCAGTTGAGTTTCTACCAGGACAATATGATCAAAGAGCAGATTCAGCTTCAGAATGTTTTCAAATTTTAACTTCAGAAGAAAAAATAGAAGTTAAATGGACAAAGATAATAGTTTTAAAGGGGAATTTATCTAAAGATGAAGTTCTAAAAATTAAAAACTACTATATAAATCAAGTTGATTCAAGGGAAGTTGAAATTGATAACTTAGAATTATATTCAAAACTTCCAGAGCCAAAGGATGTAAAAATATTAAATGGATTTATAAATAAAAACGATGATGAATTAAAAGAGCTACATAGTGAGATGGGGCTTGCTATGAGTTTCGAAGATATAAAAATGATTAGGGACTACTTTAATGGGGAAAAGAGAAATCCTAGTATAACAGAAATTAAAGTTATAGACACATATTGGTCAGATCACTGTAGGCATACTACATTTTCTACGGCTATTGAAGCGGTAGATATAGAAGAGGGGTTATATACAAAACCTTTAATTAAATCTTATAATGCATATCTTAAATCTAGAGATTTTGTTTATGGGGAAACAGATAGAGATGAGACTTTAATGGATATAGCAGTAATTACAATGAAGGAAATGAGAAAAAGAGGTTTATTAGAAGACTTAGATGTTTCCGATGAAATTAATGCTTGTTCTATAAAAGTTGATATTGAAACTAATAATGGAATTGTAGAATATCTTGTGATGTTTAAAAATGAAACTCATAACCATCCAACGGA
This sequence comes from Clostridium sp., assembly GCA_018372555.1. Lineage (GTDB taxonomy): Bacteria > Bacillota > Clostridia > Clostridiales > Clostridiaceae > Clostridium. The sequence goes on from JAHAIU010000011.1 coordinate 26,815, forward strand.
AATAGAACCTTTTGGTGGAGCAGCTACATGTCTTGGAGGGGCGATAAGAGATCCACTATCAGGTAGAACATATGTATATCAAGCTATGAGGGTAACAGGTTCTGCAGATCCAACAGTTAAAGTTGAGGAAACATTAAAGGGTAAACTTCCTCAAAGAACTATAACATTAGGGGCAGCACATGGATATAGTTCTTATGGTAATCAAATAGGACTTGCTACTGGACAAGTTGCAGAAATATACCATCCTAATTATGTCGCTAAAAGAATGGAAGTTGGGGCAGTAATAGCAGCAGCACCTAAAGAAAATGTAGTTAGGGAAGAACCTAAAAATGGTGATGTTGTAATTCTTTTAGGTGGAAGAACTGGTAGAGATGGTTTAGGGGGAGCAACTGGTTCATCTAAAGAACATACAGAAAATTCAATCAATGAATGTGGAGCAGAGGTACAAAAGGGTAACCCACCAACAGAAAGAAAGATTCAAAGATTATTTAGAAATAAAGAAGTTGCAACTATGATTAAGAGATGTAATGACTTTGGTGCAGGTGGAGTATCTGTTGCAATAGGGGAATTAACAAGAGGATTAGATATAGATTTAGATAAGGTTCCAAAGAAATACGAAGGGTTAGATGGAACAGAAATAGCAATTTCAGAATCACAAGAAAGAATGGCTGTTGTAGTAAATAAAGAAGATGAAGAAAAATTCATTGCTTTATCTAAGGAAGAAAATTTAGAAGCTGTTAAGGTAGCAGTTGTTACTGAAACTGAAAGACTTAAGATGTTCTGGAGAGGAAATACAATAGTAGATATTAAGAGAGAATTCTTAGATACAAATGGGGCAAGACAAACTACTAAGGTTAAGGTTTTAAATCCGGAAAAATATCCATTTGAAGTTAATAAGGATTTAAATGTTAAAGAAGAATGGATTAATAATCTTAAGAAATTAAATGTAGCATCACAACAAGGACTAGTTGAAAGATTTGATGCTACTATTGGGGCTGGAACTGTGCTTATGCCATTTGGTGGTAAATATCAAAAAACACCAGCAGAAGGTATGGCAGCTAAGATACCAGTACTAAATGGAGAAAGTAAAGATGCTACATTAATGACATTCGGATTCAATCCTGAAATGGGAGTTTGGAGTCCGTATCATATGGCATATTATTCAGTTATTGAAGCGATAACAAAGCTTTCAGCTATGGGTGGTAATTATAAAAAGGCAAGATTAACTCTGCAAGAGTATTTTGAGAGATTAGGTAAGGAAGATACTAAGTGGGGCAAACCATTTGCAGCTTTACTTGGGGCGTATCAAGCGCAAATGGACTTAGGAATTCCAGCTATTGGAGGAAAAGATTCAATGTCGGGAACTTTTGGAGATATTGATGTACCTCCATCATTAGTAGCTTTTGCAGTAGATATATGCAAAGCTAATAAAGTTATATCACCAGAATTTAAGGAAGTTGGTTCGAAGGTTGTTCTATTAATAGCTGAAAAGAATGAGGATATGACATTAAAAGTAGATGAATATAAAAATAATTTAGAAATAGTACACAAACTTATACATGAAGGAAAGGTAATTTCTGCATCATCAATTAAGTTCGGTGGATTATCTGAAGCTATAACAAAGATGGCTTTAGGTAATAAAATTGGGGTAAATATTAAAAATGTAACTAAGGAAGAATTATTTGGTCTTAACTATGGAAGTTTAGTTCTAGAGGTTAAGTCAGATGTAGAAGTCGATAAGGAGCTGGCTGGTTGCGCTTATAAGGCAATAGGCGAGACTATTAAAAATGGGGCTATTATATTAGAAGATTACGATATTAACTTTGAAATTGAATCTTTAGAAAAAACATTAGAAGAGAAGTTAACAAAGGTATTTAAGATAAAAACAGAGGATAAAAATGAAAAAGTAAATACTCCATTATATAAAATTACTGAAGTTAAAACACCAACTATTAAGGTTGCAAAACCAAGAGTATTTATTCCGGTTTTCCCTGGAACAAATTGTGAATATGATAGTGCAAAAGCTTTCAGAAATGAAGGTGCAGAAGTTTCTGAATTAGTTCTAAATAATATGAACAAAGAGCTTTTAAATGAGTCTATCTTAAAGATGGAAAAAACTATAAGAGAAAGTCAAATTATTATGTTACCAGGAGGGTTTTCAGCTGGGGATGAACCAGATGGATCAGGTAAGTTTATAGCGACAGTATTTAGAAATGAAAGAATAAAAGATGCTGTAATGGATCTTCTTAAGAATAGAGATGGATTGATGTTAGGTATATGCAATGGCTTCCAAGCTCTAATCAAATTAGGATTAGTTCCATATGGTGAAATAGTTGATATAGAAGAAGATATGGCGACATTAACTTATAACGAGATTAATAGGCATATGAGTTCAATTATTAGAACTAAAATTACTTCAAATAAATCTCCATGGTTTAATGAGGTAAATGTAGGAGATATTCATTCAGTAGCAATTTCTCATGGTGAAGGAAGATTTGTAGCACCTAAGGAATTATTACAAAAACTTTCTGCTAATGGACAAATAGCAACTCAATACGTTGATTTTAATGGAGAAGTTTCTATGAACATGCCATTTAATCCAAATGGATCAATGTTAGGAATTGAAGGTATTACAAGCCCAGATGGAAGAATATTAGGTAAGATGGGACACTCTGAAAGAAGAGGAGAAAGCCTATATAGAAACATTCCTGGTGATTTTGATCAAAAGATATTTAAATCAGGAGTGGAATATTTCAAGTAAGACTTTAAATGGTTGATTAGGGTAAGATTAGTTTATGTCTTGTAACGAAGGTGCTTGTTTAATGAAAGAATGAAGAAATAAAGAAATGAAGAATGGATAATTATTAATTATAAAAGGGTGGTTTTTAAATGAAAGTAGCAATATTTTTTGGAAGTAAGTCTGATACTGATGTTATGAAGGGTGCAGCTAACTGCTTAAGAGAATTTGGAGTTGAATTTAAGGCTTATATTTTATCAGCTCACAGAGTTCCTGAGAAGTTAAGTGAAGCTTTAAAGGCAGCAGAAGAGAATGGGTGTGAAGTAGTAATTGCTGGAGCTGGACTTGCAGCTCATTTACCAGGTGTTATAGCTTCTCAAACTACTATGCCAGTAATTGGAGTTCCTATAAAGGGAGCTGTTGAAGGCTTAGATGCATTATTCTCAATAGTACAAATGCCAAAATCTATCCCAGTAGCAACTGTTGGAATTAATAATAGCTATAATGCAGGAATGCTTGCAGTTCAAATGCTTGCTATAAAGGATGTAGCTTTAAGAGAAAAGTTAAATCAATTTAGAACAGATATGAAAACTAAATTTATAGAAGAAAATGGACAAGGAGTGGATTTATAATGGAAAGATTAGAAATGATGTATGAAGGAAAAGCAAAAAAAATATACGCTACAGATAAGGCTGATGAAGTAATAGTTTATTACAAAGATGATGCAACTGCTTTTAACGGAGAAAAGAAGGGACAAATAGAAGAAAAAGGTGTTTTAAATAATTCAATTACTTCAATGTTATTTGAAATGTTAAATGAAAATGGAATTAAAACTCACTTTATAGAAAAGTTAAGTGAAAGAGAACAATTATGTAAGAAGGTTGAAATAGTACCACTAGAAGTAATTGTAAGAAATGTTGCAGCTGGATCAATGGCTAAGAGGTTAGGATTACAAGAAGGTTTTGAATTAAAGACTACAGTTTTTGAATTATCATACAAAGATGATGATCTAGGGGATCCTTTAATAAATGATTTCCATGCAGTAGGAATTGGTGCTACTACATTTGAAGAGTTGGAAAAAATTTATGCAATGACTGCAAAGATAAATGATTTATTAAAGGAGTTCTTCGCAAAGCAAAACATAAGATTAATTGATTTCAAACTTGAATTTGGAAGATATAATGGAGAAGTTATATTGGCTGATGAAATTTCACCAGACACTTGTAGATTCTGGGATGCAACTACAGGAGAAAAGCTTGATAAAGATAGATTTAGAAGAGATATGGGAAATGTAAAAGATGCTTATATAGAAATTTTAAACAGAATAAAGAAGTAATAAAAGAATGAAAAAATGAAATAATGAAAATGAAAGAATTTAGGGTGAAGCTTCATAAAGCTTCAAAAGATAATAAAAAGTAGATAGTTCAGTAATCTGAATTATTTTCCCTGATTTTTTCATTTTTTAATTAATTAAAACTGGGGGTATTATTTTTGAGATCAAATTTAATTATAGATCCAAGTAACGATAAATTTAAAGATGAATGTGGCGTTTTTGGTGTTTATGTTAATAAGCCAATGGATGTAGCTTCAATGACTTATTATGGTTTATATGCTCTGCAGCATAGAGGTCAAGAAAGTGCAGGAATTGCTGTAGCTAATGGTGAAACTATAGATATTCATAAAGGTATGGGGCTTATAACTGAAGCTTTTTCTAAGGAGAGTTTAGAAAAATTAAAGGGTAATGCTGCTATTGGACATGTAAGATACTCAACATCTGGAGATACTAGAATTGAAAATGCTCAGCCATTACTTAGTAAAACTAAACTTGGGTCCATTGCTATGGCTCATAATGGTACTTTAGTTAATGCAGAAGTTATAAGAGAGTTATTAGAAGATGGTGGACATGTATTCCATACATCAATAGATTCAGAGGTAATAGCAAATCTTATTGCAAGAGCAGCAAAAAAAGGAGTTGAAAGAGCGATATTTGATGCTATACAAGCAGTAAGAGGATCTTTTGCTATGGTCATTTTAACAGAAGATAAACTTATAGGGGTTAGAGATCCTCATGGAATAAGACCTTTATGTTTAGGGAAAATGGAAGAAGGATATGTATTATCCTCTGAAAGTTGTGCTTTAGATGCAATAGGTGCAGAATTAGTTAGAGATATAGAGCCAGGTGAAATAATAGTAATAGATAATAATGGAGTTAAATCATTTAAGTATTCAGAAAACACACAATGCCAAACTTGTGCATTTGAGTATATTTATTTTGCAAGACCTGACTCAACAATAGATGGATTAGATGTTCATGATTCAAGAGTTAAGGCTGGTGAACAATTATTCAGAGAACATAAGATAGAAGCTGATTTAGTAGTTGCAGTTCCAGATTCAGGAATACCATCAGCTATTGGTTATTCAAAAGCTTCAGGGGTACCATATGATACTGGATTTGTTAAAAATAGATATGTAGGTAGAACATTTATAACTCCTTCTCAAGAAATTAGAGAAAAGGCAGTTGCTGTTAAGCTTAATCCTTTAAAAGCTAATGTAAATGGTAAGAGAGTAATTTTAATAGATGATTCAATAGTTAGAGGAACTACTTCAAGACATTTAGTTGAATCTTTAAGAAGAGCAGGAGCTAAAGAGGTACATTTCTTAGTAGCTTCACCAATAGTTAAATTTCCTTGCTATTTTGGAATAGATACTCCATATAGAAGTGAATTAATTGGTGCGAAAAAGAGCATTGAAGAAATAAGAGAAGCAATAGGTTCTGATAGTTTAGGATATTTAAGCATGGAAGGTATGTATAGTTGCTTTAAAAAAGACTGTGGATATTGTGTTGGTTGCTTTAACGGAATTTATCCAGTGGCAACTCCTATAGAAGGTGCAAAATAAAGCTGAAAGGTAGTGTGTTAAATGATAACTTATAAAGAAGCTGGAGTTAATATAGAAGAAGGATATAGATCAGTGAAGCTTATAAAAGAATATGCAAGTAGAACTATGAGTGAATATGTACTTAATGGTTTAGGAAGCTTTGCTGGAATGGTGGAACTTCCAGAAGGGTACAAGAAGCCTGTATTAGTATCAGGAACTGATGGAGTAGGAACTAAGCTTGATATAGCTTTTAGAACTAAGAAGTACGATACTGTTGGAGTTGACTGCGTTGCTATGTGTGTAAATGATATATTATGCCATGGGGCAAAACCATTATTTTTTCTTGATTATATAGCTTGTGGAAAGTTAGAAGCTGAAGTAGCTGCTGATTTAGTTAAGGGAGTATCTGAAGGTTGTGTTCAAGGAGAATGTGCTTTAGTAGGTGGAGAAACTGCTGAAATGCCAGGATTTTATAGAGATGGCGAATATGATATGGCTGGCTTTGCTGTTGGTATAGTGGATAAGGATAAAATTATTAATGGTAGAAATATAAAATATGGAGACAAGCTTATAGGGATAGCATCTTCAGGGCTGCATTCAAATGGATATTCTTTAGTTAGAAAATTATTTGAAGATTTAAATGAAGAAGTAGATGGGAAAGAAGTATGGAAAACATTAATAACTCCTACTAAGATTTATGTTAAACCTATATTAAAGCTACTTGAAAGCTATGAAATTAAAGGTATGGCACATATAACTGGTGGCGGATTCTTAGAAAATGTTCCAAGAATGTTTAATGGAGATAACTTTACAGCAGTTATAAAGAAAGACAGTTATCCATTACCTAATATATTTAACAAGATAATAGAAAAGGGTGTAGATAAGGATCATATGTATAACACCTTTAATATGGGGATTGGTTTTGTACTATGTGTAAATGAAGCAGATGTTAAGCCTATAATAAAAGCATTAATAGAAATGGGAGAAAAAGCTTATGAAATAGGTTATGTTACATCTGGAGGTGAAGGTTGTTGTTTAAAGTAGCAGTACTTGCCTCAGGGGGAGGAACTAATCTTCAATCTATTATTGATTCAGTAGATAGTGGTAAATTAAATTGTAAAATAGAAATGGTTATAGGAAGTAAAGAAGGTATTTTTGCCTTAGAAAGGGCAAAGCTTAAGGGGATAAAAACTTATATAATATCTAAAAAAGAGTATGGAGATAAAACTTCAGATAAGATACTAGAATTAACTAAGGGGAAGGTTGATTTAATAGTTCTTGCTGGATATTTATCGATATTAGAGGGAGATATACTTAAAGAGTTTAAGGATAGAATTATAAATATTCATCCTTCTCTTATTCCAAGCTTTTGTGGACCTAGAATGTATGGATTAAAGGTTCATGAAGCTGTAATAAACTCAGGAGTAAAATACACTGGATGTACAGTTCATTTTGTAAATGAAGAAGTAGATAGGGGGGCAATACTACTTCAAGATGTAGTTCCAGTTTATTATGAAGATACAAAAGAAATTCTTCAAAAAAGAGTTTTAGAGAAAGAACATATTTTATTACCTAGGGCAATTGATTTAATAAGCAAGGGTAAAGTAGAAATTATAAATGGAAAAGCAAGAATAGAGATAATGGATAATTGACAATTATGCTAATAACTCAGATAAGCTGAGTTATTAAATTAAAGAAATTCTGTAGGCATTTTATCCTTAAATATGTATTATGAATTACAAATTAGTATTTGAAAATTAGAAGTGAAAAATTAATGAAAACTCTATGGGAGTTTATAAATAAAATTATTTTTAGTAATTTGGAACAAATTACATCAATAATTCTTCATTTTTAATTCTTCATTCTTAATTAAGAAAGGGTGTTATTAAAATGATTAAAAGAGCATTAGTTAGCGTTTTTGATAAAGAAGGAATATTGGAGTTTTCAAACTTTCTACAAGATAAAGGAGTAGAAATTATATCTACAGGTGGTACTTATAAGCATTTAAAGGAGAATGGAGTTAATGTTATTGAAGTTAATGAAGTAACTAATTTTCCAGAAATGCTAGATGGTAGAGTTAAAACTCTTCATCCAATTATCCATGCAGGAATCCTTGCTATAAGAGATAATGAAGAACATATGAACACTATTAAAGAAAGAAAAATTAAACCTATAGATATGGTTATTGTTAATTTATATCCATTCTTTCAAAAGGTAAGAGAAAACTTAAGCTTTGATGAAAAAGTTGAGTTTATTGATATCGGTGGACCAACTATGCTAAGAGCAGCTGCTAAAAATTTTAAAGATGTAGTTGTTATTTGTGATAAAAATGACTATAAGGCAGTTATGGAAGGAATATCTGAAACAGGAGAGGTTTCTGTAGCATTAAGAAAGAAATTAGCAGGGAAGGTATTTAACTTAATGAGTGCTTATGATGCAGCTATTTCTAATTTTTTACTTGAAGATGAAGAATATCCAGAATATCTTTCTATCTCATACAAGAAAAAGCAAAGTTTAAGATATGGAGAAAATCCACATCAAAGCGCAGCGTACTACAGCTCAAATGAATTTGATGGAGCAATGAATAGCTTTGAAGTTCTTAATGGTAAGGAGTTATCCTATAATAATATAAAAGATTTAGATATAGCTTGGAAGGTAGCTTGCGAATTTGAAGAAGTAGCTTGTTGCGGACTTAAGCATAATACCCCATGTGGTGTCGCTATTGGAGAAACTCCACTTGAAGTTTATAGTAAAGCATATGAAGCAGATCCTACATCAATATTTGGTGGTATAGTTGCAATTAACAGAAAGATTGATAAGGCTACAGCTGAAGAAATGGTTAAAATATTTTTAGAAGTAGTTGCAGCTCCAGAATATGATGAAGATGCCCTTGAAGTATTAAGAACTAAAAAGAACTTAAGAGTTATTAAATGTAACAATAATCCTAAGAATAAGAAATTTATGGTAACTGTTGATGGTGGAATCCTAGTTCAAGAAGAAGATACTAAATTAATTGATGAAATTAAGGTAGTTACAGAAAAAGCACCAACTGAAGAAGAAATGAGAGATTTAATCTTTGGTATGAAGGTAGTAAAATACGTTAAATCTAATGCAATAGTAGCTATTAAAGATGGAGTAGCAGTAGGAATTGGTGGAGGACAAGTTAATAGAATTTGGCCTACAGAAGATGCTCTTAAAAGAGGTAAAGGAGCTACTGTTTTAGCATCAGATGCATTCTTTCCATTTAGAGATGTTGTAGATACATGTGCTAAAAATGGAATTAAAGCAATAATTCAACCAGGTGGCTCAATGAGAGATCAAGAGTCTATAGATGCTTGTAATGAACATGGAATATCAATGGTATTTACAGGAATAAGACACTTTAAGCACTAATCAAAGATTAGTGCAATGAAAAATAAAAAAAT
>JAHAIU010000268.1 GCA_018372555.1 Clostridium sp.
TTAGGAAATAAAATTGGAGATCAATATATACTTGGAATTATTGGATTTATTATAACTGGAGTTGGTCTACCTCTCCTTGCAATAATTGCTTGTTCTAAAGGTGATGGTACTTTTAAGACCTTATCTAGTAGAGTGGGTAATAAATTCTCAGTAATATTTACTGCTATTTTATTTATAACAATAGACACTGTCTTATTCACTATTACAACTCCTAACTTAGCTCTTATAGCTCTTTTAGTAATCTTAATAGTAAAAGGCTTAATTATGCCAATAGGTACTATTACAGAAACTAATGCTATAAATGTTTTTTCTAATTCATTATTAGAAGGTTATCAAACTATGGATGCTATAGCTGCATTGCTATTTGCTGGAGTAATAACTACTTCATTAAAAACTAAAGGCTATAAAGATGAAGAAATGCCTAAAATGATATTAAAATCAAGCTTAGTTGCTGTTATTGGACTAGCTTTCGTATATGGTGGATTAACTTATATAGGAGCTCAAACTACAGAGTTAACTACAGGTGAAATAGGTAAGACTGGACTATTATTATTAATATCTAGAAATATATTAGGTTCTATTGGACCTGCTTTAATAGGAATAGCTATGTTCCTTGCATGCTTAACTACATCTATAGGCTTATTATCTGCTGGATCTTCCTTCTTTGAAAAAATTTCTAATGGAAGATTACCATTTAAGATAAATGCAATAGTAATATCTATAATAAGCTTATTACTTGCAACCTTAGGAGTAGATAAGATAGTTTTACTATCAGCACCAATATTAAATATTTTATATCCTGTTTGTATAACATTAATATCAACTACACTAATGTCAAAGTTCTTAACTAATATAAAAGCTATAAGACTTGGTGTTTATACTTCATTATTCTTTGGTATATTATTCGCTATTCCTGGAATAAACTTAAACTTTATCCCACTTGCTAAATTAGGTTTTGGGTGGTTAATCCCAACTATAATTTCTGTTGCATTAGGACATATAATATTTAGAGAAATAAAAGAAGAAAATGCTATCGCATAGAATGTATAATAAAAAATGAATGAAAAACCGCCTTTCGGAGTTTTAATAATTAAGATATAAAAAGGTTGCCACAAAGGCAACCTTTTTATATCTTAATTATTTAATTTTAGAATCTCAGCTCTACTGCAGTTTCCTCGCTAATTCTTAATTCTTCATTTTCCTAAAGTCTATATATTTCCTTAGGCTTTATAGTAATTTTCTTTAATATAAAATGACATATAATACTTACTACTATTATTATTCCTAGTCTTATAATGGATAATTTATATATCCCTAAAGAATACATAAAATACATAGAATCAATCATTTCTGATACAAGTAAAGCTAATATCATCCCTGGAAAAGTAATAATCATAAATCTTGCAATTTTCTTTGGTAAATTAAATATTATTCCTTCATTCATATCTTCAAGCAGCATTTTATTAGTTAATTTCTTAGATATAAATATAAGTGCAATACCCACTACTAAAAGTATTATAGAGATTATTATAACTTGAAAATCAGTTATAGGATTACCTACATTGACATAACCAATATACTCCATTATACCATTAATAATATAATCTAAGCCATATATATAACTATTTTTATAGTAACTTAAAGCTTGACCAAAATTACTGTATAAAAAAACTAAATATATAAAACTAAATACTATCGTTCCAAATAAATAATAAATATTGGAGAACATAGAATCTAATAAAGCTAAAACTCCCATTATTAAAACTGCTATACATATTAATTTTAATGTATCTAGAAATGCTAACTCATAGAACCCACCTATATAACTTAATGTTTCCCTTTCACTAGCCCATCCTCTTAATATAGAGTATAAAAAAGCAATTATATATACTATAGAGGATATACTAATTATAAGAAATTCTCTTTTTCTAATATCCATTCTAGAAAATGGCCCTGCTAGTAAGGTAGACCACTTTTTCCTTTTATAAATACCAACAGTAATCACATATACAACTACCATATATAAACCAAATAAAAAAATATGAGAAAAAGTTAAAATATTTTCTTTATTACCTTGATTATATAAGGAAGTTCTAATATACCAACTAAAATAATTAGATGTAGCTAATAAATTTATTATAAAAGCTGAAACATAAGTAACGAGTAAGGGGATAAGAATACTTCCATCACCTTGATAAAATATAGCCTTATTAAAGTATTTCTTCATCAATGCACTTCCCCTCTATTCTATTAATAAATACCTCCTCAAGACTTAAATCTATTTCTTCTAAAAATAAAGGTTTAAATCTCTTAAGCCATTCTTTAAAATCTTCACTATTTTCTTCAACTATTATAGTAAATACTCTTCCAACTTGAGAAATTCTAAAAATCCCTTTAAAAGTTAAGTCCTCCACATATACAGGCATATCAAAGGCAACTTGTATCTTCTTAAAGTTACGTCTAATCTTATCTAAAGAATTATGATAATCTATACTACCATTATTCAAAATAATAACTTCATCACAAATTTTTTCAAGTTCAATAAGATTATGAGTACTTATTATTATAGATTTATTATTTTTAGCACTTTCTTTTACTATAAGCTTTAAAAGTTTTTCTTTTAATATAGGATCTAATCCTGAAAGGGGCTCATCTAAAATAAGAAGTTCAGAATCTAATGAAAAAGCAACCATTAAATTTACTCTCATCTTCATACCCTTTGATAACTGAAGAAATCTTTTATTTAGTGGAATTTTAAATATTTTATTGATTTCATAAAACTTTTCTTCATTAAAATTGTTATAAATTAATTTATAATAATTAATAATTTCAGATATTTTAATTAAATAAAAGCTACTATGTTCATCAGGTACAAAAGCTATCTTATTTTTCACCTTAGGATTATCATATACTTCTTCTCCCTTTAGTAAAATTGATCCTTCTCCTTTATATAATCCAACTATTCCTCTAATTAATGAAGTTTTACCAACTCCACTTGGTCCTACTAGACCTAATATTTTCCCGCTTTCCAAGGTAAAACTTATGTTATCTAATATTTTATTGTCTCCATGCTTAAAAGAATAATTCTTAACCTCCAACATATCCATTTAACCTTCCACTACATTATTTACATAGTAATAATCTACTACGTATCCTTCTCCCTCATCAATAACCACTAGATACAAAGTCATCTTATCTTCTTCAATATCAAATTCATTATCAAAAGTACCATCCTCATTAGGATGTCTATCATCATTATACTTCATATTACTTCCATTCCCATTTAAAGAATAAAATCTTTTATCTATAGGCTTTATATAATTCGGTATTTGTTCTAAAGAATACTCATAATCATTCTTTACAAAATCCAAATCATTTTCTGTAATCTCTTTTAAATCATAACTTGAGAATTGTGGTATTTGATAATTTATAGAACTCCACCTATCATCCCCTATATATAATCTATATCTTCTTGAAATGCTTTCTAGAAACTGCCTTGAAATCTTCTCATAATATCCATTTTCAGCTTTTATAGTTTCACTAATATTGGCATATCCAATAAAATTAACTATAGCTTCTTCAGGTGTCTTAAAATTTTCTTGTTTTTCATAAAAATCTTTCTTATTTCCAAAAGCTCCCACTATAAGAAAAGCTATTACAACCCCTATACAGGCTAATACTGTAGATCTTTTCATCTTTCCTTCTCCTAATATTATAAATTATAAAAAAATACTAAGTGTAAAAAAACTCCTACACTTAGTATTATATTTTTAATCTTCTTTATTAACAATAAATATTTTCTTAATAAAACTTTTGTAATCTTAAAATTTTCTTAA
>JAHAIU010000269.1 GCA_018372555.1 Clostridium sp.
TATATAAAAAATAGGAGGACAATATGAAGAGTATTATTGTAGATAAGTTATATAAAAGAGTTGAAGAAAGAGGAGTAGTATGTGTTGGATTAGATACTGCTTTAGAATATATACCAGAACACTTATTTGAAGGAAGAAGTAATGTAGAAGCTATAGTTGAGTTTAATAAGCAAATAATAGATGCAACAAATGATGTAGCAGCATGTTTTAAAGTGCAAATTGCGTATTATGAAGCTTTAGGAATAGATGGAATGATAGCTTACAAGGAAACATTATCATACTTAAGAGAAAAGGATGCAATAATAGTAGCTGATATAAAAAGAGGGGACATTGCAGCAACAGCAAAGCAATATGCAAAGGCTCACTTTGAAGGAGATTTTGAAGCTGACTTCATAACATTAAGTCCTTATATGGGAATGGATAGTATTGAACCATATGTACCTTATATGGAAAAGGGAACTAAGGGAGTATTTACTTTAGTTAGAACTTCTAATAAAGGTGCAGAAGATATAGAAATGTTAAAAACTGAAGATGGAAGAGATGTTTATAAGGTAGTTGGAGATAAGCTTAAAGCTATTGGAGATTCAATAGTAGGTGATTGTGGATATTCAGCTATAGGTGGAGTAATAGGTTGTACTCATGTAGAAGAAGGAATTGAAATTAGAAAAAGATTTGATAATATGTTCTTCTTAATTCCTGGATATGGTGCGCAAGGTGGAAAGGCAACAGATGTTGCTATGTATTTAAATAATGGTAATGGAGGAGTTGTTAATTCTTCTAGAGCTATACTTTTAGCTTATAAGAAGCAAGAAGGAAGAGAAAAACAATTTGCTTTATGTGCAAGGGAAGAAGCTATTAGAATGAGAGATGAAATAAGAGAAGCTGTAGAAAATATCTAGGGGGATGAGAACCATGGCTTATACTAAATCTAAGGTTTTAGTAAATGAGAGAATAGTAGATAACATATATAAGATGGTAGTGGAAGATAATAATGATGTAAAAGCAGGTCAATTTTATATGTTAAAACTTGAAGGAAAAACATTACTTCCAAGACCTATAAGTGTTTGTGAAAAAAACGAAGGAACAATAACTTTTCTATATGCTGTAGTTGGACAAGGAACTAAGGAATATACAGTTTTAGAAAAAGGCGATTATATTAATTTAAATGGACCTCTTGGGAATGGATTTAAAATAGATGAGAATCTAGGTAGAGTAGCCTTAGTAGCTGGGGGGATAGGAACTGCTCCAATGCTAGAAGTTGCAAAGAAACTTAGAGAAAATAATAATGCAAGTAACTTAGATTTATATGCAGGCTTTAGAGATGAAGTATATTTAATTGAAGAAATTAAAGAGTATGCTGATGAAGTATATTTAACTACTAATACAGGTAAATATGGTCATAAAGGTTTTGTAACAGATGTATTAAAGCCAGAAAATTATGATGTTGTCTTATGCTGTGGACCTGAAATAATGATGAAAAAAGTTATTGAAATGTGCAAGGAAAAGAATGTTAAAATACAAGTTTCTATGGAAAAACATATGGCTTGTGGAGTAGGGGCATGTTTAGTTTGTACATGCAAAACTAAGGATGGACATAAGAGAACTTGCAAAGATGGCCCAGTATTTGATGGCTATTATGTAGAACTTTAAAATCAAAGGAGGCATTTAAATGTTAAAGGTAAATATAAATGGAGTAGAATTTAAAAATCCAGTAATTGCAGCTTCAGGAACCTTTGGTTTTGGAGGAGAGTACAATGACTTTTATGATGTTGGAATACTTGGAGGAATATCATCTAAAGGATTAACTTTAAATCCTAAGGATGGTAATGAAGGAATAAGAGTATATGAAACACCATCTGGAATGATGAATTCAGTAGGACTTCAAAATCCAGGTATAGATAGATTTATAAGTGAAGAGCTTCCAAGAATGAAAAAGCTAGGAACTAATATTATAGCAAATGTTGGCGGTGGGTGCATGGAAGATTATGAAGAAGCTATTGAAAGACTAGTAGGAACTGATATAGATATGATAGAGCTTAATATATCGTGTCCTAATGTTAAGTCTGGGGGAATGGCTTTTGGAATTAAGTCAAATGTTGCTTATGATGTAGTATCAAAGATTAAGAAAATTGTAGATAAGCCGCTTATGGTTAAGCTTTCACCAAATGCGGAAGATATAGTGAGAATGGCAGTAAGTTGTGAAGAAGCAGGAGCGGATTCAATTTCTTTAATTAATACATTAAAAGGATTTGCTATAGATCCGTATAAAAGAAAGCCAATATTTAATAATGTATATGCAGGACTTTCTGGTCCAGCTGTAAAGCCAATAGCTTTAAGAATGGTGCATGAAGTATCAAAGGCAGTTAATATACCTGTAATAGGTTTAGGTGGAATATCTACTGGACTAGATGCAATAGAATTTATGATGGCAGGGGCTACAGCTATTCAAATAGGTACAGTTAACTTTGCAAATCCAATGGCAGGAAAAGAAATAATAGAAGAAATGGAAGCATTTTTAAAGAGCCAAGGAATTAAGGATATAAATGAGATTATAGGTTGTGTAAAATAAAAAACTATAAATTTATATGTAGTAAGAATAGAATATTAAGTTAGTAGGAATATAATTTATATTTTAAGGGTAGAAAGTGGATATAGGTAAGTTTTAAATTACTTAATGTAAAGTAATGAAATAAGAAAACTTACATATGTCCACTTTTATTTAAATTATGGCTTTATATTATTATAGAAATAGGTTAAAATATAGAGAGAAAATAATAATTCATTGTATTAAAAATCTAAAGGTTTTTATATATGTAAGGAGGATACAATGAGACCTAAGAAGATAAGCATAATTTCCAGTATTATAATTATTCTGTTGATGGTACTTATAATAGTCTTGGTAAGTAGAATTCTTAATAAAGATAATAAGGAAGTAAAGGTTGCTAAAAACTTTATTGAGGAGCTATGCGATGAGAAAATTATTAATGTTGAATATGGATTTAAAGCTTCCATTGAAGAGGATACAGTAAATAAATCTACAAGTAAAAGTTCGAAAATTAAATATTCAGTAATGATTGGTAGTTACGCAGTAGATATAGATAAAGACTATAAAGTTTTAGGCTTTTCAAATAAGAATATTCCAGCTGTAGTTAGTGAGAATCCTCCTAGGATTACATCAGAAGAAGCAGTTTCATTGGCTGAAAGCTATTTAAGTAAATTAACTAAAGATGCCTATTTATTTAAAGAAATTAAAATAGAAGAAAATTTACAGTCACCAATTTATAATATTAATTTTTATAAATTAAAAGATGGACATCCTTATTATAAACAAGATATAAATATAGTTATTAATAATAATACTGGTAAGTTAGAGGGATATATTAATTATCCAATAGGAGATATTCAGTATATAAATGATATTAATATTGACGAAAATGAAGCTAGAGATATTTTAGAGAAAAATTATAAAACATTAGGATTAGATTATAAAATACAAAATGAGCCTATTCTATATTATATTGCTGTTTCTGATAATGAAATGGTGCTAGCATATCAGTTTAAGTACAAAGTTACTAATAAAGATAATAAAGAAGAAGATAGTACTACTTTTATTAGAGCAGACAATAAAGAAATAGTTAACTTTAATTTAGAATTAACAAAATTAAATTAGAAATTTCTATAATAAAGAATAGATAGTTAAATATAATTACCTATTCTTTTTTTTATTAAAAAAGCTATTGTTAAAACAGCCCAATTAAAACTTAAAATTTAAAATAAATAATCGTTGATGCAAGTTCAAAGCAATTACATCAACGATTATTATTATTATTATTA
>JAHAIU010000270.1 GCA_018372555.1 Clostridium sp.
GGAACTCCTGCAAATAAATATGCTGGTAAGGAAACTAATCCTCCCCCTCCTGCTACTGCATCTATAAATCCAGCTATAAATACTAGTGGGCAAATAATTAATAAAATTACTTTAAATGATATCATCATGTATACTCCTTAGTTTTTTAATGTTCATCTTTATCCAAATAAGATATTTTCACAATACTTTACCTAACGTTCTACACTTATTAATTTAGATTCACTTGCGACAACTCTCTTCATTACTTAATTACAATATTTAATAATCTTGTTAAATCTAATCCTTGCATACTATGTACAATAGCTCCTGATAAATCACTTATCTCAACATCTATTCCATTAATATCGCATGTTGTTAAATCTATTCTATTCAGAGATGTTTTATTAAAAAATGAATTAATCAAATTAGACTTATTAAAGTTAACCTTATCTAATTTTACTTGCTGAAAAGTACCTTCTGTAAAATCACATTCATCAATAATCACATTTTTCATCTTAGAGTATGATAAATTAATATATTTACCAAGGCAATTACTAAACCTTACATCTCTAATATTACATTCATCTAACCTTGCTCCAAGTAACTTGCAATTTATAAATTCTACCCTATGGATACTTCCATCCCCTAAATCTATATTAGAAAGATCACAATTTTCAAATCTTGTATCTAATAAGTCTACATTTCTAAGGGAAGTGCCATTAAAAACAATGTTTTTAAATACGCAAGAATCTATTGTAATCCCCTTATTAACTAAGCCTTCTATAGTCTCATTTTCAATTATTTTATTCTGTAGCTTATCACTATCTAATATTTCATCATATATATCTATGACTTCTTCTAACTCTTCTAAAAACTTAGGCTTTTGCACCTTATAATTACTGGCCATATATCATACCTCTATCCTATAGTTTATTACAATAAAACTATTATATCTTAATTTAAAGGAATAATATAATTTATTTACTAAAAAAGCTGTATATGTTTATCCTTATTATAAACATATACAGCTTTTAAATTTATATTATTGAGATTAGTTATAGCTTAAATTTCCCTAGCTACATTTACGGCTTCTTCTATACAGTTTAACGCTCTACGAGCTCTTACTGCGTCACCAATTACATGACAAGGAATATTCTTATCTTCACAGTAATTAGAAAGCTCAGTAAAGTCACGAGATCTTGCACCTATTGCAACTACTACTGAATCACAAGGTAATTCTTGAAGCTCACCATCTTTTTCTATTACTATTGATTTTTCTTTTATTTCAGTACATTTAGCATCTGTTATAGTCTTAATTCCTTCATGATATAAGCTTTCCATAACACAGATTTTTCTTAATTGACCTAGATCTTTAGCTACTTCACTAAGCATTTCAACAACTGTTATCTTATTTACATTTCCTGATAAATACTCAGCAACCTCCAGTCCAACTAATCCCCCACCAATAACAACAACTTCACCTGCTACCATTGAATTTCCTGCAAGTATATCATGAGAATTAGTTACATGAGGTAAATCTGCTCCTGGCACTCTTAGTTTCATAGGTTCTGCTCCAGTTGCTATTATTACTTCATCTGGATTTATTTCTTTAATTACTTCAGGTGTAACAGGAGTTTCAAGTCTAATCTCTACTCCTTTTCTCTTAGCTATATCTCCCATAGATATAGCAGCTTCTTTCATTTCTTCTTTTCTAGGAGCTGCTCCAGCTAAAACAAATTGTCCTCCTAGAGAATTTGAAGCTTCACATAATATTGGATTATGTCCTCTATCCTTTAATTCCATAGCTGCTTGAAGCCCTGCAACTCCGCCTCCAACTACTAACACCTTTTTAGGATTTTCTGTTTTCTTTAAAGTAAATTCTGCTTCTCTTCCTAATGCTGGATTTCTTAAGCAAGTTATAAATGGTACTTCTGGTGATGAGAATCCATCATAACATCCTTGATTACATCCTACACAACGTATTATGTCTTCAACTTTTCCATTCATTGATTTATTACAAAACTCTGGATCAGCTAATTGTGCTCTACCTATTACTACCATATCAGCTTTACCACTTTTTATTATTTCATCTGCTTGTGCTGGATCATTAATTCTTCCAACAGCAACAGTAAGCATTCCTGTTTCTTCTTTAATTCTTGCTGCATTATCTACATTAAAACCTCTTGGTAAATCTACTGGAGGTACTTCATATTTTATTGCTGCACTTGAGAAGTTTCCACGAGATACATCTAATGCATCTACACCAGCTTCCTTAGCCCATTTACAGAATTGAATAGTATCTTCTATAGTAAGACCATCTTCTAAATAATCATCAAAAGCATCTACTCTCATAAATAACGGCATGTCCTCTGGTACATTAGCCCTAATTGATCTTATACATTCTAATAGGAATCTAGCACGATTTTCTAAACTTCCACCATACTCATCAGTTCTCTTATTAAAAGCTTTGCTTAGGAATGAATGTGGTGTGTAATTATGTCCTGCATGGAACTCTAAAGCATCAAATCCAGCTTCAACTGCACGTCTAGCTGCATCTCCAAAAGCCTTAATAGCCTCAGCAATAACCTCTTTACTAGCTCCAGGAATTACATAGTTATTTTGAACTTTAAAATCACTTGGAGTTACTACCATTGCTGTTGGGTCCCCAAATAATACTGCTGATCCACCAAGCCATAATTGAACTCCAGCCATTGCACCACCTGCATGAATTGCATCTGTTAACCTTTTCAAGCCTGGTATATATTTGTCATCAGAAATTGCTAGGAAAGTTTTAGGCGAAGCTTTGTCATAAACTGAACAAACTTCAGTAAAATTTAAACCGTTTCCACCAATAGCTCTAGCTGCATGATAATTAATAAGTTGGTCTGTTACCATCTTATCATCTCCAGCCATCTTAGTTCCCATAGCTGGGAATATAACTCTGTTCTTCATTTCCATTCCCCTAATTTTTATAGGGCTAAAAACATTCTCAAAAGCCATTTTGCTACCTCCAAAATTTTTATTATTTTAAATTTCCCCTACCTATATTATATTTCTTTGTTAAAAATAAATCAATATGTTTAAAACAATTTGTTTTAATTTTAACAAAAAAAATAAAAATACTCCTAATTTTCAAGAAGTATTTTTATAACTTATTTATTTTCTTTTAATAACCTAATTAAATTTGTAATATATTTAATTCTTTTTTCCTCAGTTTCTATAACTTCTTTGTCATATTTATTACCTTCATTAGTTGCTGGATATGTAATTGAAGAAATAAATATTATTCTCTTATAAACAAATTCCTCATCACCGCAATTTAGAACCTTTCTTAAAGCATAATCTAAGTTCTTATTTTCTTCCTTTGATTTCTCAATTATCTGTATATCAATTTCATCCTTATTTATTTTAGCTGAAGCCTCTTCATTCATAACTAAAACTCCTGGATATCTTAAGCTGTACTCTATTATCTCATTAGCACATTTAACTAACTTTTCCATATCACTAAGACTCTCATCATAAAGTGGCGCATAAGCTTGAGATATATTCTCTAAGTAAAACTCTTTTATGTATTTTATCATCCTATCTTTGCTTCCAAAATAATAGTTTATTGCACTAACATTTACTTCAGCTTCTTTTACTATAGTCCTTATTGGTACATTAGTAGTTCTGTTTTTACCAAAAAGATATAATGCCCTATCTAAGATTCTTTCTTCTATCCCCTTCAGCTCTCTCATATCTTCACCTCTAAAGTTTAAATTATAAATATTATATCAATTAATAACTTCATATTACATATTTTTAAAATAATTTAAATTATATCATACATTTTATATTTGTATTAAATTTAA
>JAHAIU010000271.1 GCA_018372555.1 Clostridium sp.
TAAAGCTTTCTGTACATTCTTCAATATCTTTTTTATTATATTTTTCTAATTCATCACCTTTATCTATGTCTAGAATATATTTACTATCCTCTTCTAAGATTTTCTCTTCATCTATATCTAAAAACTCTTTATTAATTGTATCTTTTTCTTCGTTATACATTGAACTTTTATCCTTATTATAATAGGAAACTTCTATATTGATATATTCATCTAAATTATTATTTTTATATTCTAAATTGCCATGTTCTCCAGTATCATCTAAAGTTTCATAAGGATTATCTATTAAATTAGTCGTATTATTATCTATATTAACTTCATTATAAGAATTTTTACTTTCCTCTTGGTAGCTATCACTTAAATAAATATTTCTCTTATTATCAATAAAATTAGTATAGTACTTTAGCTTTTCCTCGTAATCTATTTTTAAATTTTTATAATTATCATCTTGTTTTTGCATAAGTTCTTCATAAAATTTCATCATGGATAGATATTGCTTATTTTGATTTTTAATATAATCATCGTAGTATTGCTTCATATCTAAATACTGTTTATTTTGCTTTCTAATATATTCTTCATAATAATTTCTTATATATAAAAAATAATTATTCTGATTCCTAGTATATCCACCATACTGCCCTCTCTTAAGTTCATTATAGTTTTGTCTTGAATATCTCATTCCCTCCATAATATCTCCTCCACTTAAGAAATTAATAAACACTCAAGTATGTAATCTTAAATGACTATTTTAAAACAGACTTAAAACCTCTTATAGAAAGCTTTAAGTCTGTTTTAGATTATTAAATAATATTAAATTTCTTAATTTATATTTATTTAATAATTATAAAGCTGTAAGCTTTACTTGCTGCTTTTGTAATAATTTTAAAGTTAAGTTTACTATTATTTTTTCTGTAAGTTTAGTAAAGCTTCGTTCTGTAGGAGACTTGCAGTTTAATTCTGGATTTGTTTGAATATCAACTTCTGTCACATCCGCTCTTACTAATTCAGTAAATGGTTTTTCATTAAAGAACTCAGTAAATTGGATACTATCTTCACAAGGATTTTTCCCTATTACAGAATCAGCACAAGCATCACAACTCTTATTCTTATCTGTAAAGAATTCTACTTCCCTTGGAGTTGTATTTTTTTCAAAAATAGGCTCTCTTATAAAATCAACTCTTGTTGTAAAATTAAATGGGACTTCAACTGTGCAGTGTCTTATATCTCCACATATATTTGAACTGCCCTTTGTACTACAGCTTTTAGTTGCATACTCAATATTTTTTCTTATAAATCCTGCTATAAATAGTATTCCATTATCTTTGCAGCTATCTTGAGAAAAAGGAATAATACGAGATTGTGTTAAATATACATTCTTCTTAATTCTCTTTATTTCTATAGCTTCTCTGTCTAATGTGATAGTAGCCTCAACTGGAATTGTTAAATTCACCTCTGCTAGTACAACTGGTACCTTTACAAATACAGAACCACTTTTAATAACATCAGGTTTTACAGGAGTTTGTTCTGTTAAAGATTGAACCTTAGAATTAACTGTAGCGCAAGTATCTACTACAACTTCAAAATCATTAGTGTTTTCAATATTATCAGCCATTATATAGTTTCCTCCATTTTCATCTAGTTATATATAAGTTAATAAAATATCTAATGTATGATTTACAAAATTCGACGTTTATGTACATGAATAAATAAAAACACTTATAATATTTATTGTCTATAATTAAAATTATCATCCGTATTTATTTGCCTAATAAATAAAAAAATCCTCGACAATACTTATATTAAATATTGCCGAGGACATACTTATTTTAAATTATTATTCTATTAATTAGTAAATCCTTATAAAATTATTTTATAATTCTTATATTGATAGTTCTATTAAGCTAATGCTGTAACTCTTACTTGTTGATTTTGTAATACTTTTAATGTCAAATTAACAACTATTTTTTCTGTAAGTTTAGTAAATAATTGCTCTGTAGGAACTTTACAATTCTTATATGGGTCTGTGTGAATGTCGATTTCAGCTATATCTGCTCTTACTAATTCAGTAAAAGGCTTTTCATTAAAGAATTCTACATTGAAAAAGCTTTGATCACAAACATTACGTCCAATAACTGGATCTGCACAAGCATCGCAACTCTTATTTTTATCATTAAAGAATTCTAATTCACTTGGTCCAAAATTCGGAGTAAATAATGGTTGTCTAATAAAAGTAATTCTTGTTGTAAAGTTAAAAGGCACTTCAACTGTACAATGTCTTATCTCTCCACAAATATTAGGAGATCCATACTTACTGCAAGTTTTAGTTGCATACTCTATATTTTTTCTTATAAATCCACTTATAAATAGTAATCCAGTTCCAAATTGACCATCTTGAGAAAATGGAATAAGCCTAGATTGGTTTAAATATACATTTTTTCTAATTCTCTTAATTTCTAAAGCTTCCTTATCTAATTTGATAGTAGCTTCAACTGGGATTGTTATATTGGTCTCAGCTAATACAACTGGAACCTTAACTACTACTGGTCCTGGTGTGATTACAGTAGGAGCTACAGGAGTTTGTTCAGTTAAAGATTGTGGTTGACTCTTAACCTCTGCACAGTGTCCTACTAAAGCTGCATTTTCAGCTACATTTTCATTTGTATTTAGATTGTTATCGTTCATAATAACACTTCCTCCGTTTATCTAGTTAAAATATTGTTAGTTAATCCTTATATTACATAATATAAAATTTCCTTAATTTTGTGCCTATGAACAAAAATTTTTTTCTATTAATAATATATATATAATTGTCACTTTATTTAATTTATAGAACAAAGGCTTATAATACTACTAACTGAAATCACAGCATATTATCTTCCTAAAATTTCTTATTTTTACTATTCTTCTTACTGAAAAATATTGACAACCCCTCTGAAAATGATCACAATATAATTGTAAAGTAAATAGTAACAGTTTAAGTACAAGCGCTAAACCTGTTTTGCAAAGATGTATTTTATATTCTTTTGCAAGCGGTTTTTTTATATTTTAATGATATATACAATGTTAATTTATAAAATAATTAATTAATTAATTAATTATTTAATTAATTAATTAATTAATAGGAGGATTATTAAATGGTTCGTTTAGGAGTTTCTGTATATCCAGAGCAAGAAAAAATCGAAGAAATAGATGCATATTTAAAACTTGCATCCAAGTATGGTTTTACAAAGGTATTTACAAGTTTATTCTCTGTAGAAGGTACAAAAGAAGAAATTGTTAACTACTTTAAATCTTTTAGTGAAATAGCTCATAAATATGATATGGAAGTATCAGGTGATGCAAATGGTGAATTCTTTGCAAAAATGGGAGCAACTGAAACTGACTTATCTGTATTTAAAGAAATGGGTATCGATACAATTCGTATGGACTTCGCCTTTAATGATGAAAGAGATGCCATTCTAATTAACAATAAGGATGGAATTCATATTGAAATGTCTACATCATTTGTTGATGTTATTGAAAAAGCTATAGCTAATGGTGCTAATATTGAAAATTTATCAACTTGTCACAATTTCTACCCACAAAGATATACTGCACCTAGTTTTGAGAAAATCAATGATTTAAATAACTACTGGCAAAGTAAGAATATTAAAGTAGGAATTTTCATTTCAAGTCAAGTTGAAGGAACACATGGACCCTGGCCAGTAAGTGATGGTCTTCCAACAATTGAAGATCATAGAAAATTACCAATCGATCTTCAATTAAAACATTGCTTAGTTATGAATAATGTAGATGAAATTTTAATAGGAAATGCCTTTGCAAGTGA
>JAHAIU010000272.1 GCA_018372555.1 Clostridium sp.
TTTTATTATGCTACTTTGCTTATGTCATTCTTTTCTTCAACTATATTTTCTTTAGAAGATTTATTATTAGTTACTAAATCTCTTACTACCTTAGCTACTTGAATAATTACAGTAGGTAGGAAAGCAAATAAGTAAATGTATCCTATTTGTGATCCAGTTAATACAGAAACTTCAAATAAGCTTTGCATAAATGGTAGGAATAAAACTGCATTTAGTAATAATAATCCTACACCAAAAGCCATCCAGCTATATCTGTTTGATAATAATCCAATAGAGAATATTGATTTATCTCCTCTACAGTTAAATCCATGGAATAATCTAGCTAAACATAGTGTAGCAAAAGCCATAGTTGAACCAACAGCATCATTTACTTTTAAGCCCATATAGAATGCTGCTAAAGTAAATATTGAAATTACTAAACCTTCAAGAGCTATTTCTACTATAAGGTCTTTAGATAGTATTGAAGAATTTCTTCCTCTAGGTTTATCCTTTAATAAATCTTTTTGAGACTTTTCCATTCCTATTGCAATAGCAGGTAAACTATCTGTTAATAAGTTGATAAATAGTAAATGTACTGCATGGAACGGCATTGGTAGTGCCATAATTGAAGCATATAATACTGATAATATACCTGAAGCATTACCAGATAATAAGAACTTAATAGAGTTCTTTATATTTTTATAAATATTTCTACCATTAGCAACTGATTTAACTATAGTTGCAAAGTTATCATCAGTTAAGATTACAGATGCAGCATCTTTAGATACTTCTGTACCAGTAATACCCATAGCTATACCGATATCAGCTTGTTTAAGTGCAGGGGCATCATTAACACCATCACCTGTCATAGCAACAATTTCATCTCTTTCTTGCCAAGCTCTAACGATTCTTATTTTGTGCTCAGGGGAAACTCTAGCATAAACTGATATATGCTCTACATTTTCTCTAAGCTCATCATCTGTCATTTTTTCTAATTCAATACCTTCAATAGCTCTATCACCATCTTGTAGGATTCCTATTTGCTTAGCTATAGCAGAAGCAGTTATTTTATGGTCTCCTGTAATCATAACTGGTTTAATTCCAGCAGTTATACAATCTCTAACAGCTGCAGCAGATTCTTCTCTTGGTGGATCTATCATTGAAATAAGACCAAGGAAGGTATATCCATTCTCATGTTCTAAAGTTAAAGCATTGTCAGCAGTTTCAAATTCTTTATAAGCAAAGGCTAATACTCTTAAACCACTTTGAGATAATTGTTTATTAGTATTAATAATATTTTGCTTGTCCTCATAAGTTATATCTCTAACTCCAGAAGAAGTCTTAATTTTAACTATTCTATCTAAAAGTACATCGAAAGCACCTTTAGTAAACATTAAGTACTTATTATCAAAGTTATGAAGTGTACTCATAAGCTTTCTGTCAGAATCGAAAGGTATTTCTCCTAATCTTTCATATGTTTTTCTTAAGTCTAATTCCTCTATAGCTAGCTTATGACCAAGGTTAACTAAAGCTACTTCAGTTGGATCTCCAATTTCTACCCCATCTTTTGAAGTAGAATCATTACATAATATAGAAGCATTAACTAAGTATTTAGCAACTTCATCATTTAAGTCACAATCTTCACCATCTACTAATTTATTATCAAAATAAATTTTCTTTACAGTCATTTTATTTTGAGTTAAAGTACCAGTTTTGTCTGAACATATTACAGATACAGAACCTAACCCTTCAACAGCTCTTAACTTCTTAACTATAGCATTTTCTTTTGCCATCTTTTGAGTTCCAAGAGCTAAAACTATTGTAACTATTGAGCTTAAAGCTTCTGGTATAGCAGCAACAGCTAAGGCAACAGCAAACATAAGAGAATCTAAAAGGGCAGTTCCTCTATAAAGGCTTAAAGCAAATACTAAGATACAAACAATGAATATACCAATAGCAAGTTTTTTACTGAAGTCATCTAAGCTTACTTGAAGAGGAGTTTGCTTTTCTTGAGTTTCTTCCATCAGGTTAGCAATCTTACCTATTTCAGTATTCATACCAGTTCCAGTAACTACTACTAAAGCTCTACCATAAGTAACTAGAGAACCTGAGAATACCATGTTCTTTTGATCACCTAAAGCAATTTCTTCTTTTTCAATAATATCAACTATCTTGTCCACACTTTCTGATTCACCAGTAAGGGAACTTTCATTTACTTGAAGAGAGAAGTTTTGAATAATTCTACCATCAGCAGAAATCATATCTCCAGCTTCAAGAATTAAAATATCACCAGGCACTAATTCCTTAGATGGGATTTCTACTTTATGCCCATTTCTATATACCTTTGCACAAGGTGAGGATAAAGCTTTTAAACTATCTAAAGATTGTTCAGCTTTAAAGTGTTGTACAGTACCTAAAATTGCGTTAAGAACAATAACAGCAATAATAACTAATGTACTTTCTAAGCTTCCAGTAATTGCAGAGATAATTGCAGCTGCAATTAATATTAATACTAATAAGTCTTTAAATTGACTTAAAAATACTTGAAGTACTGTTTGTTTTTTCTTTTCAGTTAATTGGTTAAGACCATACTTTTCAAGGTTGTCCTTAAGTTGCTTCTCGTTTAAGCCATCAGAAGTAACATTAAATTCATTTAGAACTTCTTCATAAGGCATCGAAAAATACTTTTTCATTTTGATTCCTCCAAACATTAATAATAAAAATATAGATAATTTCTAGGAGTCTATAAAAAAAGAGACTCTTAATACAATTTTTATAAAAATAAAAACTGTATTAAAAGTCTCGTTACCAAGATGGTATATAACACCAGACTATAATAGCCGCGAATGTTGATGTTATATTTTTAACTACTCCCTCTTAATGGAATATTTACTTATAATATTATAATAGATTGAATCGAAAAAAATGTCAATATATAAAGTCTGTAATACTTAAAAAATTTTAAAGAACTGAAGCAATGTTTTAAAATGCGTAGCATTTTATTAATTAAGAATTAAAAATGAATAATTAAGTATGTTTTGTACATCAAAACTTAAACTTCACTTGGTGAAAAATGCATTTTTCATTCTTCATTATTAATTTTTCAGTATTTTGCTTCGCAAAATACTACTATTTATGTATAAATTAAATATTATATAAATAATTATAAAGAATGAGTTTTTTGGTTAGATATAATAACAGTAAAATTAAATCAATAAAGTTTTTTTAAGATTGCTAAACTTATTATTATTTGTACTAACTAATTTTACAAAGAATAAAAAAAGAACAATGGTTAATCCAATTTAGATAAATTTATTTATATTATAGTTAACTAATCCAGCATTACTAAGAGTGAGAAGTAATAAATTAGCGTGGTTTTATAATACCTATAGATTAGAATTGATATGAATAATATAAAGTAGAAACGTTTAAAGAGTTTGCTAAAGATGTAAAAATAGAAAGTTTTTTGAAATTGATGATATAACAAAATTAACAAAAAAGAGTATTTTGATGATAGATTTAATCAGATAATAAATCTAAATTACAATATCAAATTGAACTATTTTTGTTAAATTGAATAAATAGCATCTAAATATTGATCAAAGAGTTCTTCTGGTGTTTTATAATTTAACTTTCTTCTTGGAAGAGTATTAATCCAATTTTCAATTAGAGATATCTCATCTATAGTATATTGGAACATAGCTTTTCCTTTTGGAATAAATCTTCTTATTAGTTCATTATGTCTCTCATTGCACCCTTTTTCAAAAGATGAATAAGGGTGCGTGAAATATACCTTAGTAGAGCAATCATTTTCTATATTACTAAGGTTTGAAAACTCA
>JAHAIU010000012.1 GCA_018372555.1 Clostridium sp.
ATCCAAATATACATCAAGAAAATAAGTGCGCCAGAAATTATAATAGTAACATATCCACCATGTATGAATTTAAATAAATTTGCATATAAGAAACTCACTTCAATAATCATAAATATTATAAATACTATTTTTGACATAATTTTTTTATTTTTATTATGACTTAAATACTGACTCAATAATATAGTTGTCATTAACATTGTGATTGTAATAGCTAAACCATATGCAGCTTCCATATTTTCTGATTTTTGAAATTTCAAAACTAATAGTACACATCCGATATAAAGTAAATAATTAACTGCTGGTATATAAATTTTACCTTTATCATCATTTGGATATCTAACTTGAAGTTTCGGGAACATATTTAATTTTATTGCTTCAGAAACAAGAGTAAATGATCCTGTAATTAAAGCTTGACTTGCAATAATTGCCGCAATTGTTGCGATCATTGTTCCTGTAACTACAAACCAGCTTGGCATGATTAAAAAAAATGGATTTGAATCTATTACCTTTCCTTCTCTTAATAGAAGATATGCTCCTTGTCCTAGATAATTCACTACTAAACATACTTTTACAAATACCCATGTATAGTGTATATTCTTCTTTCCACAGTGTCCTAAATCTGAATAGAGAGCTTCTGCTCCAGTTGTACATAAAAATACAGCCCCTAAAATATAAACACTTCTTGGACTAGTAAATAATAGATGTAGCCCATAATAGGGATTTAAAGCTTTTAGTATGCTTGGATATTGCATCAATTGACTGAAGCCAAGTATTAATAACATTAAAAACCAAATTACCATCATTGGTCCAAAGACTTTTCCAATTACATCTGTACCAAATCTTTGAAGCATAAATAGGACAGTTAATATGCTAATTACAATTATAATTATTCCCTTAGTTTCTATTGGAAAAACAAGAGTTAAACCTTCTATAGCAGATGTTACAGTTACTGGAGGTGTAATCATCCCATCTGCTAATAATGTTGATCCACCAATTACAGCTGGTACAATTAACCATTTTGCATTTTTTCTAACAAGTGTGTATAAAGAAAATATTCCACCTTCACCTTTATTATCTGCCTCTAAAGTTATCATTACATATTTTATAGTAGTTTGTAGTGTTAATGTCCAAAAAACTAAAGATACGCCTCCTAAAATTAGTTC
This sequence comes from Clostridium sp., assembly GCA_018372555.1. Taxonomy (GTDB): domain Bacteria; phylum Bacillota; class Clostridia; order Clostridiales; family Clostridiaceae; genus Clostridium. Next base: position 1,164 of record JAHAIU010000012.1, read on the forward strand.
TTTTGACACATAACCATTATTTACTCCTAACATAGATTTCATAACATAGAGTGGCGAAGTACCAATATCTCCATATACAATACCTAATGCTACAAGTAACGATGCTACAGTAATTTTTTTGTTCATTTTAATTATCTCCTTTATTTACTTACCATAAAATAACTTTAATTTTCTCATTATAATCCTAGCTATCTTTAATGTCGACATTAGTTATTCTTAAAAAAGATACTATATTCGCCTTAATTTTATACAAATTCTAAAATAAGTCTTATTATCTTATATTTATTGCTTTTTTCTAAACAAATTAAATAATCGTTAAATAAAAAAAGAGCTAAGAAAATCTTAACCCTTTTTATAATTTTACTTTGCGCGAACTTTGCTTTCAAGGTTTCCTCTATGTGATCCATCACAATAAGGCTTGTTCTTTGATAAGCCGCATCTACATAAATGAAGTTCTGAAGTAGTTTCAATAACTTTTCCTTCTCCATCTACTAATTCTAAGTCACCCTTTAAAATAAGGGGTGCATTGTCTAACACTTGTACTATTGTCTTTGACATGTTTCCACACTTCCTTTTATTATTTAAAACCTATAAACTTTAATAAAATTAAATTCAATTAAAGTTATAATTATCATATCAATACTTATTTTACTACTTCTAGTATTAATTAGTCAATAATAATTATTATTTGTTATTTTAGAGTTATTGTTAAATCATTATCTTATTTGCATATAATTACCAACAATAATACAATTATATGTATAAAGATAATAATCATTTAAGGAGGAGAATATATGAATATTAAAATTCAAGAAAAATACCAATTATATATTGGTGGTGAATGGAAAGACTCTTCAGATGGTACAACAATAAAGACATATAATCCAGCAAATGGAGAATTACTATCAGAAATTGCTGATGCTACTGAAAAAGATGTAGATGATGCTGTTAAAGCAGCAAGAAAAGCTTTTGAAACTTGGGGTAAGACAACCCCTGCTGAAAGAGCTATTATATTAAATAAAATTGCAGACATTATAGATAATAATGCTGAATATTTAGCAACAATTGAAACTATGGACAATGGAAAGCCTATTAGAGAAACTACAGGTGCTGATATTCCTTTAGCAGCTGATCACTTTAGATATTTTGCTGGAGTTATTCGTGCTGATGAAGGTGTTGCAAGTAATATAGATGAAAATACATTAAATTTAATCTTAAGGGAACCAATTGGAGTCGTTGGTCAAATTGTTCCTTGGAACTTCCCATTTTTAATGGCTGCTTGGAAACTAGCTCCAGTACTTGCTGCTGGTGATACAAGTGTATTTAAACCATCTAGTACAACATCACTAAGTGTATTAGAGTTTATGAAACTAATTCAAGATATAGTTCCAAAAGGTGTAATAAATATAATAACTGGTAGAGGTTCAAAGAGTGGTGAATATCTACAACATAATGAAGGAATTGATAAATTAGCATTTACAGGTTCTACAGAAGTTGGTAGAGAAATTGGACTATCTGCTGCAAAACGTATAATACCTGCTACCTTAGAGCTTGGTGGTAAATCAGCTAATATATTCTTTAGTGATGCAGACATGAATATGGCTTTAGAAGGAATTCAATTAGGTATATTATTTAATCAAGGTCAAGTTTGTTCCGCAGGATCAAGAATATTTGTTCAAGAGGATTTCTATGATGAATTTATAGAAAAAGCTGTTAATGCTTTTGAAAAAGTTAAAGTAGGAAATCCATTAGATTCTACTACTCAAATGGGTGCCCAAGTTAGTGAAGCACAACTAAATAAAATCCTTAAATATATAGAAATAGGTAAAAATGAAGGTGCTAAAGTAATAACAGGTGGGGAAAGATTTGTTGAAGGTGATGCAAGGAATGGTTACTTTATGAAACCTACTTTATTAGTAGATGTAAATAATAACATGAGAGTTGCTAGAGAAGAAATTTTCGGACCTGTTGGTGTAGTTATTAAATTTAAGACTGAAGATGAAGTTATTGCAATGGCAAACGACAGTAATTATGGATTAGGTGGTGGTGTCTTCACACGTGATATAAATCGTGCTATAAGAGTTGCTAAATCTATAAGAACTGGGCGTGTATGGGTTAATACTTATAACTCTTTCCCTGCTGGTGCAACATTCGGTGGATATAAGGAATCAGGAATAGGTAGAGAAACTCATAAATCTATTTTAGATGCTTACACTCAAAAGAAAAACATTATCGTTAATTTATCTGAAAAACCTGGTGGAATGTATATTAAATAGGCTACGATAGATTGATAATTTTATTCATTCAATTTTATAGTGGAGATATATAAGTTACAATAGCTTAGGAGCAAGCTATTTAATAAACTTACATGTCTCCATTTTTTATGATATATTCTTAATTATTCTTTTTACATGCTTTCGCCTTGCTCTAGAACTTTGTACATTCCCTCTTTTTAAACTCTTATATATATCTTCTATTTGATCATTTGAAAGCTTTATATTAGATTTATATTTTCTTATAAATTTCTTTAACTTTTTTACTTGAATAACTGGTGTTTCAGTCTTTAAGCCTTTTAGATTAGATTTATTAGTAAATACTATTAAAGATATATAAATATCTTTTTCTTTTATAAGCTTTTCTACAGACTTTACATGTCCATAATTTTGCCTTATAGGATTATAAAAATGATTTTTTCTTTTATTTATACTTTGAGTCCAATATTTAGAATACTCTTCTCCCCTTATTGTTCCACTATAATCTTTAGTTTCAATTACAAAAACACCCTTTTTACCAACTAAGATATGATCAATTTGGCTTGTCCCATTTTCTTTTCTAATCATTATATCGTTTAATAATTTATATCCTGATATTTTACTAAGAACTTTTTTAACTTCTTCTTCTCCTAAGTTAATATCTTTAACTTTTCTTTTTTTTAATAATACTATAATTAATACTACAACTATTGCTATAATTATTATATTCATTTTTCTCTCCTGTCTATAACTTTCGTTATTCTTAAATCTGTCTATTATATTTTAGTAGTGAAATTATTCTTTGTAAATACTCTTTATTTTAGTTTAATACTTTCATTTTTTTATTTATATTTATACTCATTTACGAGTATTTTACTTAAAAGTATATTCTGTCTTTTTATAATTATTATTGGTTCTTTTAATTAAATATGTACTTCCATAACTTTTTTAAATTTTTATAAAATTAAAAGATATCTCAAAGTAATATTGAAATATTTTTTTAAAATAAATTTACTTCTTAAATACGAATATTTATTATAAAATTAATAATATAAAGAATAAATTCTATGAAATTTTTCTTTAATATAAGGAGGCAAATTAAATGAGTGATAATAATTCTTCAAACAAAACTGTAATTAATAAAACAATTAATAAAGGAATTACCTTTGGATCATGTTTAGCTATAGTCATTTCTTATACAGCTTGGAAGTCGATCCCTTGGGCTATTTTTCACGGATTATTAAGTTGGATATATGTTATTTACTATTGGCTTGTTTATTAGAATAATGTCTAGATATTTCATTGAAAAAATCTTAATTGCCTTTTAGATATTTACTTTACAAGACTTTTATGGTATTTATTGTAAGGGGTGATTTTTTTGAAATTATTAAAATTAATTTTAGTGGCCACTTTAAGTGTATTTTTAATTGGCTGCAGTAAATACGTTATTAAGGATAAACCTATAGAAAACGATACTTCAATAAATAAAATAACAAATGATAATAATGATGATAATGAAAATAAAGATACTCTTAAAAATATCATAGAAGATAAGGATAAAATCGAAATACAAGATAACAGTTTAGATGTATCCAATTTAGACTTAAGAAACAGCTCAATGTTAAGTAAGTATATAGAAGGAGTCTCCTTAGTTAAAACTTTTTCTGATAACAACTCATTATACTTAAAATACATAGAACCACTTAAGGATAAAATAGGACGATTTAGAGATATGCCAGAGGTTGTACTCTTAGAAGATTTAAAGTCATCTGGAGCTGAAACTACTCAATATTATACAGAGGAAGATGGTCTAAATGTTGATTTAAGCATAAATACATCTGGAAAAGAAGTAATAACTTATTCTGACATATTGTACAAGGCTTCAATTGAAAATATAGATACTACTTTTGATTTTAAGACTTCTAAACTTAACGAATTTAGAAATACCTTTGTAGATGTTAATGATTTAGACTATGAAAAAGTAAATAGCTATATCAAAGATATGTTATCCAAAAATATAGAAGACAGCATGATTTTCTTTAATAAAATTGATGATAATAGCTATGAAGTTATAACTATAAAAGATGGTAACTGCTATTATAGACTTGTATACGATCCTAAATTTTGATTATTAAAATTAAAAAAGCTTCCAGGTTAACTAATTATGTTTTTTCTTACATAATAAATTTAACTGGAAGCTTATTATTTATAAAACTATAGTTATTTTAGTTCCTACCCCTACTTTACTTTCAATATTAATACTACCATTATGATATATAATAATTTCTTTAGCTATTGCCATGCCAAGCCCTGATCCTTTATAAGAAGAGTTAGAGTTCACACCTTTATAATATCTATCAAATATATATATTAAATCCTCTTCCTTTACTCCTTGTCCGTTGTCTTCTATTATAATTTTTATCCTACCTTCCTCTTCTAAAAGACTTACATTAACAACAGTACCTTTAGAATTATGCTCTAAAGAATTTATTATTATATTATTAATTGCTCTTTTTAAATATTTTTTATCACATAGACTTATTACTTTTTCATTTTCATAATTGAAATTTATTTCTCTATCTGTATATTTACTATTATTTAATAAGTCTATTATATTTTCTTGTAATAATATAATAATATTTTCATTCTTCAAATTTATAGGTATAACCTTATTTTTTAATTTATAAACTAAGGATAAATCACTTACTAATTCTTGAATATAATTGCTATTATCTAAAATACGACTACTATATTTTTTAGCTTCCTCAATGTCTACTACGTAATCATTTCCTTGAATAAGCTCAGCATAACCTTTAATTGAACTTAAAGGGGTCTTTAAATCATGTGTGATATTAGCTATCCACTCTTCTTTTACCTTATCTACTTCAGTACGCTTTATTTCATTTTCCTTCAATACATTAGATAACTCATTTATATTTTTACTTACTTCTTCAAAAACACCATTTTTAATTGGCTTATTTTTATATAGCCCATTTTTTAAATCATTAATATCATCCACCACTGAAACCATTGGCTTAACTAGATATTTACTTAAAATATAAGCTACAATAGTCATTAATATTAAAGCAAAAACTATAATGCTTAAATGATATAACATACTTTCATCAGTAAATGTCATTTTATATCTATAAACTTTGTCTATAGGAAAACCTACTAAAAGCATATATTCTTCACCTTCATTAACTACTTTATTAGTAGTAATAGTTGTAGGAGCACTACTGCCCCAAGGATCTGTTATAAAATCTACTAATTCATAAGTACTATAACTTACAGGTATTTTATCAGGTTTATTAGCCTGATAAACTTCTTTATTTTCTTTATTTAAAACCTGTATCCAAATATTATTATCTATTAATTTATCAATATTTTCATTACTTAATCTTAAATCATTATCTTCTTCTAAATCTTTTACATATTCTAGTGCAAAATCCCTAGTACTAAAGGATAAGTTAAATACCTCCTCACCAAAGGAGAAATTCCCCTTATATATCACTATGTTTAAAATAGTATAAACAATCATAGTAATATAAAAAACCATAATCATTGATAAAACATATCTTAATGTCAATTTAATTTTCATATTAATCAACTAGCTTATAGCCAATCCCCTTTAAAGTTTTTATATGCCTTGGTTCACTTGGATTATCCTCTAGCTTTTCTCTTAAATGTCTAATATGGACCATTATTGTATTATCATAGCCATCATACTCATATCCCCATATATTTTCACAAAGTGATGTTTTACTAAATACCTTATTTTTATTTTTCACTAAAAATAGAATTAACGAATATTCCTTTGCTGTTAGTGATAAATTCACCCCATTTTTAATGACTTCACCTGTATCTTCATTTATATAAATATTCCCAAAACTATATATATTTCTTTTAGGCTCAGTATTTATCATCCCTCTTTTAAGTTGGGATTTAACTCTAAGAACAACTTCCTTAATATTAAAAGGTTTAGTAACATAGTCATCTCCGCCAGCTTCTAATCCCATAATCTTCTCTTCATCTTCAGATTTTGCTGTTAAAAAAATTATTGGACATAAAGAAAACTTTCTAATTCTATCACAGGCTTTATATCCATCTATATCTGGCATATTAACGTCTAGTATTATAATATCTGGATTATTTTCTTTAGCACTTAAAATACCATCTATTCCATTATCAGCTTCATAAATATTATTAAAACCCTCTTTTTTAAAAACCTCTTTTAATAAAACTAAAAGTTCTCTTTCGTCATCTATAAGCAATATTTTTTTATCTAATATTTCGTTATTATCCATTGTTGCAATCCCTCCAAACTCTTAGTTATATTTTAACATAATCATATTTTACTTAATATCTGATTTAGTAAAATCAATGAAATCAATAGTAAACATTATTAATGATAAAATAATAGAAACCATTAAAATAATATATCTTTCTTTATTAGTTATAGCTCCTCCAGAAATCATCATAGAATATGTCCATGGTGCATAAATCCAAAACTTACTTTGAGCTATAAAAATATTAGTTATAAGCATTATAACCCCTGTAGTTATTACTGGTATTATACTTATAAATCTTCTTCCAGTTATGAAAAGTAAAGTTATTATTGGTAGTGTTGTTATTATAATTTGTAGTGAATATTTTATTGAGTCTAATATAAAATTATTCCCTAATATGAATACTAAAATATTTACTGAAACTATATAAGATAAAGTAGTAATAATTAATAAATATAACATAACCTTATATTTAGATAGATAAATACTAGTTTTCTTAATAGGAAATAACATTAATCCTCTCCAACCATTATTATCATTTTCTACTTTAGTTACCATGCAAGCAACATATATAATATAAAGTGGTAAAAATAAAGTTATAAATGCCATTGAAGAAAACATATATATACCTTCACTAAGACCTAACTCAGCAATCTTCTCCATTCCCAATACCTTACTAAATGTAAAAATAACTATTATTATTGGGAAGATTATACCTAAACTTAATAAGGAACTTCTTTTTAATTTTAATAATTCTACTTTAAATAACTCCATATATATCACTCCTTAATAAATTTCTTTATTATTAAAATATCTTGTTATTAATTTAGGTACTATAAATAATATTAATACTGAAATAGTAAGCAGTATTAAAAGTTCTTTTCTACCTTGAGTTATTGAAAATAATGAGAATCCATATGGATTAAGATATTTTATAAAATAATCATTATGATAAATATTGGTAGAAACAATACTTAATACTGCAGCAATTCCAATTGATATTAATAAATTTTTATTCTTTATATTCAAAAATAAATGTATTAACATTATTACTAAGGAGGATATTAATTGAACAAAAAACATAATAGCAAAAAACTCATATGGGATAGGTTCCTTAAACTTAAATATCACTCCAACTACTATCAATGAAATAACATTTATAATTAGCATCACTACTGAATAAAAGCTTGCAACAATATATTTTGAAAGTAAAACGTCGCTTCTTTTTATAGGCTTAGTTAATAAGAATGTCCATGAATTATTTCTATATTCACTTTCAAATAAAGTACTTAATATTAATGCTGAGAACATAGGCATATAATCATTAAAATATAGAATTCGTTGTTCTTTAATTAATACTTGCCAAGAGGTTAATCCCTTTTCAATAGATTGAGGTAATAGCCAACTTTCATACCTTATAAAAAAATCTACACATAAAAGAATTGCTACTCCAATAGGTACAGCTAAAACAAATAAAATAACTAAGTTTCTTTTTCCTTTAGTAAACTCATTTTTTATTAAATTCATTAACATAGGTCTTCCTCCTTAGTTAATCCTAAGAATATCTCCTCTAAAGAACTTTTTTCTTGAGATAAGTAATTTAAATCATAACCTGACATAACTAATTCCTTGCAAATCTTCGAAGGAGTCAAATTACTTCCCTTAACTTTTAGATTTTCTCCTTCTTCTAATGCTTTATAACCTCTTGCAGAAAGCAATTTAATTACTTCATTTTTAACTTTATAATTTTCTAAACCTATGATTACCTCATTACTTGAATTCTTCTTTAGATTTTCTAAAGACCCTTGATATAATAATTTCCCTTTATTTATTACTGCTACTTCTGTAGCTATTAATTCTATTTCGCTTAATATATGACTTGATATTATAATTGTTATATTCTTTTCTTTAACTAATTTTTTAATTAAATATCTGATTTCTATTATTCCTGCTGGATCTAATCCATTAGTAGGCTCATCTAATATCAAAAGTTTGGGATCTCCCATAAGGGCCTCTGCAATTCCTAATCTTTGCTTCATTCCTAATGAAAATTCTTTAACCTTTTTATTTCTTACATTCCAAAGACCTACTAATCTTAATTTATCTTCTATTTCTTCTCTATTTAAATTAAGAACTCGTCTTAATATCTCTAGATTTTCATAAGCAGTTAAATGCCCATAGTATGATGGACTCTCAACTAAAGCTCCTATATCACTTAATATTTCTTCCCTATCTTTTTCTATTGATTTACCAAAGACCTTAACTTCTCCAGAACTTGGTTTTAATAATCCTAAAATTATTTTTATAGTTGTTGACTTACCAGCTCCATTAGGTCCTAAAAATCCATATATTTCTCCTTCTCTTACTCTTAAATCAAGATTATCAACTGACTTTACATCACTAAAATCCTTAACTAAGCCTTTAGTTTCAACTACAAATTTACCCATAATCAATCACCTCGTATATTTTATAAGTAAATTTTAATATCCTTACCTTAATGCTAATTTCAGTTAACCTTAATTCTACCTTAATTTTAAAATGAAAAAATTAAGGTAATGAAAAAATGAAAGAATGAAAGAAGAGGTTTTGCATAGCAAAACCTCCTTTGTTTTAAAGATATCCTTATAAAAAATCTGTAAAGATTTTTTATAATCATTTTTTAATTTTTTAATTTTTTCATTCTTTCATTCATAAAATGCTTCGCATTTTAAATCATTCTATAATAATTCATAATTGATCCTTCCTTAAAGCCACAAGACTTATATAAGTTTAAAGCATTCTTATTCTTAATCTCTACATCTAATTCAATCTTACTTATATTTTCGCCCTTTAACTTATTTAAACCTTTAACTAATGAAGCTCTGCCGTATCCTTTTCTTCTATATTCCGGAATAATACCAAAACCACTTATATAAATAGAATTTTCTTCTTCTTTACTAGTCTTTATCTTTCCAATTATCTTATCATCTATTTTTATAAAATAAGTTATGTTATTATTTTTTTCTTCATCTTCAGGTAATATCATTTCACTACTAACATCCCCAAAGAATAAAGTATTTAATCTATCTATATCCTCAGCATTCTTATTAGTAGCTTTTACTACTATGCTTTCATTATTTATTTCTTTTACTTCCCACTCTAAGCATGTCATTCTGCATTCTGAAAATGAGTATATAGCCTTTGTTTTTTTAATAAATTTCATAGCTGAAGCAGATTTATCATCACCAAGTAATAAGATTTCCTTAAAATTTCTTTTTCTACATTCATCAAGTGCTATTTCAATTATTTTTGTAAATATACCTTTTCTTCGAAAGCTTGGATGTACCATTCCATTAATTTCTGCTATATTTCTACTAAAGGCAGAAATTCCTGCATATCCAATTAGCTCATCATTTAAGTAATATAAAATCTCATTTACGTCATTTAAAGACTTATTATAATCTTTTTTTATTTCTATTCTATACTCTAGTTCTAGCTTTAAGTTTATATTATCTTCTGTTAAACAAATATCTTCTAAATTTCTAATTAACTTTATATCATTTTCATCTAAATACTTCTTTAATATTATTTTTTGAGATTTAACTATAATCTCTTTATTACCCATGGATACCCCTCCCTAATTATAATTTAACACCCTTTACTATTTCTCTATTATATCAAACTGTTAATATTTTACCAATATTTACTTGACATTAAAATTATCTACACATATACTGTATATATAAATATAAACAGTATATATACTGTCAAGGAGGTAATGCTTATGTCATATTTATTAGAAATCAATAATCTAGAAAAAAAACTTGGCAATTTATATCTAAAAGACATTAATCTTAATTTAGAACCTGGATATATAATGGGCCTAATAGGTGTAAATGGCTGTGGTAAAACAACTTTAATTAATACTGTTCTAAATATATATAACAAGGATTCTGGCATAGTAAAGGTAAACGGATTATCAATGGATAGTAATGAAAAAGAAGTTAAGGATCAAATAGGATTTATACTTGATGAAAACATGTTTGAAAATACTATGACAGTAATTCGCAATGCCAAAACTTTTGGAAGTCTTTATAGCAAATTTAATAAAGAATTATTTTTAAAATTTTGTGAGCGTTTCGATATTCCTCTTAATAAAAAGCTTGGTAAGTTATCAACTGGTTTAAAGATTAAATTTCAATTAGCCTTTGCTCTATCACATGATGCAAAGCTTTTTATAATGGATGAACCTTCTGCTGGATTAAATCCTACCTTTAGAAAAGACCTTATAAGATATATGCAAGAATTAGTTGAAGATGGTACTAGAAGTGTTATATTTTCAACACATATTACTGAAGACCTTGATCAAGTTGGAGATTATATTGCACTTATACATGATGGCAAATTATTTTTCAACTTAAATAAAGAAGATCTTAAAGATAAATATTTAATAATCAATGGAAGTAAAGAAGAAATAGAAAGTCTTACCTATTCTAAAATTATCTATAGAGAATATGGAGAGTATCATAATGCTGCCTTTATAGAAAAAGTTAAAGGTGAAGATTATAAAACTTTTAAAACAAAGGTTCCCAATATAGAAGATATTATGTACTACTTAGAAAAAGGAGGTTATTCGTATGCTTAAAATTGTATTAAACGATTTATTTATCAGCTTTAAGAAATCATGGATTAGTATATTGCTTTATACGATTTTTATGTTCTATATAGCTAATTATACAATTTCACTTTTTGTTGTTCTGACAAATCAAGAAATGACAAGAGAATCAGTCTATCAGGTTTTTGCATCTGAACAAACTCAAAATATAATTATTTCAGTTACTAATATAATATATATTCTTACTTTATTTTTAATAACAAAAAAAATTCCCCTTAGACTAAGCAAAGCTATGTTTGTGTGCCCTGCTTCAGATAAAGATAAAATGAAATATATGTATCTTCAATTATTACTAAAGGTAATACTTGGTTTTGTATTCATATTTCTCTCTACATACTTAATGGTTGGTGTGTTTTTCATTAATAAAGGGCTAATTCAAAATATAATTGAACTTGGTCTATTATTATTTTTAATAATAACTTTTAATTTAAAAGTTGGTATAGGTGAGGAAGGTTTAAAGAAAAAAGATAAAAAAGGTTATATTATCTATACTAAAGAAGAAGAAATTATTAATTACTATTTCTTTTCTATACTACTTATAGAAACTATACTGTTTTATAGTTTAAATGCTATTAAAATTAATTCTAATATATTTATTATAATTGGATGGATAATTATATTTATAATAAATAGTTATGTAATTTATAAATGTACATCTCCACTTATAAAGAAATCTCTTTCTTTTGAAGATGTATATAGGCAAGTACCAGATAAGGAAGAAGGTTATTAATGAATATTATTTTAGATACTGAAAGTAATCTTTCAATTTATGAACAAATAATTAAATCAATAAAAAACTCAATAATCAAGGAAGAAATTATTCCAGGTGATATGCTACCTTCTATTAGAGCTTTAGCAAGAGATTTACAAATTAGTGTTATTACAACAAAGCGTGCTTATGATGAATTAGAAAAAGAAGGATTAATATACTCAGTACCTGGTAAAGGATTTTATATAAAAGAACCAAATCGTGAAAAACTTAAAGAAGCCCAATTTAAAGAATTCGAAGATCAATTTGATAATTTGATTCATGAAGGTAAAAAACTAGGTCTTGAATTATCAGATATGCAAGATATTTTAAAGACTTTATATGAAGGGAGATAATTAAAATGCCTTATATAATTAAATGTGAAGATATTAATAAAAATTATAAAGATTTCTCATTAAAATCTATTTCTTTTAATATTGAATCAGGATATCTAACAGGACTTATAGGTGTTAATGGTGCAGGTAAAACTACTCTTATTAATATCTTAGCAGGAATTGATGATGACTTTACAGGAAAAATTCTTATAAATGATATAGATATTAAGAAAAATCCATCTAAGGCAAAAGAAGACATAGGTTTAGTATCTGAAAAACTTAACTTCTTTCTTGATAAAACAGCTTATGAAAATGGAATATTGCTTGGTGAGTATTTTAAAAATTGGAATATGAATAACTTCTATCTTTGGCTAGATAAGATGAATTTACCTAAAGGTCAGCCCCTATATCAATTTTCTAAAGGTATGAAAATGAAGTTCCAAATATGCTTTGCTATGGGGCATAGTCCAAAATTTCTTCTATTAGATGAACCTACTGCAGGATTTGATCCTGTATTTAGAAAAGACTTTTTAAATATTTTACAATATATATTAAATCAAGATGTGGGAATTCTTATGTCTACTCATATAACAAGCGATCTTGATAAAATTGCTGATTATATAATAATTCTTGATAATGGAGAAATTATGATTAATGATACTAAGGAAGCTCTTGAAGATGAGTTTAAGAGAAGTAAAATTGAAAGATCTTTAAATAAGAAATTTACTATTAGTGATTTACTTTAAGGAGGCATAAATATGAGTTTTATAGATAAAGAAAAAGAAAGAATAAAATACAATTATCAAGGTTTAATATTGTTCGGCTTTTTATTCTTTTACTTTATTACAGTGCAATCGGATATCACTAGACATAAAGTAATCTTTGGTAGTGGTATTGAAGCTGAACCTCTTTCCTTTATTACCTATCCCCTAATCCTAGGTATAGTAATTCTAATTATGTATTTAAATTCTCATCTTTTCTGGATAAAAGAACAAGGAAAAAAAGTATTCATATTAAGAAAATATGATATCATTCCTATAGATAGAAAAGAAATCTATACTGCAAAATTTAAAATTATCATAGAATATGTAATAAAATATATAATATATTCTATTTTCACTTATATATTAGCCCTAGTATTCAATAGTTATAAAGAAATAAACCTATTAAAAAACTCTATTGAAATAATTGAAGTTTTTTTATTAGCATTAATAGTTTTAGCTATAGTTTTATTTATAAATATTCTTCAGGATAAAAAGACTAAAAAAGAAATATAATCAAATTTGTATTTAACCAATATAAAATATAAATACAGATAAAACTTATATAAGCTTTATCTGTATTTTTTATCATATATTTATAGTATTTATTACGGCATTGAATTTGTAATTGAGATTATAACTATTGTTAAAACTAGTAAAATAATTAGATAAGTAGTTAACCCAAAGAATACACTAGCAAAGACCTTATTGTTTTTGACTTTCATTCTTCTATAACAATATAATCCTAAGATAATAAATGCTAACCATAATATATAGAAGTAACTTATATATTAGAAATGAATTTCTTATCCATAAAATACTTATAACTAAAGCTGCTATAGAGAAGATGCTTAATAAAATTCCTGAAAACATATTTTTTTCTTTCATAAATTAATAACTCCTCTTAAAATTTATAGTTTCGCTCTTCCATATACCTGTACTTCCAAAATCGTAATCAATTCTTACAGTATCCTTATCTTCCCATATTAACTGATAGCTATTAGTAGAAAATGGTCTAAAGCCATCATCTGTTGATATTTCTTGATTTAGAGACTTAATAAAAATACCAAAGCTCTTTTTATAAAAATTACTTCTTCCTGATAGTAAAAAAGAATCCTCTTCTACTATCAAAGTTCTATTTCCATAAGTTGATTTAAAATTGAAATACTTAATTTCACTATAGAAAAATAGATATATTATTAAGCTAAATACTAAAATTATGGAAGTTATAATATTATAAGCAATCTTCAGCCACTTAACTTCTCGCTTTTTAGGAATCCAAAATATAATTGGACATATTATAATTCCTAAAAACAATACTAAGTTAATAAAATTTGGACTTATATTAAACAATAAAACTTTTATACCTTGAGGATTAAGAATAAATCTTATTACTATAAATACTAATAAAATTGCTAACCATACTCTTTTCATTATTATTATAAACTTCTCATTATCTCTTTTCATATTATTCTCCTTATATTACTGTAAGCAATTCAAATAATTACCTTATATAATAAGAATAAAAGAGTCAATAAATAAAGTCAATAATAATTTATTGTTATTCAATAAATTATTATCATATAGTGATAATATAACTTTTTATCTAATCTCATTAGAAGATTCTACCCACTCATTTAAAGCTTTTCTACTAAATAAATACTCACTTCCTATTGTTGTATGTGGAATTCCAGTCTTATTACCATCACTACCATTTATAATTTTATTTAATTTATCTTCAGATATACCTAAGTAATCTGCTGCTTCAGAAATAGTTAATATCTCCTTAGAATTATCTGAATTCATTATTTTATTTATTGTGTCATATATTGTGTTATTTATATTATTTAATCCTATTGATATCCCTTCTCCAGAAAATCGACCATTTATCTCTAAACCATTTGAAATAATTCTTGCTGAAATAATTAATGAAATTCCAAGAAAAACAATTGAAGCAGGTAATAATTTATCCTTACTCATAAAATCATCCCCTTAATTTTATACTTTATCTATACTTTATCTATACTTTATCTATATTTTACCATATTGCTTCAATTTACTATATAAATAGTTAATTAAAATATAGATTTAATGTAAGCAATATATACTACAGCTACTTAATCTTCTAAGAATTAATTTACTTTTTAATTACTTTATTTAGCTTAACAGCTATAAATGAACTTAAGAAACATTTAAAAACATCTCCTACTACAAAAGGAAATACTGCTAGCGATAGTGCTTGTACTATACTTATACTTTGAACTACACTCATAAATACTGAACCAAAGGCATATAAAACTATCATTCCAATAATTATAGTTACAGATAAGTATCTTTTAAAATTATAATCCTTACCTTTAAAATAGCTCATTAGCGGGGTTATAATTAAAAACCCTAATATAAATCCCCCTGTTGGTCCAAATATTCTTCCAAAACCGCTTGTTCCTCCTGAGAATACTGGCAAGCCAAAAACTCCTAATATTATATATAATAATGTAACTATAAATGATTGCTTAGGGGTAAGTATTAATGCTACTAAATTAATAGCTATTGTTTGAGCCGTGATCATTACTGGTGAAAATGGTAGTGGAAAAGAAATATATGCAGATATACATAGTATTGCTATACATATTGACATCTTAGTCAATTCATTTATTTTCATTTTTATTACCTCTTTCCTTTATATTAAAAAAAATTAATGCTAGCCAATATATTACTTTTTCTTTCATATTTAATATAATACTTTCTATTTAGTATATAGTCAACCATATTTTATTTTTAGGTGACAATTAATTTTGAATAATAAAAAATGGCTTCTTAAAATAAGAAAACCACTTATCACTATTATTAAATTGTCCTAATTAACTTTTCTGCGTTAGTTAATATATTTTGAAGATCTCTACTATTTATATCTTTTATTGAGATTATTGGTTTTGGGGCTTCATCAGATTCATTAATATCTTTTTCATACCAGATAACATCTAGCCATTTTCCAAATTTATATCCTGTTTTATGGAATACTCCAGCCTTTTTAAAACCAAAATACTCATGTAACTTTTCTGATTTAATATTATTTTCTGTAACGCCTCCATATACGTTCTTAATATTTTGAAGCTTTGATATTTCAATTAAGGCAGTATAAAAGGCCTTACCTATACCATAACGCAAATATGAGTCATTAATATATATTGAAAAATCTACATCCCACATATATGCAGCTCTTTCTGCATGCCTACTGGAATATGCATATCCAACTACTTTATTATCTATAGTACAAACTAAATATGGATAATTTTCCTTAACATTATAAAACCTCTTTTTAAATTCCTCCATAGTTGGTACTTCATATTCAAAAGTTATTGTACTATCTTTAATATATGGAACATAAATTCCTAGTATTTCTTCTATATCTTTTCCCTCAGCCATTCTAATTTTCGCATTCATAAGTACTATCCCCCAATTACTGTATATACATATTTTATTATAGAAAAAAAGCTGCTGTCGCACAATGAAAAATTAATAAAAAAAACTCCCTAAGGAGTTTTTAAAAGAATTTAACTTTAGTAATTCTGTAAGAATTACATCAATAATTCTTCATTTTTAATTTTTAATTTGAGCTGTTTATGCAACAGCTCCTTTTCTATTAATTTATTGTAATTCAAAGGCACCAGTATATAATTGATAATACTTACCCTTCTTTTCAATTAAATCATCGTGACTTCCACGTTCTATTATTCTTCCTTGTTCCATAACCATAATAACATCAGAATTTTTAATTGTTGAAAGTCTATGAGCTATTACAAAAACAGTTCTACCTTCCATTAACTTATCCATACCTTCTTGAACTAAAGCTTCAGTTCTTGTATCAATACTTGAAGTAGCTTCATCTAATATTAATACTGGTGGATTTGCAATTGCTGCTCTAGCTATTGCAAGTAACTGTCTTTGTCCTTGAGAAAGATTTGCTCCGTCTCCAGTTATTTTTGTATTATATCCATTAGGCAAATGCTTAATAAATGTATCTGCATTAGCAAGTTTTGCAGCAGCTTTTACTTCTTCATCAGTTGCATCTAATTTACCATATCTTATATTATCTGCTACAGTCCCTGTGAATAAATGTGTATCTTGAAGTACTATTCCTAAGGATCTTCTTAAGTCATCCTTCTTTATTTTATTAATATTTATTCCATCATATCTAATTTTACCATCTTGAATATCATAGAATCTATTAATTAAATTAGTTATAGTAGTCTTACCTGCACCAGTTGCACCAACAAAAGCAACTTTTTGACCTGGCTTTGCAAATAAAGTTATATTATGAAGTATAGTTTTCTTTTCATTGTATCCAAAGTCAACATCATCAAAAACCATATCTCCATTCATTCTAGTATAACTTATAGTACCGTCACTATGAGGATGCTTCCATGCCCATAAACCAGTTCGTTCATTTACTTCTTCTATATTTCCTTCATTGTCTATTTTTGCATTAACTAATGTTACATATCCATCATCAACTTCTTGCTTTTGGTCTAGCATTTCGAATATTCTCTCTGCTCCTGCAAGAGCCATAATAACTGCATTAAATTGTTGTGACATTTGACCTATAGGTTGATTTAAGTTTCTTGTAAGTTGAAGGAAAGATGCTAATGATCCAATTGTAAATCCACCAATTCCTCCTATTGCTAAAACTCCACCAACCATTGCAGTTAAAACATAATTTATATAACTTAGATTACCCATTATAGGCATTAGGATATTAGCAAAGGTATTTGCTTTATCTGCACTATCCCTAAGCTTTTCATTTAATTCATCAAACTTTATTTTAGTTTCTTCTTCATGACAAAAGACTTTTACTACTTTTTGTCCTTCCATCATTTCTTCTATATATCCATTAATTGCCCCTAAATCCTGTTGTTGCTTACCAAAGTACACAGCACTTTTTCCGCCTATACCCTTTATTGTTTTAAACATTACAAACAACATAAATAAAGCAACAAAAGTTAAAGGAATACTTAAAATTATCATAGATACAAATACACTAACTACTGTAATAACTGATGAAATAAGTTGAGGCAAGCTTTGACTAATCATTTGTCTTAAAGTATCAGTATCATTAGTATAAAGACTCATTATTTCACCATGTTGATGGGTATCAAAATATCCTATAGGTAGCTTTTCCATATGCTCGAACATATCATCTCTTATCTTTTTAAGACTACCTTGAGCTACAAATACCATCAATCTATTATAAATATATGTCGTTAATGTTCCAGTATAATATATAATAGCCATTATACCTATAGCTTTTAACAATGGTGTGAAATTAGGATTTGATTGCCCTAAAAATGGAGTTATATAGTCATCTATTAATTTCTTTAAAAATAAAGTACTTGAAACTGTTGCTAGGGAACTTATCAATATAAGGGCAATGACTAATACAAATGTAAATTTATTTTCTTTAAATACATAATCTATAAGTCTTCTTAATGTCTTCATTGGGTTTTTGCTTTTTCTCATAGGACCTGGTCCCTTTTGTCCAAAGTTGTTTCTCTTAATATTAGACTTCATCACTACCAGCTCCCTTCATTTGTCCGTTGTAAACATCTTTATATATTTCATTTGATTCTAATAATTCTGAATGTGTTCCAAAACCATTAATTTTTCCATCATCTAATACTATTATCTTATCTGCTTCTTCTACCGAAGAAATTCTTTGTGCTATTATAATCTTAGTTACATTAGGTATAGATTCTTTAAAGGCTTTTCTTATTAAAGCATCTGTTTTAGTGTCTACTGCACTTGTTGAATCATCTAAGATTAATATCTTAGGATTCTTAAGAAGCGCTCTTGCTATAGTAAGCCTTTGTTTTTGTCCTCCAGATACGTTAGTTCCACCTTGTTCTATATAAGTGTCATATTTATCTGGTAGAGTTTCAATAAATTCACTAGCTTGTGCTGCATTACAGGCTTTAATTAAATCTTCATCAGAAGCTTCTTTATTACCCCATCTTAAGTTTTCTTTAATAGTTCCTGAGAATAATACATTTTTTTGAAGTACCATTGATACAGCATTTCTTAATGTTTCTATATCATACTCTCTAACGTCTATTCCTCCAACTTTAACACTACCAGTCGTAACATCATAAAGTCTTGGTATTAATTGAACTAAAGAAGATTTAGCACTTCCTGTTCCACCTATAATCCCTATTGTTTCACCTGATTTTATTTTTAAATTTATATTATCTAAACTTAGATTTTCCTTATCATCACTATAACTAAAGTTTACATTATTAAATTCTATTGAACCATCTTTTACTTCAAATATAGGATTTTCTCCATTTTTTAATGTGCTTTCTTCTTCTAAAACTTCAACTATTCTTTCTGCTGATGATTTAGCCATCGTTACCATAACTAAAACCATTGATAGCATCATAAGACTCATTAGTATATTACCTGCATAAGCAAATAAACTCATAAGTTCTCCAGTTGTCATAGTGTTTGAAATTATAAATTTTGCTCCAAACCATGAGAATAAAAGAAGTATTGTGTACATGCTAAATTGCATAACAGGCGCATTTAATATTATTAATTTTTCAGCTTTTATAAATTTATCATATAAGTTCTTAGAAGCCTTATGAAATTTGTTAATTTCATGTTCCTCTCTTACATAAGCTTTAACTACCCTTATTCCAGTTAAGTTTTCTTGAACACTAGCATTTAAATCATCATATTTTCTAAATACACTTCTAAATATTGGATGTGCATTAAATATAATTATATATAGAGCTATTGATAAGAATATTATTGCTCCTAAGAATATTAAAGCCATTCTGAAATTAATGTAAAAGCTCATAACCATAGCTGAAATAAGCATAAATGGTGCTCTTACCAATGTCCTTATTATCATAAGGTAAGCATTTTGAACATTTGTAACGTCAGTTGTTAGTCTTGTTATTAGTCCTGAAGTAGAATATTTATCTATATTAGCAAAAGAAAAGTCTTGAATATTGTAAAACATTGCTTTTCTTAAATTTTTACCAAAACCTGTTGAAGCTTTTGCTCCAGTTCTTCCAGCTGCCGCTCCTAAGGTTAATGAAAAGAATGCCATAATCAGCATTATTATTCCAACTATAGTTACATATTTCATGTTGCCCTTTTCTATTCCATTATCCACTATCATGGCCATTAAAACTGGAATAATAACTTCTAGTACTACTTCAAAAGCTATAAAAACAGGTGTCAAAATTGAATCTTTTGTATACTCTGCTATATAGCTAGATAATTTTTTAATCATACTATTCCTCCTTTTGTTTGATATAATTATTGAAATTCAAAATCTTTGTTAGATTTCTAACTAAATAATTAAATAAAATTATTCGCTTATGCTATTGTTTAACTTTACCAAATTACCTATAAAAATATCTAACTCTTCTTTTGAAAGTGTAGCAGAAATAATTTCTTCTATTTTAACTATTTCTTTATAAACTAATTTATTTACCTCAATTCCCTTATCTGTAATTATAATTTTTTTAAGTCTTGCATCTTCTGAAACGCTACATCTTTTAATAAGTTCATTTTTTTCCATTAAGTTAAGTACACTTGTTACAGAAGACCTTCTAATATCAAATTCTTCTTCAATATTTTTTTGAAATATATCTCTCTTTGAAGAATTTGTATATATAAAACCTAAAATTTTTACTTGCATACCACTTATTCCATGTTCTAATCCTACTTTTCCTATTCTTCTTTTAATTTTATGAGATAGTATATTGATTTGTCTTCCAACATGTCTTATTTCACTCATTAATTTCATCCTCACTTTGTTAGACTTCTAACTAATTATATTCTTATATCTTTCAATTGTCAACTAAATGATATTCGTTTTCATCGAATAAAGTTTTAATTACGGACTTTATATTAACAAAAAAACTTTCAAGTAATATAAGTTTTCGACTTGTACCAAAGTAACAAGGATACTTACTTATACTACTGAAAGTGTTTTATTTTATTAGTTTAATATTCTATTTCTTCTATACTTTATTATCTTTTTTATAAATACCAATATACCTTTAAATGATTCCTTATTTTTATCACTATATAATTTATAAGCTTCTTTTCTTAGTTGAATTGGGCATACCCCTTCATCTTTGCAATATCTTCTAAATTCTATAGTTTCTTTTTTGCTATTAAATATATTATTATTAAATTTTCCGTAAGCGTACACGTAGAAACCCTCCCTTTCTATTACCTTCCCTTATTTCACTTTGATTTTTTGTTGATTTTCTTAAAATACTCATTTCACAATTCCTCCTTTAATTTATTTTTATATAAAAAAGACCCCAGTTACCCAGGATCTTTAAAATATCACTCTTATACTAAATAAGTGCATAAAAAAACCATGAGCATAATAACTCATGGTAGTATACTTAATAATTTAAACTTTTTCTAAAAAAATTATAAACTAATCCTACTGGTAGAGCTACTAATAAAATATCCTGTATATTTAGTTTTGTTTTTATTTGTTATTGCATTAATAAACATATCTCTACCTCCTTAATTTTAATTTATTTTATGTTGTTTAGATAATTTCTCTTATTAAATATATTAAATTTTAAATATCGCTTAATATACTGAAAAATCTTTCTTACAACTTATATTACTTTATTAGTATATACCCCAATCCAGTTTTTGTAAACATTTCTTCTGAAAATTTATAATTTTTGTTATATTGATAAAGACTGCATATTAATAACAACTTATAATATAATTTTATATGCATCTAGTTAATAAATTCAAAAAAATACAAAGATACTGTAGCTTTAATTTTCCTTTCTGCTATAGCATCTTTGCATTCTATTTCAATTTAAATAAAAACACTGATTAATATAGTTTATATTTTTGAATCTTCTATTCATTTCTACTTATATAATATGTAAATATAAATCCTACTAAACCTAAAAATACTCCTATCACACTATTTAATCCATCAATCCCTGGAAAAACAGAAAATACAGATCCTAAAATAAATCCAAAGATTAATATATAGGTTTGCTCTGGATATTTAATTAATAAGCTCTCAATTATTCTTGCACTTAATAAAGTACCAAAAATACCTCCTAAGGCAATAGGTATTAATATTGGAATATTAAATTGTGAAACTGCAGTTATAACTGTATTATATAATCCTAATACAAATAGCATAAAAGATCCACTTATTCCTGGTAGTATAAGTGCAGCTGCTACTACTATTCCACCTACAAAAAGCCAAATAAAATTTAAAATACTTAAGCTAGTTATAATTGATGAAGCATCATTATTAGGAGTCCCCATCATAAGAACTATTATAATACCCAAAACTAAAAATAAAATATTCTTCTTATTAAAGCCCTTCACTGTAGCTTTTTTAAACATAAGTGGCGCACCACCTAAAATAACACCTATAAATAAATAGCCTATTGGAATAGGGAAATTATCAAATAAAGTTTTAACAATATTGCTAAATAAAAATATTCCTACTATTGCTCCAATTCCTACTTGCAATAATAACTTGTATTGATTTTTAAAATCTTTCAAAATATTATTTACTGCATGTAAAAGCTTATCGTATATTCCTAATATCATTGCAATTGTTCCACCACTAACTCCTGGTACTAGCTGAGATATACTAATTGCAACGCCTTTAAAAAAATTCTTTATAAAATCCATCTACTACACTCCCACTATCAGATTTTAATAATATAAATATTAACATAAATATATTTATATGTTATAGTTTTAACTTACATTTAACATAATAATACTACCTGTATTATTTTCATAAATACAATTATTATTTATGTTTAAAAATGCTATAATAATATTTAAAATGCGAAGCATTTTATGAATGAAAGAATGAAAAAATTAAATAATGATAAATTCTTATATAGTTTAGGAAGTTTTACTCTACCAAACCTCCTAAACCCATTAGTTCTTTCATTTCTTCATTTTTAAATTCCTTCATTGTTTTGCTTCGCAAAATCTAACATATGTATTTTAAGAAAAGGATTGATGTTATTGTTAAAACTTATTTATTTTATGAAAGATTATAAAAAGGAATCAATACTTGGCCCAATATTTAAATTAATTGAGGCTATATTAGAATTATTTATTCCAATAGTTATGGCCAAAATTATTGATATTGGTGTATATAATAAAGATATTAATTATGTATTTAAAATGGGTGGTGTACTTATCCTTTTAGGAGCTATCGGCCTTATATTTGCCATTATTTGCCAATACTATGCTTCTATTGCTTCCCAAGGAGCAGGGACTTCTATTAGAAGCAAATTATATAAACATATAAATGGACTATCTTATAGTGAAATAGATAAAATAGGTACTCCAACTCTTATTACAAGACTAGTAAATGATATTAATCAAATCCAAACTGGTATAGCTATGTTAATAAGGCTAGGAACAAGAAGTCCCTTTATAATTATTGGTTCAATTATTATGGCATTATTAATAGATTTAAAACTATCTATAATATTTTTAATAGCTACTCCACTTATTGCTTTAGTTATTTACTTAGTAATGAGTAAATCCCTTCCTTTATATAAGGTAATACAAGAAAAATTAGATAGTTTATCTTTAATAACAAGGGAAAATCTTGAAGGAGCTAGGGTAATTAAAGCTTTTTCAAAAGAAGAATCAGAAAAATCAAGATTTGAAAAATCAGCTATTGACTTAGCTAATACCTCTATTAATGTAGGTAAAATATCTGCTATCCTTAATCCTATTACTTATATGATTATGAATTTAGCAATAATAGCTATCTTATGGTTTGGTGGAATTAATGTAAATATAGGCTCATTAACTCAAGGTGAGGTTATTGCCTTTATTAATTATATAACTCAGATCTTATTATCATTAATAGTTTTTTCTCAGCTTATTGTAATTTTAACTAAGGGCGCAACATCTGCTAATAGAGTTTTAGAAATATTAAATATTAATACTTCTATTATGGATAATAAAGAAACTTTAACTAATAAAGTGAAAAATAATGATTCCCTAATTGAATTTAAAAATGTTTCATTTTCTTATGAAGAATCAAATGAATACTCCTTAAAAGAT
The DNA here is from genome assembly GCA_018372555.1 of Clostridium sp. GTDB lineage: Bacteria > Bacillota > Clostridia > Clostridiales > Clostridiaceae > Clostridium. Next base: position 25,315 of record JAHAIU010000012.1, read on the forward strand.
ATTAATTTTAAAATTAATAAAAATGAAACTATAGGCATAATTGGTGGAACTGGATCTGGTAAATCAACATTAATAAACCTAATACCTAGATTTTATGATGTATCAAAAGGTGAAATATTAGTTAAAGGTATTAATGTTAAAGATTATAAGCTAAATAGCCTAAGAAAACTTATTGGTATAGTTCCTCAAAAAGCAGTTTTATTTAAAGGAAGTATTTTAGATAATTTAAAATGGGGAAATGAAAATGCAACTATTAACGAAACAGAAGATGCATTAAATATATCTCAGTCTTCTTCATTTATTAACTCCTTACCTGATAAATATAATGCTAAAGTTATGCAAGGTGGTAAAAACTTTTCTGGTGGTCAAAAACAAAGACTTACTATTGCAAGAGCTTTAGTAAGAAATCCTGAAATACTTATTTTAGACGATAGTTCTAGTGCTTTAGACTTTGCAACAGATGCAGCATTAAGAAAAAATTTAAAAGAGAATACTAAAGATATGACAGTACTTATAGTATCACAAAGGGCAAGTAGTATAATGAATTCAGATAAAATAATAGTCTTAGATAATGGTGAAATAGCTGGAATTGGAACTCATGATTATCTTCTTGAAAATTGCGAAGTTTATAGTGAAATATATTCTTCTCAATTAAATAATTAGGAGGTGACATTTTGAATACTGCAATACTTAAAAGAATTTTAAAATATACTAAGCCTTATAGTAAATATATAGTTTTATCCTTTATTACAGCAATTATAAATATAACTTTAACTTTATTAGCACCTATAATTATAGGAAGAGGTGTAGATTTTATTATAGGACCTAATAATGTTAACTTTAATAAACTTATTAATATACTAATTTTACTTTTATTGACTATAATTTTTTCTTCAATTTTTCAGCTTATTATGACTAGATGTAATAATATAGTAAGTTATAAGACTATTAAAGATTTAAGAAGAGATGTATTTAACAAGCTAAATGAATTACCACTTAAATATATAGATAGTAATTCTCATGGATATATTATAAATGGAGTCATTAATGATATAGAAATTATTTCAGATGGATTATTACAAGGCTTCTCTCAGCTTTTCACTGGAATAATAACTATAGTTGGAACATTAATTTTTATGTTAACTATAAATTATAAAATAGCTTTACTAGTAGTTATAATAACTCCACTTTCATTATTTACTGCTTCCACTATAGCTAAAGCTTGTAATTCTATGTTTAGAAAGCAATCTGAAGTTCGTGGAGAACTAACTGGTTATGTAGAAGAAATGATAGGTAATCAAAAAGTTGTTAAGGCTTTTTCTTATGAAGATAGAGCTGAAGAAAATTTTGAGGAAATAAATAAGAAGCTTTATACATATGGTCAAAAAGCTCAATTTTACTCAGCAATTACAAATCCTCTTACTAGATTTGTAAATGGAATTGTATATGCATCAGTTGGTATAGTTGGTGCAATAACTGCTATTAATGGTAACCTTTCTATAGGTAACCTTTCAGCCTTCTTAAGTTATGCTAATCAATATACTAAGCCTTTTAATGAAATTTCAGGGGTTATTACTGAATTACAAGCAGCCTTTACCTCTGCTAGTAGAGTCTTTAAAATTTTAGATGAAAAACCTGAAGTTCCTGATAAGGCTAATGCTATTAATTTGGAAACTGCTGAAGGTAATGTTGATATAAATAATCTATACTTTTCTTATAATGAAAATAAACCTTTTATTGAAGATTTTAATTTAAAGGTAAACCCAGGTGAAAGAATAGCAATAGTAGGCCCTACTGGCTGCGGTAAAACAACATTAATAAATTTACTTATGAGATTTTATAATATAGATTCAGGTGAAATTAAAATAGATAGCATTAATGTAGAAGAAATAACTAGAAAAAGTACTAGAGGACTTTATGGAATGGTACTTCAAGATACATGGTTATTTTCTGGATCAGTTAGGGACAATATAGCCTATGGAAAAGAAGATGCTACTTTAGAAGAAGTTATAGAAGCTGCAAAATCAGCACATGCTCATAAATTTATTATGAGATTACCTAAGGGATATGATACTATTCTTTCAGAAGATAGTTCCCTATCACAAGGTCAAAAGCAATTACTATGTATTGCTAGAGTTATGCTCTCAAAGCCACCAATGCTAATTTTAGATGAGGCTACTAGTAGTATAGATACTCGTACTGAAATCTATATTCAAAGAGCTTTTAATAAATTAATGGAAGGTAGGACTTCCTTTATAGTTGCACATAGACTTTCAACTATTAAAGAAGCTGATTTAATCCTCGTAATGAAGGATGGAAAGATAATAGAAAAAGGTAATCATAAGGACTTATTAAAACAAAATGGTTTTTATTCAAATTTATATAATAGTCAATTTGCTAAAATATAAAGGTTGGCTAAGGAAATCCAAATAAAATTAATAATTAAAAATAAATAGTTAGAGAAATACTCTCTTTAAATTATAAAAATAAGCTTCTGAAAAACTCTCTTTAGATTTTTTCAGAAGCTTTAAATTTAAATAAAGTTTTATAATATTTTATTACTTTTAACAATATTATAATTCCAATTCAAATGTTATAAATTCCTCAACTATATTATAGGATAACTTCCAATTGTTTTCCTTAGCTATTTCACTACATAGATATAATCCTAATCCTGAACTACTTATTTCTTTACTTATATCATTTATATTATTATGTTTAATAAATGGCTCTAATAATCTATTTTTTATCTCTTCAGGTATTTTATTTATCTTATTCTTAATAGTAAGATTTATAGTTCCATCTTCTTTAAATAATTTAACTTCAATTTCCTTTGAACAAGAGTATTTAATGCTATTATCTAGTAAATTAGCAAAAACCAGCTCAAAGTCTTCAAGTACACCTAAGTATTCAAGTTCTTGAATTTCATTAATTATTTTTAGATTTCTCTTATTAATTCTTACTTCAAAATCTTCTTCTATTTGCATTATTAATTCTTTTAAAGAAAACTTTGTTTTTACTTTATTTATATTTATACTTCCTCTAGAAGTTTCTAAAATATTTTCTACTAAAGTTTTCATCTTTTCACATTCTAGTACTATCCTACTACTAGCTCTATTTATAAATTCTTCATCCATTTCTTTAATATCATTATCTCTTAATATCTGCGAATAAAGAGAAATAGATGTAACTGGAGTCTTAAGCTCATGAGTGGCATTATTAAAGAATTCTCTTAAGGATTTATCTTGATTTATTAATTGATTTTTCATTAAATTATAAGTCTTAGCTAAATCTGAAATTTCATCCTCATTAGATACTTCAATATCTTCAGTATATTTTCCAAGCTTAAAATTCTTCATGGATTCATTCAATTTATTAAGAGGCATTATAGATTTTTTTATTATGGATGCTATAGTTAATATTAAAGTTATTACTACAAGTACTTGTCCTAAAAGAATAATTATTATTGTTTTTATCATTTCATAGAACTTATTTGTATAATCTTTCTGTATTATTAAATTACTAATAAAATTCTCATCTAAATATACTGGATAATTGTAGGTTATATAATAAGATTTATTTAAATTCTTAAACTTAATTAAGGATTTAATATTATTACTTTCTAATATAATACTATTAATTTCTTCACTATTAACTGCTTTCCCCACAGATTGATTAATCTTGCCTTCCTCATTAGAAAAGCTAACATATCCTTGAACAACATCATTTATAGGTGATAAACTTTTCCAAAGAGGCTCTTCTGCTACCTCCTTTTGCCTAATTATATTAATAGAAGTTATTTTTATATTCTCCATATCTTCAATAATACTATCTTTAAAGGAGTTATTAAAAAATATTGATATAAAGATAGTAAATGCTATATTAATTGATATAACAGAAACTACTGTCCCTATTAATAATTTACCTTTTAAGGTTTTATTGAAAGCCTCACCTCATTACGTATCCGACACCAAACACTGTTTCAATAACCGAATTATCCTTATCTTCATTAAGCTTTTCTCTAAGCCTTCTTATATGGACATCAACAGTTCTAGTATCACCTTCATAATCGTAACCCCATATCTTTTCTAATAAATCATCCCTAGAAAAGACTGTTCCCCTATTACTATTTAAGAAATTTAATAAGTCAAATTCTTTTCTTCTTAAAGCAACTTCATTTCCTTCTTTAATTACTCTTCTATCTCTTGGATAAATTTTAATTATTTCTTCCTTCTCCTCTATAAAATCTCTATCTAATCCCTTCTCTATTCTTCTAAATACAGCCTTTATTCTAGCTAATACTTCTTTAATTTCAAAGGGCTTAACTATATAATCATCAGCTCCAAGCTCTAGCCCTAAGATCTTATCTATAATTTCTCCTCTAGCAGTTAGTATTATAACGTAAGCCTTATTATGAATTTCTTTGCATATATCAAATCCATCCATATCAGGAAGCATTAAATCTAACAATACTAAATCTGGCTTAAATTCATTAAATCTTTCTAAAGCATTTTTTCCATTATAAACACTTCTAACATCATAGCCTTCTTTTCTAAGAGCAAAGGTTATTGCATCGTTTATTGAATATTCATCTTCAACTACTAGTATTTTTTTCTTGTCCATAAAATAAATTATTCCCTTTCTTGTATTTCTAAAATAGAGTATTTTGTATCTTCCATCACTATATTTTTATTTGAATTTTTATCAAATTCTTCTGAAAACTTTATTCTAGTTAAAAATACTTTATTACCTTCTTTATTAGTAAGCGGAGATGAAAATCTATAACCATAACTACTATTTAATTTGTATATTAAATTAATATTTCCATCCTCAGTAACCTCCCCTAAATACTCCTCATCTTTATAAGATATAAAATGAAACTTAGTATTTTTTAATTGAGCTGATATTGTCTTTTCTTTATCAAAATAAATAACCTCCTCTGTGTCAATATCATAAATAGCATTAAAATAATCCATATTTTCTTTAGAACCACTATTTTTAATTTTAAGTAGCAATTTATTATTAGATAATTTACTTATTAAAAAAGTCTCTCTATCATATAGGTTTACTTTATCAGTTTTTATAGTTTTATAATCCTCAAAAGTTATATTATTTTCATCAAACTTAAGTTTATACATTTTACCTACTTCATCTATGGCTATAATTGAATCTAGACTATCATCATAGTAAAAGTTCTTTACTTTTTTCTCATTATTATTTATATAATACTTTTCATTATTTAAATCTATTATGATAAAATCTCTAGCCTCATTAATTTCACCTTCATCCATAGATAAATATTGAGTAATGTGGTAATTATCACTAATTTCACCACTAGACCTAGCAAATTTTATCAAATTATTCTCTATTTTATTTTTGCTTTCTCCAAAGTCTTTAAGTTCAAAAATAGTTTTATTAACTAAATTAATGTAATAATTCTTTATTTCACCTGAGTTACTTGCATCTTCAGCAAATATTCCAGAATCCTGATATCCACCATTACCTTTTATAAAATCAACTTCTTCATTAGTAAGCATTCCTTCTTCCATATTTTTAATAGAACCCGTACTATCCAAATAATATATCATTGTATAATCCTTAATATTTCCACTTCCATCCTTCATCTTAGTTCCATAAAGTATATCACCATCAAAGAAACTAGGTATAAAGACTTTGTCCTTATCAGTATTTTCTATATTTCTTTCTGTAATTGTGTATTTCTCTGAAATATTATCCTTTGTGTTTTCATCTAAAATCTTTGTTTCACTACAACCGATTAAAATTGTAGATATTAATAATCCTCCAATTAATGAAATATGTTTTTTCACTGAAAAACCTCCCCTTATACTTTTAATTATATAATAAATGGAAGTTTTTAAAAACTATTGTAAGTTGTTACATAATTATTAACTACTATTCTAATTTTGAAATAAAGTTGCTAATTAAATTTTCCAGTGGTATCATTTATAAGGAAAATCTTAAAAAATAGTTAATAAAGAGGGGGATATAACTTGACTAAAGATATGACTACGGGAAGTCCCGTTAAATTAATTATTACCTTTTCTATTCCTTTACTTATAGGAAATATCTTTCAACAATTTTATAGTATGGCTGATACCGTTATCGTTGGAAGGATTCTTGGTGTTGATGCATTAGCTGCAGTTGGTTCTACTGGTGCTATGGCTTTCTTAGTTAATGGCTTTGTTATTGGTATTACTAGTGGATTTGCAGTTTTAGTTTCTCAAAGATTTGGTGCAAATGATGAAGAAGGTGTAAAGAAGTCCTTTGCAAGCTCATTAATTTTATCTGCTATTATGACTATTATAGTTACTGCAGTTAGTATGTGGTCTGCCAGACCTTTACTAGAACTTATGAACACTCCTGATAATATTATTAGTGATGCTTTATCTTACATAATTGTAATTTATGCTGGAAATATAGCAATTATTTTTTACAATATGCTATCTAGTATTTTAAGAGCCCTTGGTGATAGTAAAACACCATTATACTTCTTAATTATTGCCTCCGTACTAAATATCATTTTAGATATTGTATTTATACTTAACTTTAATATGGGTGTAGCTGGTGCAGCTTATGCTACTATAATTTCTCAATCAGTTTCAGCAATTCTTTGTGCTTTCTATATAGTAAAGAAATTTCCTATATTAAGACTTAAGAAAAAGCACTGGAAAATCAACAAAAATTATATGTCCAAGCAATTGAGAATAGGGATACCTATGGCCCTTCAGTTTTCAATTACTGCTGCAGGTGCAATGGTCCTTCAAGGAGCTTTAAACAACTTTGGATCTAAGATTATAGCTTCTTATACAGCTGCATCTAAAGTTCAGCAATTAGTAATGCAACCTGCTATTACTTTTGGTGTTACAATGGCCACTTATTCTGGTCAAAACTTAGGAGCTGGAAGAATAGATCGTATAAAAGAAGGAGTTAAAAAATGTACTACTATTAGTATTATAGTTAGTATTGTATCAACTATTGTGGTGTTTTTATTTGGTGGAGCTTTTACAAAATTATTTATGAGTGGCAATGATTTAGAAGTTATTGCTTACTCAAAACATTATTTAAATACTGTATCTATATTTTACATACCACTTGGACTAATCTTTATTTATAGAAATACCCTTCAAGGTATTGGAGAAAGCTTTGTGCCTATGATGGCAGGAGTTGCAGAAATGGTTGCTAGAACTATTGCTGCATTTACATTGCCTTTAATTATAGGATTCACAGGAATTGCCCTAGCAGATCCAGCTGCTTGGATAGCTGCTTGTGTACCTCTTATGATAACTTATCATAAAAGAATAGATAGAATAATGTAGAATGGATAATTGATAATGAATAATTAAGGATGTAACTCCCTTAGGAGTTACTGAAAAGCTAAATGGCTTTATACAAAAACCCTCTATTTTTTAAATAGGGGGTTTTCAATAATCTGTAAAACTCCGTCAGGAGTTTTATCCTTCATTTTACATTATAAATTTCAAATTATACATTATAGACTTACTTTTCTAGTATTATTCCATACATATTTACACCAAGGTTTATTTCTTCTACTTTAGTAAATCCAGCTTCTTTACTTAAACTAATTAAATCTTTACTATCTATTCTACGTGAAAGTGGTGGCCCAAAAGGTGTCTCACTATTATGAAACTCAACAATAAATGCTCTTCCATCTTCCTTAATTACTCTTTTGATTTCTTTAAGCATTTCTTTTTGATTATTTACTTCATGTAAAACGGTTACCATAATTGCTAAATCTGCTTTTTCAGATTCTAATGGTAAAGTATCTCCAACAACCTTGGTTGGAATTAAATTTGAAAGGGATAATTCTTTCTTTTTCTCTTCTAAGTATTCTAACATATCATCTGATATATCTAATGCATAAATGCTATTACTGCTAATTTTTGCAGCTATATTTGAAAATAGGCCTGTCCCAGCTCCAATATCACATAATATCATTCCATCTTTAAACCCTAGCTTTTCTAATGTTTCTTTTGGGCTAAGTTCATTTATTCTATCTTCACTTTCTAATTTTAATTTCATTTTTTCAACAAATATATTCATATATAATCCTTCTTTCCTATAAATTACTCTTACTATAATTATACTTATATATTTATATTAGTCTATCTAAATATTCAAATTTATAAATACTATAGTTTCAAATAACCTATTTAATAATATTCCATTAATGATAATTATTGACTACTTCTGAGAATTATTGTAAAATGAATGTAAATAAATATTACGTGCTAGGGGTGCCTTATGGCTGAGAAATGATAATCATTAACCCTCTTTACCTGATCTGGATAATACCAGCGTAGGAAAGTCACTTGTATGTTATTAGCAATATTTATATTAGCTATAATGTACCTCCTAGCAAAATTTAGGAGGTATTTTTTTATGACTAATATTTTTAATACTATAAAAGAAGGATTTATAGAAATATTCAAAAATCCTTTATCTATTGCTGCATTACTTGGATTAATGATAGTGATTTTAGCCTTAATTAGCTTTAAGAAAATAAAGCTTGACTCTAAAACTATGGCGAGAATTGGACTAGCTTTAGCCTTAGCTACTATTCTTGATTTTATTAAGGTAATAGACTTGCCTAATGGTATTGGTAGTATCAACTTAGGAAGTGTTGTTCCTATAATAGTTATTGCTTTATTTTATGGTCCTGAAATTGGAATGCTTACAGGATTATTATTCGGGCTAATAAACCTTATTATAAGCCCTTATATTGTTCATCCTCTTCAAGTACTATTTGATTATCCACTTCCATATATGGCTGTTGGGCTTGCTGGATATTTTAAGAATAAAAAGCTAATTGGTGCTTCTGTTGGAATGTTCTTTAAGTTTATTTTCCACTTTATTTCTGGATTTTTATTCTTTGGGCAGTTTGCTCCAGATGGTTGGTCTCCTGCTCTTTACTCATTTGTAGCTAATGCTTCTTATGTAGGAAGTAATTTAATAATAGTTATTGTATTGCTTCTAATACTACCTATTGAAACAGTATTTAAAAAGGTATTTGCTGTTTCACAATAGTCTAATATTATTACTATATTGTTAATATGAGCTGCCGAAAAGGCAGCTCAATTAGCAATAGAAAATCAATATAGAATACGACTTTAATCTAGGCAAACTATTACCTCTTACAGTTTCTAATACTTCCAATCCTGCTACTTTATGATTTCCTATTATATAAAAGCTTCCTTCTATAGGAGGTTCAATATAATTATTAATATCATAATTATCTATAGACGTAGCATTAAATATAATATAAAAATTATTTACATTTCTATTATTTATTTTAATCTTACTTATTTTGTATTTTAATACTCCTACTCTTTCATCACTATTTAGAAAGCTTATCTCTACATTATTTAATTCTTTAGTATTTACCCTTCTAATTTCTGATATCCCTTTTCTAATAGAAATTAATCCTTTTATATAATTAAAGACTTCTTTAAATCTAATTTTATCTTGCCACTTTATCTCATTTATTTCATCTGAACTCTTGTAACTATTACTGTCTCCTTTTTTAGTCCTTAATATTTCGGCTCCTCCATGCATAAATGGAATCCCTTTAGAAAATAAAATTATTGCTAATGCAAGAATATTCCTTCTAACATTTAAATTATTAAAGATATTATTTTCTTCTATATTTCTATACTGATAATCTTCTATATTTACATTAAGGCTTTTTTCTATTTGATCCCATAATGTAAAATTATCATGTGAATCTATATAATTTATACTTTCTGTAGACTTATTAGTAAAGGTATAAATTGATCCTTTCATTCCTTCAATAATACTCCAAGCTATTTTGGGATTATGAGCACTTCCAGTTACAAACCCAATTGAAGGATAATTATTTCCTCTTATATTGTCTCTAAAATTATCATTAAATATAGAAAAGCCTTCATTTCTTTGATCTCCCCTTTTTATTCCATTACTTA
>JAHAIU010000273.1 GCA_018372555.1 Clostridium sp.
TAGCTAACTGCTAAAGAATTTTCAACTAAAACTGAACTTGCTGCCATCATTATCACCTCCCTCATCCATATAAATATGCAAGTGTGGAGGTTTTTAAAAATTTATGTGGAAAAGATGACAGAAGGAGTCTACTTCTTGTTCAAGTCGCTTCGCTCCAATTCACCGAAGCAGATTCCTTCTGTCATCCTACCTATAAATTTTATAAAAGCATTGGATTAGCAGCCAACTTAAGGAAAAAACTCAGACAAGCTTAGTTTTGAAAAGTGTGTTTTGCTTTTAGTTTATTCTAGAATTCAGTTGCTTGGCGACTATTCGCCAAAACAGATAACTTATTTCATTCTAATATAGATTTTATAAAAACTGGGGCTTGGCGGCCTACTAAAGGAAAAAACTCAGACGAGCTGAGTTTTGAAATATATATTTTAATTCTGGTTTACTCCTGTACTGAGTCAATTTGCAACTATTACTTAAGCAAGTACTACCTCTTATCTTAGATATTACTCATTTGAATGGCTACTTTTTTAACTAGAGTAAACTTGGTTTATAATAAATTTAAATTTATAAAAAAATAAAGAGCTCTAATTATTTTAAGAACTCTTTATCTTTTTATTTGCTTATATACTTTTTAATCTTATATAAGACTATTATCCTCTTTATAATAATTTACTTTTATTATATATCTTCATAACATATTTATACTGTTCTTTATTATCTATTTCTCCCCAAATTAAATTCTCTATATTTAGAGCAGATACTCTAAAGTTTCTTGATACATCAAGTAATATATATTCATAGTTTAAGCGTAAATTGATATTTTCCTTATATTCCTTCATCATTAAATCAAGGAGCTTATAAGAAACTTTAATTATTCCTACAAATTCTCCATCTATTCTATTGAATTGATGTATATCCTTACCTAATTTAAATAAATAATCATTCTTCAGTTGGACAAATTCTTCATCCCCTGATTCGCTTCTATTAGTTAATAGAATACAGTCTCTTTTTTCTATTTCTAATAATTCTTTAAGAGCTCTATTCTCAAAGAATAATTCTCCCTCTATTAATATAAAGTCCTCTTCTATATGCTTACTTGCTAATGCTAAGGATTCCATACTAGCAGTTAAATTGTAGTTATTATTGTAAACAAATATTATATCTTTTTCATCCTTAAGACTCTCTAATATAATTTCTTTTCCAAAGCCTAATACAATAATAATCTTTTCTATACCATTAGCTCTAAGCTTTTTTATACTTTCTTTTATTAAAGTAGTATCCTCTATTTCTAGTCCTGCAGGAGAAACATTAAAATCAGGTCTTTCACCTGCTGCTAATATTACTGCAGTCTTTACTTTTTCCTTTGAATCCTTAGATATTAAAAGTCTATCTTCCTTTATCGCTTCAATATTTTGTCTTAATAATTCAAATCCCTTTTCTGTTACTTCATAATGAGTTTCTTTTCCAACTTGCTTTTTGCAAATCCACTCATTATTAATGCAATATCTAATAAGTAAATTTACTTTAAAAATTGAAATACCAATCTTATCTTTTAATATGGATTTAGAAAAGTTTTCTTCATCATTTATAATTTGAATAGCTCTATATACATTCATTTCTCTATCATTTTTTGCATTTTCACTCTTATTCTTATATAGCTCTATTCCATATTTAACAACTAAATTAGTTGCTAATATCATTACAGCTATTGCTGCAGTTGAAGATATAATTCCCTCATCATAAGTTGCTACCATTTCAACTGATGCAACCTTAGTTTTAGTAGTAAATAAAAATACTAAAGCTGAAATTGTCATCATAGAATTTAAGAAATAATATTGAAAACTTTCAATTATAGCTGTTTTTGATAAAGGTAATACTACATTATCAAAAACTTTATACCATGGTACTCCCATTGTTTCAGATACATTTTCATATTCCTTATCTATCTTTTTCATACTACCTTTTATAGTCATATAAGGCATACTAAAGAAGTGAATAATATTTGCAAAAATCATAATTATAAAGGTTCCATAAATTATTTTCAGTGGATTCATTGGCTTGTTAAAGAATAATAAATAAGATAAACCTATTACTAGTCCAGGAATAGCAAGTGGTGTTATACTAATCCAGTCAATAAATTTTCTTAATCTTTCAAATCCAATTCCTCTTTGGGTTATATATGCTGCTAGTATAGCAACTATAGTACCTAACACTGCAGATAAAAGTGAAACAAATACACTATGTCCAAATATCTTAATTGGTGTAGTACCTACTGTACTAACATTAAACCATTTAGTTGTTATGTTAAGGTTATAAGGCCATTGCTCTACAAAAGCAGCCATTATTACAGTTAAAAATATAATTATTATAAAAGCTGAAATTAAGTAAACAACTACTGATACTATTCTATCTCTAAGCTTATCTTCCTTAATTATATAATCCTTAGCACTTGAATCTACAGATGTTACAGACTTCCCTACAGCTCTATCAACAATAAATGATATTATAGAAGGTAAAATTAATAATATTCCTACAGTTGCCCCCATAGTTATATTAGATTGGCCTATAACTTGTTTATAAATATCAGTAGCTAATAAACTATAATTCCCTCCAAGAACCTTTGGTATCCCAAAGTCTGAAAATACCATGGTAAATGCAGAAAATAATGCACTTACTATTGTATATTTGACTGCTGGCAGTGTTATTGTAAAAAACATTCTTGGCTTACTAGTATCTAATACTTCTGCTGCTTCATATAATCTATAATCACATACTCTAAAAGCAACTGAAAACATCATATATATAGCAGGAAAAACATAAATACATTCAGCAATTATAACTCCCCACTTACCATATAGAGGAAAGTTAAAAGCAAGCCAAGGTAGCTTCCCAAAGAATCCAGTTGATATTAACCCATTTTCACCAAATAAATAAATTAATGCTATAGCATGTGTCATAGTTGGTATAAATAATGGTAATAAGGCTATAAAGTTAACAAGCTTTTTAAACTTTATATTGCATCTTTCTATAGCATAAGCAAATATAAATGCTAAAAATACTACAATTACGGATGTTATAGTTGACACAAAAATACTATTTTTAAAAGCTACAAATAAAGATGGTGTTGAAAAATAAGTTTTAAAATTGCTTATTCCTACAAACTCTCCATTTACAAAAAATGCTTCTTTAAATAAAGTTAATATAGGAAGGACTAATACTACTAAAAAGAAAATTGTAAGGGCGTATATTAATAATCTTCTACTTTCTCTTGATTTATCTATATCTAACATCCACATAATCCTACCCTATTTTATAGTAGATTTCTCTACCTATTTCAATGTTGTACTCTTCTTTTGAATGAGCTAGTATATCAACATATATCTGCTCCTCAGATTCTGTTTTTATAGTTACTCTATAAAAAGCTCCCCTAAATTCTAATTCTTTAACTATACACTTCTTATAATTATCCTTCATTTTATCTGATAATAATATAGCTTCTGGTCTAACTATTTTTCTATTATTATCTTCTTCTATAATATTTATTGCACCTATAAAATCTGCAGTAAAGCTATTTACAGGAGACTTATATACTTCTTCTGGATTTCCAATTTGCATTACTTCTCCTTGATTCATTACTACTATTTTATCTGACATAGTTAATGCTTCTTCTTGATCATGAGTAACCATTATAGTTGTAATACCAAGCTCTTTTTGAAGAGATTTTATCTCTTTTCTTAAAGTTTCTCTTACCTTTGCATCTAAAGCGCTAAGTGGCTCATCTAAAAGTAATATA
>JAHAIU010000274.1 GCA_018372555.1 Clostridium sp.
TAAGTTGAAGCCTGCATTTATAAAAGATGGTACAGTAACAGCAGCTAATGCATCAGGAATAAATGACGGAGCAGCAGCATTTGTAATTATGAGTGCTGAAAAAGCAGAGGAACTAGGAGTAACACCTTTAGCTAAGATAGTATCTTATGGACAAAAGGGGTTAGATCCAGCAATAATGGGATATGGACCTTTCCATGCAACAAAGAAAGCTTTAGAAGTTGCTGATTTAAAAGTTGAAGATTTAGATCTAATAGAAGCTAATGAAGCTTTTGCAGCTCAAAGTTTAGCAGTAGCTAAAGATTTAGAATTTGATATGAGCAAGGTAAATGTAAATGGTGGAGCTATAGCATTAGGACATCCAGTTGGAGCATCAGGTGCAAGAATTTTAGTTACATTACTTCATGAAATGCAAAAAAGGGATGCTAAAAAAGGTTTAGCAACACTTTGCATAGGCGGAGGAATGGGAACAGCTCTTATAGTTGAAAGAAAATAATTAATATTTAGGATGTATCAAACTTTAAAATGTTTGATACATCCATTTTACTATCTATGATATAATATTTTTGATTCTAGACTTTGTCTAGTTTTTTATTTTGCGATATTAATATAATAGTTAAAAAACAAAAGCTTCTAAATAATATAAGATAAAGTGGTTTTAAGTCTTGAAAATTTATCTTATATCATTTGGAAGCTTTATTTTAAGGAATATGATTCAATATTGAGATATATTAAGAATTATAATTAGATATTTAGATATATCAGCAGGTTTGATTTAATATTGAGATATTTTTTGAATTATTATGATAAATTAAGATAATAATAATTAGGAATATATAAATATGAGAAAAATATAAAATAAATTAAATGAATTTTTTAAAAATCAATTATGCATAATAATTATTATAAAAACAAATAATTATGGATATATATTTAATTTAAATTATAATAATACTAAAAAAATTGCTTGTTATTACAAAAATAATAAATTGTAAATGTTAACAATATTTTAAATGATATATAGTAAGTAAGATAAATTTTCAGAAAACTGAATTAAAATCAAGATTTATAACTATATTTCAAGTAAAATGAAAAAATAATGAATTTACTTAAGCAATTCAAGTTTAAATTGATCTAATCATATTAAACTAGTAATTAATACTTAAAACGGCAAAATTTGAAGTTTTCATTAATATTTACATAGGTCTATAATAACAGGAGTTAGTTAAAGGCGGGGATAAAATGAGTAGAGAAATGAAAGTAGTTATACTTAAGATGATAAAATATGATTTAATTGCAGGCTTCATTTTTGTACTTGCATTATCCTTTAGCTTCAATATAAAAGTGGCCCTTATTTTTTTCTTAGGATTAATGGTATCTTTAGTAAATACCATAGTAAGTGGAATATTTATTGAATATTCTTTGCTAAAAAGCAAAAAACTACTACTACCTCTTAGTTATTTTATAAGGATAGCTATTATTGTTTTAATAGCATTGCCATTTTTACATAATTTAATACAACTTTTAGCATATATTTCAGGATATTTAACCCATTTTTTACTTGTAGTAATCTATTGGGTTAAGAATGGGAAAGGAAGTGATTAGGTGGAACCTCTAGAACCGATATGGTCTTTTTATGTAGGGCCCATGAAAATTGATATAGTACCAGAAGTAGTAATGCAATGGATAACTATTCTTATTATTGCAGCTGTTGCAATATGGGCAACAAGGAATATGAAACTTAGACCTAATAAAAAGCAAGTGGTGGTAGAGTCTATTTATACTACATTTAAAAATGTAGTAACAGCTAATATGGGGGAGGAATTTTTAGATATTATTCCCTTTATAGGAAGCTTAGCAGTATTCTTATTATTTATGAATTTAATTGGTTTAATTGGACTCCCAGTACCAACAAAGAGTTTTAGTGTAACAGTAGGTGTAGCATTAATAACTTTCTATATGGTTCAATATTACACTATTAGAAAGTATGGTTTAAAAAGTTATTTTAGAGGATATACAGTTCCTCTTGCAATAATAACACCAATAAATATATTAGAAAGAATAATGCTTCCAGTTTCATTAGCGCTAAGATTATTTGGTAATATACTTGCTGCAACTTTTTTAGTTGAGTTATGTTATGAGGCCTTAGGTCATGTAGGATTTATAGCGCAGCTTGGAATACCGATACCATTACATGCGTACTTTGATATCTTTGATGGTGGTATTCAAACAGTTATATTTATTATGTTAACTATGATAAATATAAAAATGATAGCAGAGCACTCAGGAGAGACTGAGCATTAATTTTATTAAAGTTTATATTATTTATAATTATAAAATGTTTTTAATTTAAGGAGGATTTTATTATGGAATTATCAATGAGAGCATTAGGAGCAGCTATAGCTGTATTAGTAGGTATAGGAGCTGCAATTGCAATAGGAAACGCAACAGGAAAAGCTGTTGAAGGAATAGCAAGACAACCAGAAGCAAGTGGTAAGATAACTACTGCATTAATGTTAGGTGCAGCTTTTGCAGAAGCAACAGCTATTTATGGTTTATTAGTATCAATCCTTTTAATATTCGTTGGAGTAAAATAGTACCTTAGTACTCCAAGAGGAGGCGATTATATATGTTAATGGAAATAAACCCTAGCACCCTTATTGCCACTATAATTAACTTCGTAATACTTTTTGCAGTGCTTAAATATTTCTTCTTTGCAAAAGTAGAAGCTATTATAAATGAAAGAGAAAATCTAATAAATGAAAAATTAGATTTTGCTGATGAAGAAGCTGAAAAAGCTAGAATGATAGCTATAGAAAATGAAAGAATGTTAAAGAATGCAAGAGAAGAAGGAAAACTAATAACTGAGAGACATAAGCAAAAAGCTGAAAAGGTATATGAAGAAATAGTTAATGATGCTAATCAAGAAGCTAAGACAATCATAGAGAGAGCTAAGGTTGAAATAAATAGAGAAAAAGAAAAAGTAGAAGATCAATTAAAGAGGGAAGCTATAGATTTAGCTATTGAACTTTCTAAAAAGGTTATTGAAAAGAATATAGATGAAGAAAAGAATAGAGAAATAATTGGAGAATTTATAACTAAGGTAGGTAATTCATAATGTATGAATATTTAGACCGTAGGTATGCATTAGCCTTATATGAAGTAGCAGAAGAAAAAGGAAAAGTTCAACAATATTTACAGGATCTACATGAAATATGTGATCTTATTAAGAATAATAATGATTTCTATGAAGTCATTAAGCACCCTCAAATTAGTACTAAAAAGAAAAAAAGAACATTTATAAATATCTTTAAAGGTCATATAGATGAAGAATTATTATCGTTTTTATTAATTCTTATAGAGAAGGACAGAATACTTTATTTAGAAGAAAAATTAAAGGAAATGGAGAAAATAGACTTAGAGAGAAAAAATACTATTACTGGTGTTGTTAAGACTACTGTTCCTTTAAAAGAAGAAGAGTTTAATAACTTAGTTAAGACTCTTGAAGAAAAGTATAATAAGCATATAATTTTAAAGCAAGAAATAGATGAAAGCATCTTAGGTGGAATTTATGTAAGAATTAATAACGATGTTATTGATGGAACCATTAGATCAAAGTTAAGTGAACTAAAAGATTTAATGCTTAAAACAGAATAGAGGTGAAGGTATGAATATTAAGCC
>JAHAIU010000275.1 GCA_018372555.1 Clostridium sp.
ATCTCTTTTTTAGCTTAGACATCTCCATTCTAGTAGGATTGACATTTAATCTTGCCATGGCTATTCTTCATCTCCCTTTGGCATATACTTTTCAAGATATTCGTCTCTGATTCTCTTAAGCTCAGTCTTTGGAAGTATCTTTAAAAGTTTCCATCCTAATTCTAATGTTTCTTCTATACTTCTATTTGCTGTAAATCCTTGAGAAACATATTGTTCTTCAAAGGCTTCAGCAAATTTAGCATATTGCTTATCTATATCTGATAATGCTGATTCTCCTAATATAGCAGATAATTCTTTAGCTTGCTTTCCTTGTGCATAAGCTGAGAATAATTGGTTCATAGTATCAGCATGGTCTTCTCTAGTCTTATTCTTTCCTATCCCCTTATCTTTAAGTCTTGATAATGAAGGAAGAACATCAATTGGAGGCATAATACCCTTCTTATATAATTCTCTTGAAAGGATAATTTGACCTTCTGTAATATATCCAGTTAAGTCTGGAATTGGATGTGTCTTATCTTCTTCAGGCATAGTTAATATAGGAATTTGAGTAATTGATCCTTCTTTACCTCTAAGTCTTCCTGCTCTTTCATATAGAGTTGAAAGGTTAGTATATAGGTAACCTGGATATCCTCTTCTACCTGGAACTTCTTTTCTAGCTGCTGAAACTTCTCTTAAGGCTTCTGCATAGTTAGTTATATCAGTCATAATAACTAGTACGTGCATCCCCTTTTCATAAGCTAAGAATTCAGCTGTAGTAAGAGCCATTCTAGGTGTAGCTATTCTTTCGATAGCTGGGTCTGATGCAAGGTTCATAAATAATACTGAATTATCTATAGCACCAGTCTTATTAAATTCATCTACGAAGAATTGAGATTCTTCAAATGTAATACCTATAGCAGCAAATACAACTGCGAAATTAGAATCTGAATTTAAAACTTTCGCTTGTCTTGCAATTTGTGCTGCTAATTGTGCATGAGGAAGTCCTGATGCTGAGAAAACAGGTAGCTTTTGTCCTCTAACTAAAGTATTAAGTCCATCTATTGCAGATATTCCTGTTTGAATAAATTCTGATGGATAATCTCTAGATACTGGATTTATAGCTTCTCCATTTATATCTAATCTCTTTTCTGGTATTATATTTGGACCATTATCTATTGGGTGTCCCATACCATCAAAGATTCTACCAAGCATATCTTCAGAAACCCCTAGTTCAAGAGGTCTTCCTAAGAATCTTGCCTTAGTTTCTTTTAAGTTAATTCCTGATGATCCTTCAAAAAGTTGAACCATAGCTCTAGTTCCGTTTATTTCAAGAACTTGACCTCTTCTGATTTCACCAGTTTGAAGTTCAACTTCAACTAACTCATCATATTTAACGCCTTCAACACCTTCAACTACCATTAAAGGCCCTACAACTTCTGTAACTGTCTTATATTCTTTAAGCATTTAGAACCCCTCCTTTTTCGTTGATTAATGTATCAATAGCTGATTTTAATTCTGCTTCAATTTCATTCATTCTGCTTAGATTTTCTTCAGGAATATACTTGCTTCTTGCAATCTTATCTCTAATTTCGCTTAAATCTAAAATTTCATTTAAATATACTCCAGCCTTTAAAGCTCTTTCTGCTTCCTTCTTAAATAGAAGTATTAACTTTAACATCTTATATTGTTTATCTAATGATGCATATGTATCAACTTCATGGAAGGCATTTTGTTGAAGATAATCTTCTCTAATTGACTTAGATACTTCTAACTTTAATCTATCATTTTCTGATAAAGCATCAATACCAACAAGGCTCACTATTTCTTGTAATCCTGATTCTTCTTGAAGTAAAGTCATAGCTTCTTGTCTTAATGAAGACCAATCTGAAGATACTTCATTATTCATCCACTCATCAATTGTATCTGCATATAATGAATATGAGTTTAACCAGTTAATTGATGGGAAGTGTCTCTTATAAGCAAGTTGAGCATCTAGTCCCCAGAATACCTTAACTATTCTAAGTGTTGCTTGAGTAACTGGCTCAGAAAGGTCTCCTCCTGGAGGTGAAACTGCTCCTATAGCTGTAACAGCTCCTTCTCTACCATCTTTACCTAGACAAACAACTTTACCAGCTCTTTCATAGTAGTCAGCAAGTCTTGATCCAAGGTAAGCTGGATATCCTTCATCCCCTGGCATTTCTTCAAGTCTACCAGACATTTCTCTTAAAGCTTCTGCCCATCTTGAAGTTGAGTCAGCCATTATTGAAACTGAATATCCCATATCTCTAAAGTATTCAGCTATAGTTATACCTGTATATATACAAGCTTCTCTAGCTGCAACTGGCATGTTTGAAGTATTAGCTATAAGTACTGTTCTCTTCATTAAGCTTTGGCCAGTCTTAGGGTCTTTTAGTTCTGGGAACTCATTTAGAACGTCTGTCATTTCGTTACCACGTTCTCCACAACCAACATAAACAACTATTTCAGTATCTCCCCACTTAGCAATTTGGTGTTGAACTACTGTTTTACCAGCTCCGAATGGTCCTGGTACTGCAGCTGCTCCACCTTTAGCAACTGGGAAGAATGTATCTACAACTCTTTGACCTGTAGTCATTGGAGCATCTGGTTTTAACTTTCTTGCATATGGTCTACCTTTTCTTGCTGGCCATTTTTGCATTAATGTTAATTCCTTATCACCTTTTTCAGTTTCTACTATACATACAGTATCAACTATAGTGAAATCTCCTGCTTTAATTTCTTTTATTGTTCCTTTAACTCCATAAGGTACCATTATCTTATGAAGAACAACTGTAGTTTCTTGAACTGTTCCAATTACATCTCCAGCCTCAACTACATCTCCTACTTTAGCCGTAGGAACAAAGTTCCAAACTTTTTCTCTATCTAATGACTTTACAGCTACACCCTTAGTTAAAAACTGTGAGTTTGCAGCCTTTGCAAAAGCATCTAGAGGTCTTTGGATACCATCGAACATAGACTCAATAAGTCCTGGTCCTAATTCTATACTTAATGGTTCACCAGTAGTAACTACTGGGTCTCCAGGTCCAATTCCTGTAGTTTCCTCATAAACTTGGATAGATGCCTTATCGCCTCTCATTTCAATGATTTCTCCGATAAGACCTTTTTCTCCAACCTTAACCATGTCGAATATATTTGCATTTTCCATTCCCTCAGCAACTACTAAAGGACCTGCAACTTTAATTATCTTTCCGGTCTTCAACGCACTAACCTACCTTCCTATAAAATATTAACGCCTACAGCTTTTTCCACACTATCACTAATTCTCTTAAGTCCTATATTTAATGAACCTTGATTACTTGGAATTAATATTACAGCAGGAAGTACCTCTTCATTGTAACGTGCTATAGTTTCTTCTATTGTTTGCGCTATTTGTTCAGTTACAAAGATTACTGCGTAATTACTTCTTGCACAGCTATCTACTGCTTTTCTAGCTTCATCAGCATCTACTACTGGGAATACATCTATTCCTAGAGCCTTGAAAGCTAGAACTGAATCTTTATCTCCAACAACACCTATTTTCTTATGCATATATATCACGCAACCTTTCTCTTATTACTTCCTCAGCAATATTATTAAGCTTGCCAACCATTATAATTCTTAT
>JAHAIU010000013.1 GCA_018372555.1 Clostridium sp.
TTGAAAAGTATATGCCAAAGGGAGATGAAGAATAGCCATGGCAAGATTAAATGTCAATCCTACTAGAATGGAGATGTCTAAGCTAAAAAAGAGATTAGCTACAGCTACAAGGGGACATAAACTTTTAAAGGATAAGCAAGATGAGCTTATGAGGCAATTCGTTAATCTTGTCAAATATAATAATGAATTAAGAAAATCTGTAGAAGCAGAGCTTCAAGGAGCACTTAAGGACTTTGTTATGGCTAGAGCTGTTATGAGCTCAGAATTTCTAGAAGAGGCAGTAGCTTATCCGAAAGAAAGTATTTCTGTTGAAGTAGGAACTAAGAATATAATGAGTGTTAATGTTCCGAAAATGGACTTTCATAGACAGCTAGAAGGTGATGAAGGGAGCATATTCCCATATGGATTTGCAAGCACATCATCAGAACTAGATGATTCTATTTCTAAGCTATATACAATACTGCCAAAGTTATTAGAGCTTGCAGAAGTTGAAAAGTCAACTCAGCTTATGGCAGATGAAATAGAAAAGACTAGAAGAAGAGTTAATGCTCTTGAATACATGACTATTCCTTCTCTAGAGGAAACTATCAAGTATATAAGAATGAAGCTTGATGAAAATGAAAGAGGAGCTTTAACTAGACTTATGAAAGTTAAAGATATGATACAAGCAAAGAATTAATTTTAAGGGGCTGTGTAAAACAGCCTCTTTTTATTGCTCATTAACAAATACGAGTAAATAATTTAGAAGGTGACCTATTCTAAATTAGAAAAATTAATTAGGGGTAATGGAGAAATAGAGTGAAGTGATAAAAATCGTAATTGTTTTGTCATTGATAATAAGGACCTTTAATAGTATAATAAGATAATAATTAATTAACATAATATAAAATAGCATTTATAATTAAGGAGACATTATGAGATATATATTATCTTTTATATTGGCATTTTCAATTGTATATTTTTCAGTGCCTATATTAGTGAGATTATCACATAAATATAGTTTTACCGACAAGCCAACTAAAAGAAAACAACATAGAGGAGAAATTCCACTTTGTGGTGGGATAGCTATGTTTATTGGATTTTTCGTTGTTTATTTCTTTGTAAATACATATAGTTTAGATATAGAAAAAGTATGGATATTTATTGGAGCCCTTTTAATATTATTAATAGGACTAGTTGATGACTTCTATAAAACTAGAGGAAAAGAATTCCCTATTTATCCAAGATTAATTATTCAATTACTAGCCGCAATTCTTGTATTTAATTCAGGAGTTGCCTTTAGAGGATTTAGTAATCCTTTTTCAGGGGAATATATTCAATTAAGTTATGTAGTACAATTTATTTTAACTATAACATGGATATTTGGAGTTACTACTGTTATAAACTGGTCAGATGGTATGGATGGATTAGCTGGTGGATTAACTTTAATTTCATCTATTACTTTTGCTGGAGCAGCCATAATACTTAATCAAAGTGAATCTATAATTATGTCCTTAGGAGTTTCTGGTGTGACTTTAGGATTTCTTATGTATAATAAATATCCTGCGAAAATATTTATGGGTGATTCAGGTGCTAACTTCTTAGGATTTATACTTAGTATAATAGCTTTAGATGGAGCTTTTAAACAAGCTACATTAATGAGTTTATTTATCCCTATACTAGCCTTAGCTATCCCTATATTTGATAATATCTTTGTAATTATAAAAAGATTTTTAGATGGAAAACCTGTTTATCAAGCTGATAGAAGTCAAATTCATTATAGACTAGAAGCTAAAGGATTTACACCTAAACAAGTAGTAACATATATAAATATGGTAAGCTTAGCATTTAGTATAGTTTCAATAGTATTATTATTATTAAAACATTAATTAGATTTTTACTATAACTAAGTTTTAAAAATAAGAGTGGATAAATAGTAAAAAGCAGATAAATATTTATAAAAAAGAATTAAACTTAATTTCCTTCTTTACAAAAAAGAGGAAATAACTTATAATAAAAACAATATTTAAAGAACTTATCAAGAGTGGTGGAGGGACTGGCCCTATGATACCCGGCAACCTACAAGGTTAAATATATATTTAGCTTATTTGTGTGGTGCTAATTCCTGTTAGATAAGGGTAATTTATAGGCTTATAGTATACCTAAAGGTTATCCTTTAGGTATTTTTTTTAGATTATTTATATCTTAAATGATTGATGGATAGTTTAAAGATTTTATAAAATATAAAAGATAATTAATTTAAGTAATAAAATATTAAAACATTGCGCATGCCATTTTTGCGGTAATATCATAAAAAGCAGATGCGCTAATAATAAATATTTAGGGGGCTATTATGAATATTAATAATTTATTTAATGAAAAAAAGTGGTATTTTCTTTTGAAATATTTCCACCCAAAAAAGAATCGAATATAGAAACTATCTATAGTACGTTAGAAGAGTTAAAAGATCTTAAGCCAGATTTTATAAGCGTTACCTATGGGGCAGGTGGAAGCTTAACTAAGAATATGACATGTGAGATTTCTTCAATAGTAAAAAATAAGTATGGAATAGAACCGCTAGCTCACTTAACATGCATTAACTCAACTAAAGATAATGTTGATAAGATACTTGATGATTTAAAAAATCAAGGTATAGAAAATGTCTTAGCATTAAGAGGTGATATTCCAACTGATTATAAAGGCGAAGGTAGTTTTAAGTATGCAACTGATTTAATAACTCATATTAAAGGCAGAGATGATTTTAATATAGTTGCAGCCTGTTATCCAGAAATTCATCCAGATAGTAAATCTATTGAAGATGATTTGTTAAATTTAAAAAGAAAGCAAGAAGCAGGAGCTACTCACTTAGTTTCTCAATTATTTTTTGATAATAATTATTTTTATGATTTCTTAGAGAAGAAAGAGAAGTATAATATAAATATACCTATTGAAGCTGGTATTATGCCTGTTATAAATGCAAAACAAATAAAGAGAATAGTATCACTTTGCGGTGCAAAAGTACCACAAAAGTTTTTAAAGATAATGAATAAATATGAATTTAATCCGGAAGCTTTAAGAGATTCAGGGATAGCTTATGCAAATGAGCAAATAATTGACTTGATATCAAGTGGAGTAGATGGAATTCACTTATATACTATGAATAATCCTTATGTAGCAAGAAGGATTAGCGAGGGAGTATCATCTATAATAAATACAATAAACACTTGTGATAATGTAGCAAGTTATAATTAAGAATTAAGAATTGATGAAAAAACTTCTAAGGGAGTTTTGAATAACAATTAATTTTAGTAATTCTTCGTTTTTAATTTGAGAGGATAATGCGACAGCTCCATTTATAATGATTGTGCAATAGATATGATAATTTAGAACAGTATTGAAATCATATATACTGTTAATTAAAATATAATAGTAAATATAGGAGGTAGTATTAATGGAAAAGGTAGAAAGTTTTGAATTAGATCACAGAATAGTTAAGGCACCATATATAAGAAAGTGTTGTCTTTTAGAAGGAGAAAAAGGAGACAAGGTAACTAAATTTGATATTAGATTTTTACAGCCTAATGTGGAAGCCTTTGAAACAGATGCAATACATGGTTTAGAACATTTACTAGCTCACGAGTTAAGGAGTAAGGTAGATGGAATTATAGACTTATCACCTATGGGGTGTAGGACAGGATTCTACTTAAGTATATGGGGAGATAGGGAGCCAAAAGAATTAAAAGAAGCATTAGAATCAGCATTAGAAGCAGTACTTAAAGCAGAAGAAATACCTGCAGCTAATGAAATACAATGTGGAAATTATAAAGATTTATCTTTAGAAGGTGCAAAAAAGTATGCTGAAAAGACATTAAAGACAGGATTCTCATTAAATATTTATGGAGAAGTATAGGAATTAATAAAATAAAATTTGATATATATAATGCTAGTTGACCTTGCAAGCTCCAAGTCGACAGTCACATTATATATATCAAGTTTTCTATTTAAATGAATTTAGAAGAGATATTAATATTAAAGGAGGAAACTCAGTGAGCTGAGTTTCTATTTTTTTTGTAATTTGATACAAATTACTTAATTAATTGTTAATTACTAAATGTTAATTGTTAATTGAAATACATTGTGCTAACATATAATTATAAGAATATTCAGAAAATTGTTTAAATTAATATAATACAGGGGGAGATACAATTGGAGGATAAGTGTGGAAAGTTCGAGGATTTAGAATTATTTATCCAAGATGGGAATGATGAAGAAAGCTCCTTAATAGCAGTTTTACATCATGCACAAAGCCTATATGGATATTTAGGAAGGGAGGTACAAGAGTATATTGCAGATAAGCTAGACATACCCCTTTCTAAAGTATATGGAGTAATAACTTTTTATTCATATTTTTCAACGGAACCTAAAGGAAAGTATGTAATTAGTATTTGTACTGGGACAGCCTGTTTTGTAAGAGGGGCTAATGATATTCTAGATGATTTTAGAAAGGTATTAGGTATTAAAGAGGGTGAAACTACTTCTGATGGATTATTTACCTTAGATACTTTAAGATGTGTTGGTTCCTGTGCAATAGCACCTGTAGTTCTAGTTAATGATAAGGTTTACGGATATTTTACTAAGCCTCAAGTGAATGAATTAATTAATAATTTAAGGGAGCAAGGTTAGTATGGAAAAGATAAAAAATTATGATAAATTATTAGAAAAGGTAGGTTATTATAAAAAACAAATAGAGGTTAGAGAAAATCCAGAAAAGTTCAATAAAGGGGAAATAAAAGAAAGGCATATTCTTATTTGTGGAGGGCCTGGATGTAAGGCTTCGAGGGCAGATAGTATTGGTAAAGCATTTAAGAATGAATTAGAAAGACTAGATTTAGGATATAAAGTAAAGGTTATAATGACTGGATGTTTTGGATTTTGTGCAAAGGGACCAGTAATAGAGATAATGCCAGATAAGGTCTTTTATACGCAAGTAAAAGAAGAAGATGTAAGGGAAATTATAGAAAGTCATATTGTTAGAGGGGAAATAGTAGATAGGCTTTTATATGAAGATGAAGAAACTAAGAAAAGAATAAAGGTAAAAGAAGAAATTCCTTTTTATAAGAAACAAGTAAAGATAGCTTTAAAGAACTGTGGAGTAATAGATCCTGAGAGTATAGAAGAAGCATTAGCTGTAGGAGCATATACTGCCCTTGCTAAAGCAATAACTTCTATGAGTAAAGAAGAAGTTATAAAGGAAATATCTGATTCTGGATTAAGAGGAAGAGGTGGTGGAGGATTCCCAGCAGGTAGGAAGTGGGAAACAGCTAGAAGAGCTGAAGGTGAAGTAAAGTATGTGATATGTAATGCAGATGAGGGTGATCCAGGAGCATTTATGGATAGGGCTATATTAGAGGGGGATCCCAATTTAGTATTAGAAGCCATGGCTATTTGTGGATATGCTATTGGATCTAATAAGGGTTATATATATATTAGAGCTGAATATCCATTAGCTGTTCATAGATTAAAGATTGCTATTAAGCAAGCTAGAGAGATAGGATTACTTGGTGAAAATATATTAAATACTGGTTTTAATTTTGATATAGAAATAAAATATGGGGCAGGTGCTTTTGTTTGTGGAGAAGCAACGGCATTAATTCATTCAATAGAAGGATTAAGAGGAGAACCTACAATGAAGCCACCAAGGACATCAGAAAAGGGATTGTGGCAAAAGCCAACCTGTGTTAACAATGTAGAGACTTTTGCAAATATTAGTCAAATTATTAACAATGGTGCAAGTTGGTATAGTAATATTGGTTCTGAAAAGTCAAAAGGAACAAAGGTTTTTGCTTTAGCTGGAAATATAAATAATGTAGGATTAGTAGAAATCCCTATGGGAATGCCACTTAAAGATATAGTATACGAAATTGGAGGTGGAATTGTTAAAAATAAAGCATTGAAAGCAGTACAAACAGGAGGTCCTTCTGGAGGGTGCATTCCAAGAGATTATTTAGAATTACCAATAGAATATGACACATTAACAGCAATTGGTTCAATGATGGGCTCTGGTGGGATGATAGTTATGGACGAAGATAATTGTATGGTAGATATAGCTAAGTTTTATTTAGAGTTTAGTGTTGATGAGTCTTGTGGTAAATGTACTCCATGCAGAATCGGAAATAAAAGAATTTTAGAGATTATAAAAGATATTACTAATGGAAAAGCAAATATGGAGGATTTAAATAAGCTTGAAGAACTTTGTGAAGTAGTTAAAGATACTTCTCTTTGTGGATTAGGTGAAGCAGCGCCGAACCCAGTTTTAAGTACTATGAAATTCTTTAGGAAGGAATATGAAGAGCATGTTATTGATAAGAAATGTAGTGCAGGAGTATGTAAGGGATTAGTAAAGTATGAAGTAACAGATGATTGTATAGGTTGCACTAAGTGCTTAAGAGCCTGCCCTGTTTTAGCTATTAAAGGAAAGCTTAGAGAAAAGCATACTATTATTATAGAAAAATGCATTAAGTGTGGCTTATGTTTTGAAGCTTGTCCAACAAAAGCGATTATTAAGACTAGCTTAGGAGGTGAAATATAATGATAAAGGCAGAAATAAACGGGGTCTCAGTAGAAGTTGAAAAGGGTACAAGTATCTTAGATGCGGCTAGAAGTATTAATATTCATCTACCTACCTTATGTCATATGCACATGGTTGATGGTAAGACTATGAATTGTAAGGGGACATGCAGGGTTTGTGTAGTAGAGATAGAAGGTAAGTCTGGTTTACTGCCATCTTGTGCTACAGAACTCAGAGAAGGAATGTCGGTTAGAACTAATTCGTTAAAAGCTGTAAAGGCTAGAAGAACTATTACAGAATTACTTTTATCAAATCACCCTAAGGATTGCTTAAATTGTGAGAAAAATACTAATTGTGAGTTGCAAAGTTTAGCGGCAGAGCTTGGTATAGATGAAAAAAACTTTCAAGGAGAGAGAACATCTTTTGATATTGATGTTTCTGATGGATTTATTAGAGACAGGGAAAAGTGTATTTTATGCAGAAGATGTGTAACAGCTTGCAATGATATACAAAAGGTACATGCAATAACTTTAGCTAATAGAGGATTTAATACTAATGTATCTACTTTCTGCAATGATGCTATAGAGCTAACTAATTGTACTTACTGTGGACAATGTGTTGCTGTATGTCCAACAGGTGCCTTAAAAGAGAACTCAAACTATAGAAAGATATGGGACATTTTAGATGATGAAGATAAATTTACAATTGTTCAGATTGCTCCAGCTGTTAGATATGCATTAGCAGAAGAGTTTGGATTAGAATCTGGAGATTTACCTACTGGAAAGATTGTAAAAGCTTTAAGATTATTAGGATTTAAGTTAGTATGTGATACTAATTTTGCAGCAGACTTAACTATTATGGAAGAGGCAAATGAGTTTATAGAAAGATTTACCTTAGGAGAAAACCTACCATTAATAACTAGTTGCTGTCCAGCATGGGTAAAATATGCTGAAAATAATTATCAGGATAAAATAGAACTAGTATCCACCTGTAAATCACCTCAACAAATGTTTGGAGCAGTAGCAAAGAATTACTTACCTAAGGAATTAGGTGTAATGAAAGAAGATATATCAGTTATTTCAATAATGCCATGTATTGCTAAAAAACATGAGAATAATAGGGAAGAAATGAGAGATAACTCAGGAGTTAAAGATGTGGATTTAGTTATTACAACAAGAGAGTTCGCAAAACTTATAAGGGAATCAGGTATTGATATTTTAAGACTTCCTGAAGCCGAATTTGATAATCCTTTAGGTATGTCAAGTGGAGCTGGAACTATATTTGGAACAAGTGGAGGAGTTATGGAAGCAGCTCTTAGAACAGCTTATGAGTGGATAACAGGAGAGAAATTAGACGAAATTGAATTTGAAGATGTTAGAGGATTGGAAGGTATAAAAGAAGCTTCGATTGAGTTAAATGGAAAACTTGTAAATATTGCAGTGGTAAGTTCTTTAGGAAATGCTAAGAAGCTTATGGAGGAAATTAAAAGAGGAGAATCAAAATATGATTTTATAGAAGTTATGGCTTGCCCTGGAGGTTGTATAGATGGTGGAGGACAACCGTATATAAGATCTAATAGGGATATATTAAGAAAGAGGATGGATGCTATATATAAGGATGATTTTAACAATGAAATAAGAAAATCTCATGAAAATCCTATGATAATAAAACTGTATGGAGATTATCTTATGAAACCTAATAGTTATATTGCTCATAAAATTTTACATGTAAGTTATAAAAAATAACAAAAATATTAATGAAATGGAAAAATGATAATTTTTCCATTTTTTTGACGAATAAATTTAACTATTTATACAAAAATATGTTGTTTTAAAATATAATTGTAAAAAAATGATAATTATATGGATAAAGTATGGAAAATTATTTTAATAGATGATATAATAAGTTATAAATTAAGTTATTAACAAGAAAGGTAATTTAAAAAAAGTGTAAAAATATGATAGAAACTGTAATAATATCATTAATAATATGTAAGATAAAGAAATATGACATTAAAGGCTTGTTTAAAAGTTGGACAATTTATCCAGTTGTTTTTATGGAGTTAGTATATTTATTTATACAAATAAATATTTTTATGGAGAATTATAGATATATAGATATAGTGGCACCGTTGAAAACGGTCTATTTATGTTCATATCTACCTTTAATATTTAAATATAGGAAATATACAGAGGCTATTATTGGATCTATTTTTGTAATGATAGGTGGAATATTGAACGATATAGCAATAGCAGCCAATAATGGATTTATGCCAGTTTTTCCCAGTCTTTCATATTTAACAGGATATGCAAAAACTGATGCATTTAATAAAGTTAATGATATTCATATACTTGGTGATGCAAGTACTAAGCTAAAACCACTAACTGATATTTTTGATATTGGATATAGCGTTTTAAGTTTAGGAGATATTTTTATTAGATTTTACATTTTTATCATTATTTATAGTATTATAAAAAGTTTAAATACAAGCACTGAAGAAGAATTAGCAATTAACTACAGATAAGGAGAAAATCATGTTAAAACTTGAACCAATAGAATTTTTTCTAAGAGCAATACCAGAGGGATTATTAATTATATTAGGAATCTATATATTATCCAAGACTAGAATAGATAAGAAAAAATACTTAGTATCAAGTATTGTTTATGCAATTACAATTTTTTGTATAAGATTATTACCAATTAACTATGGAGTACATACTATCTTAATATTATTATTTTTAGTCTTATTAACTATTATCTATATAAAGATAGATGTAATACTAACTATGAGAAGTGCTCTTATAGTATTTTTACTACAATTTGTTTCAGAAGGAATTAATGTATTTGTATTAAGGCTAATACCTAATATTGATTTAGATAAGTTATTTTTAAACCCCGTATTAAAAACGCTTTTAGGAATACCTTCATTAATAATATTAGCTGTAATAATATATATTTTCTATATTTTAGATAAAAGGAAAGATGTGTTAAAAGATGTATAGTGTAGAAGCTTTATCAAAAAAAATAGCTAATAACTTAAGAAAAGAATTAAATTATGATGATGACAAAACTAGTGTTATAGAGTATGGACTCTATGCTTTCTTTCAAATAGGACTATCAATACTTTTAGTAGCTATTGTTGGTGGAATACTTAATGTTATGTTAGAAGCGTTAATTATTTCTTTTGTAATTAGTATTTTTAGAAAATACTCAGGGGGAGCCCATGCAAGTAAAGCTTTTAACTGTGCTATTATTGGTGTCTTAGTATCAGTAATACCAGCTATTATATTCACAAAAATAAATATTAATACTAATTATTTAATAATAGTCGGAGGATTAGTTTACTTAATTTCTATTATAGTAACTTATAGGCTTGCTCCTGTAGATAATCCGAATAAACCTATAAAAAGTCCGGCTAAAATTAGAAGATTAAAAAAGGGATCTATTATTTTATTGACTATATATATGTTCTTAGCTCTAGCAATGATATTTATTTATCGAGAAAGCTCAAATATGGATTACTTAGTATATTCTGTATGTATTTATTTTGGGGTTTCTTGGCAAGTACTAACACTTACCAAAATAGGACATTCATTAGTGAATGGAATGGATTCTTTATTAATAAAAATTTTAAGTTTTAAGGGGAGGAATTAGAAATGAAAAAATTAAATAGTAAGGTAATGATGGCAGTAGCAGCATTTGTTACAGTTATAGCTTCAACAGTTGCTACTTCAGCATGTTTCTGGTGTTCATACCAACCAGAAGAACCAAAATGCTTAAGAGATGAATAATTGAAAAAATAAAGATCGGGTAACCGGTCTTTATTTATCATATAGAAATGGTGATAAATATGAAAGAAATTAAGAAAAGTAGAATTAAACAAATTGATGATATGGCATCTATAGTAAAGTTGGCATCTTTGATGTTTACAGCAATAATTTTCTTTCAATATTTTTTTAATGAAGAAGGCATGCTGTTAGATTCTTTTAATAGTATATCTATATTTATGCCAATAGTTGTAGGGTGTCTTGTATTAACAATAATTTATATGCTATGGTCATTTCAAGTACATGAAAATACAAATAAGACTGCATTAAAATATAAGATATTAATTGAAAATATACTTTTCATGGTGATATTATTTTTTGCTGTGGTTATTTCTGGTGCAAATAAGAGTCATTATAAGTTCATATTTTTATTTATAATTACTAGTACAACTATACAATCTGGAATGAAAAGTGGAATGATAACTTCTATAATTGCATCACTAGCTATTTTAGTAATGGATATTTTATGTATGCCAGGAGCTTCAGTAAATAAATATTTTCAAGATGACTTATTATTAGCAGGAGTATTTATATTAACTGCATGGCCACTAGGGTTTTATGTAAAAATAGAAGGTGAACATATAGAGAAGTTAGAGAACTTAGTTAATAAGGATGGACTAACTGGAGTATATAATCATAGATATTTTCAGGATTCCTTAAAGGAATTAATTATTAATGCTAAGAAGAAAAAATCTAAATTAGCTATGATTTTAACTGATATAGATTACTTTAAGCATTATAATGATTTATATGGTCATCAAAAGGGTGATGAAATTTTAAGATGTATTGGTGAAATATTAAGAGATAATTCTGGAGAAAAAAGCATAACAGCAAGATATGGTGGAGAAGAGTTCGCTATAATTTTACCAAATACTAATGAAGAAGAAGCTTTGAAAATTGCTGACAAAATTAGAGTAATTATTGAAAAGACAAAATTTTATGGTGAAGAAAATCAGCCCAATGGTGTATTAACAGTATCGATGGGGATATCTACTTTTCCAGATAAAGCTAGGAATGAAGTAGAGTTAATAAAAAGTGCTGATGATGCTTTATATAGAGCAAAGTTTTTTAATAAAAATAGAGTTGAAACATATAGTTCTATATTAGATGATTTAAAAAATGATATAGAAGAAAAAGATATAGAGTTAGTTACATCTATTAAGACGTTAATAAGTGTCATTAATGCTAAGGATAGATATACATATGGACATTCAGAAAGAGTAGTTTTATATAGTAAATTATTAGCAGAAAAATTAGGTTTATCAAGGGAAGATAAAACTAATCTTATTCAAGGTTCCTTTATGCATGATATTGGGAAAATAAATATTTCCAAGGAAATACTTTTAAAGAAAATGCCTTTAACTAAAGAAGAATGGGAGATTTTAAAAAGTCATCCTGAAGAGGGGATAGAGATAATAAAGCCAGTTAAATCATTAGAAAAAATTATACCTATTATAAAACACCATCATGAAAGATTTGATGGTACCGGATATCCAAGTAATTTAAAAGGAGAAGAAATACCTTATTTATCTAGAGTATTAAGTGTTGTAGATAGTTTTGATGCAATGACATCTAATAGGCCTTATAATAAAAGAAAGACTTATGAAGAGGCAATAGTAGAACTTAGAAATTTTTCAGGTACTCAATTTGATCCAAGTATTGCAGAAAAATTTATAGAAGTTATTGAAGAAAACAAAGAAAAGTTTGATAATCTTAGATAATTAAAAAACTCCTCTAGGAGTTTGAAAAATATTTTTAGTAATTCTAGAGTATTACATTAATAATTAATCATTTTTAATTTTAAAGTTTAAGAGGGCTGTTTTTGAGACAGCCCCTTTATAATTTTACCTTCTTTTCATTTAGTTTTTTATATGTTACTTCCTTTATTAATTGATATATAACGCTGAAAGTTGGTATTCCAATTAGCATTCCTACAAGTCCTAAAGTACTTCCACCAACAATCATTGCAAGCATAACCCATATTGCAGAAAGTCCAACAGAATTTCCTACAACTTTAGGATATATTACATTA
This sequence comes from Clostridium sp., assembly GCA_018372555.1. Lineage (GTDB taxonomy): Bacteria > Bacillota > Clostridia > Clostridiales > Clostridiaceae > Clostridium. Next base: position 12,407 of record JAHAIU010000013.1, read on the forward strand.
CCTTCAAATTGTTGAAGACATAGTAAAAATACTACAAACCATATTGCTTTAATAGGATCTATTATAAGTATTAAGAACACTGCAGGAATTGCGCCAATAAAAGCTCCGAAAATAGGTATCAAGGCTGTAACACCTATAAGCACACTAATTAGTAATGCGTAAGGCATTGATAGTATAGTCATTCCTATAAAACATAAAACCCCTAGAATAACTGCTTCAATACATTGTCCTGTAATAAACTTAGAAAAGGTATAATTTGATAGCTTAGATATATCAACGATTTTATTAGCAATCTCTTTCTTAGAAAAAGCAAAGAGTAATTTCTTAAAGTTTAATACTAATTTTTCTTTACTAGATAACATGTAAATTGTTAGTATAACAGAAAGTATAAAATTAATAACACCACTTGTAATAGTAACTGTAGTACTTAAAATTCCTGTTAATGAAGTAGTTAAGAATGTAGTGGCTATACGTAATAGGTCTTGCCATGTAGTCATTAATGTATTGTAAATATTTTGAAGTAATTCTGTGGATGATACATATTGATTAATTAATGTTTCAAAAGACTTTATATAGCCTGGAACTGCATCCATAAGTGTAGCAAGACTATTAATAAGTTCTGGAATTACAAATAGACCTAAAGCAACTATGAGACCTATAACAGTTATAAAAGTAGATAAAATTGATAAAGGTCTTTTTAGATTTTTTACGAAATCTGATTTGTTTTCATCTAAGAAATTGAAAATCTTATTTTCAAAGAATTTCATTGGCAGATTTAAAACGAAAGCCATACAAAAGGCTAGTATAAATGGGTTTAATATACTTAGAACACCATCGAACATGGCAAATATATTCTTTATATTTAATAAAATAAAATAAAGTAACATTAAATAAGTTCCAAGCAGTAGATTTTCTTTAAATTTATTATTTAGTTCTTTCAAATTGAAATATCCTCCATAAATTAAAATTATATTATAATAAAGATTATACTTTTTATTAAGCTATATTTAATGGTAAAAATATTTAATATATGTAATTATCACAACAACTTATACAAAAATTAAAAGATTGATGCTTTCAATTGATGTAGTTCACTTTAAAAGTATTTTTTACTTAAAATAACATAAGTACTAAAAATGTAGATTACTTATTGAAACATATATATAATTGTAAAGCATGTTTATAATTTATTCTAGTACTAATGTTGAATGAATTGTAAAATAAAAGTAAAATAAGAATTAAGTATAATATAAAGAGTTGGAGATGAAGAAATGAGTAAGGTAAAGGTTAAAAATATAGAAAAATTAGCAGATACTAAATACTTAAAGTTATATAGTGCTAATTACATAAATAAAAAGGGAACACTTAGAAATTGGACTATTGCTTCTCGTAAGAGTATAGAGGACTTAAATAATAAATTCTTTGATAATGGAGAAGATAAGCCAGATGCTGTAGTTATAATAGCTAAGCATATAGAAGAGGATAAATTAGTTTTAATAAAACAATTTAGAGTTCCGATAAATGATTATGTTATAGAATTACCTGCAGGTCTTATTGATAAAGGGGAAAGCTTTATTGAAACAGTAGAGAGAGAATTAAAAGAAGAGACTGGTTTAGATTTAGTTAAGCTAGATGAGAAGAAAACTAATAAGAAGGTATATGTATCTGTTGGGATGACAGATGAATCCATATCTTTAGTTTATTGCAGTTGTAGTGGAGAGCCTTCTAATGAGAACTTAGAAGATGATGAAGATATAGAAGTTATATTAGTTTCTAAAGAAGAAGCAAAGGAATTACTTAAGACTGAAAAAAATATTGATGTAAAGGCTTTATTAGCAATAGAAAATTATATTATATAAGTTGCAATAATATTTTTACATTTCATTAAGTTAGCTCATATTTAAAATATTTAAGTTATGTAACTACACAATCAACACATATAAATAGAAGAAATAAAAATAAATATAAAAATTGATTATTGAAGGAGTTATCTTATAAGATGGCTCCTTTAATAATTAATTTATTAAACTTCATCTTAAGCTTATAAATATTCTAATTAGAGATAAAATACTAAAAAAGACTTAAGAGGTATTACTATGGAGAAAAGAGAATATTTTATTAATTTTGGTATGGATGAAGACGTTGTTGAAATGGTTAAGAATAAGCTAAATGATATAAAGGTTAGTGGAAATATAAAGGGAGAATTAGATAATAAAATGTATTACGAGATTTATAAAATTAATGGAGATAGAGGAGGAATAGTAATTTCTCATGGATTTACTGAATGTATAGAGAAATATAAGGAGTTTATTTATTATCTAACTAGGGAAGGATATTCAGTTTACATAATGGAGCACAGAGGACATGGAAGGTCTGGTGAACTTGGAACTCTTCATAAAAGCCAAGTTAGTGTTGAAGACTTTAATTACTATGTTAATGATTTAAAAATATTTATAGATGAAGTTGTAGTAAAAAGAAATAGAGACAAAGATCTTTTTTTATTTGGTCATTCAATGGGGGGAGCTATAGGTACAATGTTTATCGAAAAGTATAATAATTACTTTAAAAAGGCTGTATTATCATCACCCATGTTAAAGATAGCTGTAGGAAGCATCCCTAATTTTTTAGCTATAATTTTATGTAAGATCCTAATTATATTTGGAAAAGGAGAAAATTTTATATTTGGAAATATGCCTTATGAAAGTACTTATGATTTTATCTTAGCTTCAACATCTAATGAAAGTAGATATAATCTTTACTATAGAGAGGTATTATCAAATGAAAATCTGCAAAGAGGAGGAGGTTCCTTTAAGTGGCTTTATGAATCTTTAAATGGAATCAAATATATATTAAAAAAGGAGAATATAAGGAAGATAAAAACACCTATATTAATGTTTCAAGCTGGAAAAGATGAACTTGTAGGTGAGCGAGGTATTAAGAAGTTTATAAAATTATGTAAAAGTGCTAAACTCATATATTATAAAAATGCTAAACATGAGTTATATTTGGAAAACAATGATATTATTGAAGATTATTTAGACAAAATATTTGATTTTTTACAGGAGGTACAATAAAATCTAAAAAATATTAACAATATAAAGTTTAAACAAATATGATATATAAGTTGTAATAAAGTTTTTGAACATTTTATTCAGTTATATTTTATACTCAAAATATTTTAGATAGGCAATCTCACAAACAACTTATATAAAAATTAAAAACTATATGCTTTCAATTGATGTAATTTACTTCCAATACTATTTCTTACTTTAAATATCATAATCCCTCAAAATGTAGATTATTTATTGAAACATATATATAATAAATTGGAAAGGAGGGAACAATATTGAAGGAAATATTAAAGCTTAAAAATAAGTCTGGTAATTTAGTTGATGCCAAATTAAGAGTTCTAGATATAAAGGATTTAGACCATATAATGGAACTTCAAGATATAATTTTAGAGGGATTAGAAAATAAGGAGTTATATGCGCCTACAGAAAGAGATGAATTTATAAATTATTTAAATAAAGGTGCAAAAATAATAGGATATACTGACGAAAATGAAGAGCTAATAGCTATGGCTGTATATATAAAAAAAGGATATGAAGAAGGTAACTATGGCTACGATTTAGGAATATCAGGAGAAAATTTACTTAAGATAGGGCAGGTTGAATCTACAGTAGTTAGAAGTGACTATAGAGGCAATGGTCTACAAAAAATATTGTGTGAAAAAATAGAAGAAATAGCAAAGAATGATGAAGTCAAGATACTTACATCCACAGCGTCACCATATAATAAATATAGTGTAAATACATTTACTAATTTAGGATATGAAATAAAGAAAGAAAAATTAAAATATGGTGGACTTAGAAGATATGTGATGGCAAAGACAATAGACAGTTAGAAATTAATAATTAGCAATTTAAGTTAAAACTCAGCGAGGGCTGAGTTTTTTTTAATTAAAGAATGAAAGAATGAAAGAAATTAAAGAAGGAAGGAATGAAAAAATTATAGAGTTAAATAGAAAACTTTTAAATAGAAAACTTTAATAGGAGTTTTCAAAGCTAATATATTCTAGTAATTTTGGGCAAATTACATATTTAACTATGAATTTTTATTTATATATTATAAATTAGAAATCTTAGCTTTTTTGTATAAATGTAAATAATATCTAGAATAGAAAAGCTAATAATAGTTATTAATGAATAATTCACTGTTATTAGCTTACAAATAGCTAAAAAACAGTTGATTAATTCTTAGTAATTTAGTATGATATAATCAATTCAGAGTGAAATGATATGATTTAATTTAAATATATAATTAAACACAAATAAGGAGATGTAAAAATGAGCGAAGTTTTATTAAATATAAATGGGTTAAAAACTGCTGTAGAAGGCAAGGAGATATTAAAGGGATTAGATTTAAAAATCAATAAGGGTGAAATTCATGTTATCATGGGACCTAATGGTGCTGGTAAGTCAACTTTAGCAAATACTTTAATGGCGCATCCTAAATACGAAAGAGTTGAAGGAGATATTACTTTTGAAGATGAAGATATAACAGAACTTAAAACTGATGAAAGAGCTAAGAAAGGATTGTTCTTATCTTTCCAACATCCAGAAGAAGTTCCAGGTATAACTGTTGAAAATTTTATTAGAAGTGCAAAGATAGCAAAAGATGGTCAATTAATTAAATTTTTAAAGTTCGATAAGGACTTAAAAAATAATATGAAAGAATTAAAAATGGATCAAGAATATGCTAAGAGATATTTAAATGTAGGATTTTCAGGTGGAGAAAAGAAAAAGAATGAAATCTTACAAATGCTTATGCTTAATCCAAAGCTTGCTATATTAGATGAAACAGATTCAGGTCTGGATATAGATGCTATAAGAGTAGTTTCAGAAGGTATTAAAATGTATGCTAATGGAGAAAATGGAGTTTTAATAATAACTCATAATACTAAGATTTTAGAAAATTTAAAGGCTGATTATGTTCATGTTTTAGTTAACGGAAAAATAGTTAAAACAGGAGATGCAAGTTTAGCAGATGAAATAGAAAAGAATGGTTATGAAGCTTTTAAAGCAGAAGCTATGTAAAACGGAGGTGACAGGCTTTGGAAATTAAAAAGAAGACTTATGTAGAAGACGTTGAAAGAGGAATCTATGACGTTAAAAATGAAGATAGATTTGAATTTAAGACTGAAAAAGGATTAACAAGAGAAATAGTAGAAACTATTTCAAAGGAAAAAAATGAACCGGAATGGATGAAAAATTTTAGATTAAAATCCCTTGATGTATATAATAAAATTAAATTACCTACTTGGGGTCCATCTTTAGATGAATTAGATATGGATAATATAGTTACTTATGTTAGACCTAAGACAAAGTTAAATGAAACTTGGGAAGATGTTCCTGAAGATATTAAGAAAACTTTTGATCTTTTGGGAATTCCAGAAGCAGAAAAGAAGTCTCTTGCAGGGGTTGGAGCACAGTATGATTCAGAAGTAGTTTACCACAGCATAAGAGAAGATTTAGTTAAGCAAGGTGTTGTTTATACTGATATGGAAACTGCTGTTAGAGATTATGAAGATATAGTTAAAGAGTATTTTATGAAATGTGTAACACCAAATGATCATAAATTTGCAGCACTACATGGTGCAGTTTGGTCAGGTGGATCTTTTGTTTATGTTCCAAAGGGAATACATGTAGATATTCCACTACAATCATATTTCAGATTAAACTCACCTGGAGCAGGACAATTTGAGCATACATTAATTATTGTAGAAGAAGGAGCAAGTTTACACTTTATAGAAGGATGTTCAGCTCCAAAGTATAATATAACTAACTTACATGCTGGTTGTGTTGAACTATTTGTTAAAGAAAACGCTACTTTAAGATATAGTACAATAGAAAACTGGTCAAAGAATATGCTGAATTTAAATACTAAGAGAGCATTTGTTGAAAAGAATGGAAGAATTGAATGGATATCAGGTTCATTTGGCTCTAGAATATCAATGCTTTATCCAATGAGCGTATTAAAAGGAGAAGGTGCTAGAGCAGAATTTACTGGAGTATCATTTGCAGGTAAAGGCCAAAATCTTGATACTGGAGCAAAAGTAATTCATGCAGCTCCAAATACATCATCTACTATAAATTCAAAGTCAATTTCAAAAAATGGTGGTGAAGCTACTTATAGAGGAGTAGTTAAGGTAAATGCAAATGCTTATAACTCTAAATCAGTAGTATCCTGTGAATCACTAATGCTAGATAATTTATCTAAGTCAGATACTATACCTGTTATAGATTTAATGAATGATGATGTAGAAATCTCACATGAAGCTAAGATAGGTAAGATTAGTGATGATGCTATATTCTACTTAATGAGTAGAGGTATAACTGAGGAAGAAGCTAAGTCAATGATAGTTAGAGGATTCGTTGAGCCAATATCTAAGGAATTACCATTAGAATATGCAGTAGAGATGAATAACTTAATTAAGCTTGAATTAGAAGGGAGCATAGGATAATGAATAGTAATATAAGTTTTAATAATATTAATAAGACTCCTGTAAGAACTAAAAGCTGGTTAAAAGTTAATGATGTAACATTAAAGGATTATAATCCTCCAAGAATTGGAGAATTTAATAATTATAAAGTAACTGGTAATGATTTAAATGGAGTTACAATAGAAGAATTTAAAAAAGGAAAAGTATTTCCGTTAAATAAGAAATTTAAATATGGAGCATCAGAAGAAATAGTAAATCAAGGTGAATTTGATTTTAATAAGGGCTTTATAATAAATATAGATAAAAGAGCTAAGGTAGATGGATTAATAGAAATTGAATTTAATTTAGATGAAAAAAATAATACCTTAGTTGATAATATAATAGTAGTTGCAGAAGAGGAATCAGAAGCAAAAATATTAATTAAGTATAACTCAAAGGATGAATCTGAAGGATATCATAATGGAATATGTAAGATATATGGTAAGGATAGCAGTAAGATTCAAGTAGTTAAAGTAAATTTATTAAACAAAAATACAGTAAATGTAGACTCTAATCTTTCAGATATAGGATACTATGGAAAAGTAGACTTTGTTTCAATAGATTTAGGTGGAAGTGTTAGTATTACAAACTATCATGGTGATTTAGCAAAGGAAAGTTCAGAATCAACATTAAGCTCAATCTACCTAGGTGGAGATAAGAAAATTATAGATATGAACTATGTTATGACTCATATGGGTAGAAGAAGTAATTCCGATATTATCACAAGAGGTGCTTTAAAGGGTGAAGCAAATAAGATATTTAGAGGCACTCTTGATTTTAAGAGGGGTGCATCTAGAAGTAAGGGTGAAGAAGATGAATATTGTATGATTTTATCACCTAAGGTAAAAGCTAAAGCTCTTCCATTATTACTATGTGAAGAAGATGATGTATCTGGAGAACACGCAGCAGCTTCAGGTAAAATAGATGAAGATAAGCTATTCTATTTAATGAGTAGGGGATTAGACTACAATGATGCTAGAAGAGTAATCATTGAAGGTGCATTTAATCCTATTATAGATAAGATTGAAGATGAAGCTACAAGAAATGAAATTTTAGCTACTATAAAGGAAGCGTTAGATAATGAATAAAGAGTACCTAAAGGATTTTCCAACTTTAAGTAAAGAGAAAAATGGCAAAAGAATAGCTTATTTAGATAGTGCTGCTACTACACAAAAGCCAATAGCTGTAATTGAAGCTATTAAAGATTATTATGAAAAGATAAATGCAAACCCACATAGAGGTGCCTATGAATTAAGCGTACTTGCAACAGAAGCTTATGATGAGGCTAGAGAAAAAGTTAGAAAGTTTATAAATGCAGAGGGTTTTGAAGAAATAATATTTACTAAGAACGCAACTGAAGCATTTAACTTAGTAGCTATGTCATATGGAATGAACTTTATAAATGAGGGTGATGAGATTGTTATATCTATAGCTGAGCATCACTCGAATTTAATTCCATGGCAACAAGTAGCAAGAGCTAAGGGTGCAATATTAAAATATATGTATACAAATGAAAATGGAGAGCTTACAGAAGAAGAAATAAAATCTAAGATTACAGATAAAACTAAGATAGTAAGTGTTACTCAAGTATCTAATGCATTAGGAACTATTAATCCAGTTAAGGAAATAGCTGAATATGCTCATTCAAAGGGTGCTATAGTTATAGTTGATGGAGCTCAAAGTGTTCCTCATATGAAGGTAGATGTAAGAGATATTAATGCAGACTTTTTAATAATTGCAGGACATAAATTACTAGCTCCAATGGGGATAGGCGTTTTATATGGTAAGAAGAATTTATTAGAAAAGATGCCTCCTTTAATGTTTGGTGGAGATATGGTAGAATATGTTTATGAGCAAGAAACTACCTTTAATGTGTTACCATATAAGTTTGAAGCAGGTACGCAAAATGTTGAGGCTGCAGTAGGTTTATCTAAAGCAATAGATTATTTAAATGAAATAGGAATGGAAAATATAGAAAAGCATGAAAAAGAGCTTGTTTCATATGCTTTAGATAAGATGAATAAATTAGAGTATGTTAAAGTCTATGGACCAAAAGAAGTAGAAAAAAGAGGTGGAGTAATATCCTTCCAAATAGAAGGTGTTCATCCACATGATGTTGCATCAATTTTTGATACTTTTGGTGTATGTATAAGAGCTGGAAATCACTGTGCACAACCTCTAATGAGATATATGGGAATAAACGCTACATCTAGAGCAAGTATATATTTATACAATGATAAAGAGGATGTAGATAGGTTAGTAGAAGCGATAGAAAAAACATATGAGATGTTCTCAAAATGGAGGTAGAGCAATGGATTTAAATGAGATTTACACAACCCTAATAATGGAACATAGTTCTTCTAAGCATAATAGAAGAAAATTAGAAAATCCAGATTTATGTGAAAAGGGTCATAATCCAAGCTGTGGAGATGAGATAGAATTAGAATTAAAAATTAATGGAGATGTTATTGAAGATTTAGCATTTACAGGCCAAGGTTGTGCTATATCTCAAGCATCAACTTCAATGATGATAGACCTTATTAAGGGAAAAGATAAGAAAGAAGCTTTAGAATTAGTTGAAACTTTTATTGGAATGATAAAAAGAGAAATTAATGACGAAGAAGAACTTGAAGTACTTGAAGATGCTATTGTACTTAAGAATATTTCTAATATGCCAGCTAGAGTAAAATGTGCAGTACTTGCATGGCATACTTTAAAAGAAGCATTTAATAAATAGAGCTGATTTAGACAGCTCTATTTACAATTAAAAATTAAGAATGAAAAATTAAAAATTAAAGATGCAATTCTTACAAAATTACTACAATAAATTATTTTTTTGAAACTCCGTAAGGAGTTTTTTCATTAGTCTTTAATTTTTCACTCTTCATTTCTAGTTATTAATTATTATTTATATAAGAGAACTGTAGATAATTAATGCTTTCTTAAGTAAAACTAGCTTATATTGATATAAATATTAATAATTTGAATAATTAAGATAATTTAGACAGTATAGTTATAAATATGAATTTGAAATAGTAATAATTATTATGATAGAATAAATTCATTATATTTTAAAATAAGGAGAATGAGTAAATGGAAGGTAGTCCCGGGAGTAGTTTAATTTTAATTTTAATTTTGGTTGTTATTAATGCTTTTTTTGCATCAGCAGAAATGGCAATAGTATCATTGAACAAAACAAAAATAAGTATTTTAGCAGATGAAGGAAATAAAAAAGCTATATTGTTAAAAGGAATCTTAAAAGATCCAAATAACTTTTTATCAACAATACAAGTTGGTATAACATTAGCAGGTTTCTTTGCATCAGCTTCAGCAGCAACATCAATTTCAGTTGGCTTTGCTAATGTATTAAGTAATTTAAATATACCATATAGTGAAAGTATAGCATTAGTGCTTACAACTATAGCTATATCATATATTACATTGGTACTTGGAGAACTTGTTCCTAAGAGAATAGCTCTTCAAAATTCAGAAAAGCTAGCTATGTCATCTATTAAAACTATTATTTTTATATCAAAAGTGACCAAGCCCTTTGTATGGTTTTTATCTTTTTCAACAAACTTAATACTTAAGTTACTAGGATTAAAAACAGAAGGTGTAGATGAACAAATATCTAGAGAGGAAATAAGAAGTTTAATTGAGATAGGGGAAGAAAATGGTGCCATCAATCAATCTGAAAGAGAAATGATAGATGGAATTATTGAATTTGATGATACAACAGCTAAGAAAATAATGACACCTAGAACTGAAACCTTTTTACTAAATGTAAATGTAAAAATTAGAGATTGTATAAAAGATATATTAGATGAAAACTTTTCAAGAATTCCTGTTTATGAAGATGATATTGATAATATTATAGGAATACTTCATATGAAAGATTTATTTGCTAGTATAGTTGAAAAGGGTGTAGACAATGTCAATATTAAGGATTTATTAAAAGATCCATGTTTCTTTATTGAAACAAAGAATATTGATGATTTATTTAAAGAGTTAAAAGAAAAGAAAGCATATATAGCTATATTAATGGATGAATATGGTGGCTTCTCTGGTATTGTTACTATGGAAGATATTATAGAAGAAGTTATGGGAGAAATCCTTGATGAATATGATGAAAATCTAGATATAGAAAAAATTGATGATAATAATTTTATTGTGAGTGGTCTTATGACATTAGAAGATGTTAGTGATTATTTAAATATAGAATTAGAATCTGAGTTTGCAGATACAATAGCTGGACTATTTATAGAAAAGCTTGGTGAAATACCTACAAATACAAAGAACTGTGAAATAACTTTTGATAATATTACCTTAAAGCTCTTAAAGCTTGATGAAAAGAGAATAGATAAGATTCAGTTAATAATCAATTACAAGGCAAAGGAAAATGAAGCAGAAGCAGCACTTTGTTAAAAAATAATAAATAATGTATAGCACTCCTTTATATTAGTAAAACTAGTATAAAGGAGTGTGTTTTTTATGAATGAAAACTTGATTAAAGTATTAAATTCTCATTTACAAGGTGTAATAATGGGAGAAAATGAAATGATAAAATTAAAAGAAAAAGTAAAAGATTATAGACTTAAAGTTTTAATTGATAATACTTTACTTACTATAGAAGAACATAAAAAAGTCATTTTAAATGAGATAGAAGAATTAAATGGTAAAGCTGTAAAAGAAGAAGGTATATTTGGAAAGTTAGTTGAGATATTCAATAGTATTAAAGAAATGGCTATAGATAATGATAAGCAAATATTAGAAAAAGCTATAAAGGGAACTGAAATGGGATTTAAGGCTATTTTAGATTTGCTAATAAAGGAATCTAATTTCCATGAGCATCTTGAAAAAAGTTTGATTAAGATTTCTGATATGTATAGTGACCATATAAAAGAAATGCAAGAGTATCTAATAACCATTAACTAAATCTAAAGAAAAAATATAATGTTAAGGAGCAGAAAAATGAGCGATAGAACGATGGTTTTTAGCGATGAAAATGGAAATAAGGTAGAGTATGTTATATTAGAGCAAAAGCTTATCTGTGGCAATGAATATGTAGCTATGGCACCAGTTGATGAAAGGTCTAATATAGAAATATATAAAATCAAATTTGATAAGGATTGGAATGAGTCTTTAAGTGAAGTTGAATCAGAAACTGAAATAAAAATGTATAAAGAAGTTTCAGCATTAAGCTTCTAGAAATGGTGTTGTCGCATAATGAAAAATTAATAAGAGCTGTTTGTGCGACAGCTCTTATTTTTTTAGACTATCATCCTTTTACACCTAATTTCTGTTTTAAGTTCACAAATAAAAATAACTATGAATAATATAAAGTAAAATATTATTAGGAGTAGTAATAATGAATAATTATAATTTAATAATGAGGCTCCAAGCCAAGATGCAGGATCCTAGATTTGCTGACAGATTTAATAGAATAGCTTCAGAACTTAATAACATTCCTGGAGTTCAACAAGAAATATTAAGAATTGCTCAAATGGACGATGAAAAAAAGAGAGAAAAAGCTATTTCTAGACTTCCTGATAGAGTTAAACAACTAGTAAGAGAAATTGTATCTTTACTTAATGATTAGAATTAATATTTAAGAACAAAAGGGGAATATCTGCATAATATGTAATATAACGATATTACAAGGAGATAAAAAAGATGGGAACTAATAATGAAAGAAATTCAGGAAATCTTGATGATATTTTAAATAGAATTCAAGATGGAGGATCAGATTTCAATTTTGATGAAAATGCTAATTTTGATAACTTTGCAAACGACTTTGATTTTTCAGCATTAGAAGATTCAGATGATTTTACTAATTTTAACTTTAACCCTAATTCTATTAATGATCCTATTGGTACTGCAAACTCAGCAGGCTTTAGAACAAATGCAGCAGGTTTAGGAGAAAATGCAGCTGATTTAGGAATAAATGCAGCAGATTTAGCAGCAAGTGAAGCTGATGCATTCTCTAGAGGTAGCTCAGGTTGTGGATGTAATACTAATGAATGTGGAGTTATTGACACTAGATGTTGGTTTGAAAAAGGATTAAGACAAGGACTAGCACAAGGATTTGCTAATGGATATAATTGTGGTTTTGAGAATGGTAAGAAAGTTGGATATCGTAATGGGTTTAGAGATGGACTAGAAAGAGGATTAAGTAGAGCTGAAGAACTTGCAAGAGCTAGCTTCCAAAGGGGATTAAGAGAAGGCTTTAGAAGAGGATATAGAGCTGGTTATCAAAATGGATTCCAAGATGGATCTAGACAAGGTTTTGAAAGAGGAGCTAGAGCTGGATTTAGACAAGGTTATGATAGAGCTTTAAGAGATATGCAAAGATTTATTAATGAACGTTTATCCAATAATGACTGTAATAATAGATGTAGTGGTAACAATGGAAATTGGAGAAGTTGTTCATAAAATTTTAAACATTAAATAAAACTACTTTCTTTAAATCTTATATATTTTAATTAAATAAAAAGAGAGACCGTGATATTGAGAATAATATTACGGTCCTTCTTTTTATTTATAGTAATTGAAAAATAAGGATTTAAAATGTAAAATATACTATATATATACTAGGAGGTAATGTATGAATAATGTAGTAGTAGCTTTTTTAATTACTTTATTTGCTGGACTTGCCACGGGGATTGGAAGTTTAATAGCATTTTTAGCTAAAAGCACAAATAGGAAGTTTTTATCAGTAAGTTTAGGATTCTCAGCCGGAGTTATGATATATGTATCTATGGTAGAAATATTTGTAAAGGCAAAAGATTCACTAATATTGGCATTGGGGGAAAAGCAGGGTAACTACTTAACAGTTATTTCTTTTTTTCTAGGAATTTTTTTAATTGCAATAATAGACAAGTTTGTACCTAGTGGCGAAAATCCTCATGAGTTCAAGGAATTACCATCTGAGACAGATGAAGAAGAAAAAAGGAAAACTGGACTTCTTAGAATGGGTAAGTTTACAGCATTAGCAATAGCAATACACAACTTTCCTGAGGGACTTGCTACCTTTGTTTCAGCTTTAACTGATATGAAGATAGCAATTCCAATAGCAATAGCCATAGCGATACATAATATTCCAGAAGGAATATCTGTATCTGTTCCTATTTATTATGCAACTGGAAGTAAGAAGAAAGCATTTTTATATTCTTTTCTATCAGGTATGGCTGAACCAGTTGGGGCTTTAGTAGGTTATTTCTTCTTAAGAAGTATATTTAGTGACCTATCCTTTGGTATTATTTTTGCAATGGTAGCAGGAATAATGGTATTTATTTCACTAGATGAACTTTTGCCAGCAGCTGAAAAGTATGGTGAGCATCATTTATCTATTTATGGATTGATACTTGGAATGATAGTGATGGCAGTAAGTCTTTTATTATTTATTTAGAAGGAGGACACGTAAGTGTCCTTTTTAAATTAAATTTAGATTAATAAATTATGAATTTTATAAATTTAATTTAATAATAGGATATAATAGACTATAATCATAATGATATAATAAGCACAGTAAAGAGAGGTAGATTATGAAAATTAATTGGAATAATAAATATACAACAATAGCTGTATATTCATTTATAGTTTCAATTTCCATTATCTTATTTTATTTAGCGATATCTCAAGTTTCAATATTTACGGATAAGTTAGATTCAATATTAATTATATTTCAACCTTTTATAATAGGTTTTACAATAGCATATATAATTAATTTTTTGCTAGATTTTTATGAGAATAAAGTTTTTGAAAATAAGTATATAAAGAGGATAAAATTAAAATCTAAAAGAGGAATATCAATACTTTTAGCTTATATTTCTGCATTTTTTATAATTAGTATGGTAATTAAATTTTTACTACCACAGGTTACAGAATCTATTTTAGGCTTAATTAATGATATACCTACTTATATTTCTAATACTACTAATTTTGTTAATGATTTAATTAAAAACTTAAATATTGAAGAGCAGTACTCTAAAGTTTTAATGGATAATTATAATAGCTTTGTTAATTATGTAATATCTTTTGTAACAGATTTAATACCTGCAATAGGAGCCTTTTTAGCGAAAACTGCATCAAGTATCTGGAACTTAGTATTAGGAATTATAGTATCAGTCTATTTATTAATAGATAAGGAAAAGTTATGTGGATTAAGTAAGAAGATAACATATGCTTTATTTTCAGAAAATAAAGCAGAATCAATAATAGCACTAGTCCATAAGAGTAATTATACCTTTGGTAGATTTTTAGTAGGAAAAATTATTGATTCCTTAATAATTGGAGTATTAACATTTATAATTTTAACTATCTTTAGAATGCCTTATACAGTTCTAGTTTCAGTAATAGTTGGAATTACCAATGTAATACCATTCTTTGGACCTTTTATTGGAGCTATTCCATCATTTATTATTATTTTATTTGTATCGCCAATACAAGCTTTATGGTTCTTACTAATAATTCTATTTATACAACAATTAGATGGTAATGTAATTGGACCTAAGATATTAGGGGATACAATAGGAATATCTGCATTTTGGGTACTATTTTCTATTTTAGTTGCAGGAAAATTATTAGGAATAGTGGGGATGATAATTGGAGTTCCATTATTTGCAGTATTCTACTCTATAGTTAAGACATTTATAGAAAATAAATTAAAGAAAAAAGGACTGAAAACAGAAACTAAAGATTATATAAAATAAATAGTTTGGTGCTGCTGTATAATGAAAAATTATAGAATACATATCATCTATTAAATACTTTAATTTAAAGTGTTAATAAATAATATGTATTCTTATTTTTTTACCAACTACCTGAGGAGCCTCCACCACTGGAAGAACCGCCTCCAAAGCCACCGAAGCCTCCACCACCAGAAGATCCTCCGCCACCGAAGCCTCCATGACCACCTCGCCCACCTCTTCTATTACCACCAGTAAAGAAAAGGATTTTTAATAGTAGTAATGTAATGGAACCTCCATTAAAAATAAAATCAAGTAAAATTAGTACTAAAAATATGCCCATACCACTGAAAATAGGAATGTTAGTATAGTTATATTTATTATTTTCCATAGATATATTTAAAGATTTATCTAGGGTTATTCCATATTCTTCAGCAATTAAATCACTAAAGGCACTATAACTATTAACTATTCCTGTCCCATATTCTTCAGTCCTAAATTTTTCTTTAGCTAAAGATTCCATTACCCTATTACTTAAGGCATCTGGAATTGCACCTTCTAGGCCTCTTCCTACTTCCACTCTCCAATTTTTATCTTCAAGGGCAATTAAGATTAATAGACCATTGTCTTTATTTTTTTCTCCAATTCCCCAGGTTCTAAAGAGGTCTAAAGCATAGCTTTCAATTGGTTTACCATCAGTACTATTTATTATTACTGTAACAGCTTGAGCACCAGTTTTATCTTCTAATTCTTTACCAATAGAAATAATTTTTTCTTTTTCATCTTCCGTTAATATGTCTGTATAATCATTTACATACTTATAATTAGTCGGATTAGGGAAGTTAATTTCAGCTGAAGCAATTTGAGTAAAAAATAATAATAAAAGATAAGATAATAAAAGAACTTTTATCTTAGATAATATCTTCATAGTTATCTAGTAAAATCTACTGATGGCACTTCATTAGCATTATCACTTGCTTTGTAAAGTGCTTTTTCTTCAAACCCAAAGATAGAAGCTACTATATTAGTAGGGAATCTTCTAAGTTTAGTATTATAATTAGTTGTTGCAGTATTATAGTCTTGTCTTGCTACAGCTATTCTATTTTCAGTACCTTCTAATTGAATACTTAAGTCTTTAAAGTTTTCATTTGATTTTAAATCAGGATATCTTTCAACTACTACTAGTAATCTTGATAAGGCGTTTGATAGTTCACTATCTGCAGCTGCTTGATCAGAAATATTAGTAGCGCCTGATAATTTACTTCTTGCATTTGCGATATCTGTAAAGATATCTTTTTCTTGAGTAGCATATCCCTTAACTGTATTAACTAAATTAGGTATTAAGTCAGACCTTCTTTGAAGTTGAGTATCTATATCAGAAGCTGACTTATTAACTTGTTGTTCAAGACCTACTAAGCCATTGTAACTAGAGATTATAGGAAAAGCTATTATAGCTATAACAACAATCACAGCTATCAATATCTTAACTCCATTTTTCATAAAAAAACACACTCCTTTCCATATATATTAGTATATGTAGAAGATGAGTGTGTTATTAAAAATTATCCTATTAGTAATGTAGTTATTAATAGTAATGTAAAAGTCCAATGAAGATTATTGGTATATGGAATACCTAGCTTCTCAAATTTACATACTGCTTTATGAGCTTTTAAGGCTATAGGTAGAGTTATAAATACTAATAAAGTTGTAATTGGATAGAAATCTAATACTACATATATAGCAGTTAGAATATAAGCACCAAAAACTAAAAATCTATAAATATAAGTACTAAGCCTACTTCCGATTCTAACACTTAAAGTTCCTAGACTTAAATTAGCATCTCTTTGGAAATCTCTCATTTCATTACTTATCATTAAAGCAGGTATTATAAATGAAGCTGGTAATGATAATAAAATTGGATACAAGCTTAACTCTTTAGTAAATGGATAAGAAGCACCAAGCACCATTAATGGTCCCATTGTTATAAAAGATATTGGAACTCCTAAGCCTTTTCTTTTAAATACAAAAGGTTCACCAGTATAAGCGTAAGCTCCAAATATGCCAATTAAACCTATTATAAGCATTTTATAATCAGTTATATAAATTAAATATAAGCCAATTAATGACGCTAGTCCAAAACAGGCCATTGCCCAAAGAAAAACATAAATATCAAAATAAGTTCTATCTACTCCTAAGAATTTTACCTTTCTTCCGCTAGGTCTATAATATCTAAAACTACCTTCAAAGTAATCATTAACTAAATTAGCTCCAGATTGAGCTAATAGACCAGCTATTGTTACTAGAATAACTAATAGAATATCATTATAGCTATTCCAATTAATAGCGCCAACCTTATTAGCAGCGACTATTCCTAGAGTTGTTGAGCCTATTGCAAGAGTCAAGGAAAATGGACGAAATGCTTTCCAAGAATCTTTAATAAATTTTATTACATAATCTTTATTCAAAAAATCACCTCATATTCGTTTGCAAGTTAAAATTTTATCATAAATGAAAACTTCTTTCAAATAGAAGCTTAAAAACTTTTACTATATAACTATAGATATAGATTATTAATTATAACATAGATGATAGTTAAGAATTTCGATATATTTGTGAAGTTTTTTGCATGGAGGTTAATAATGGATATATTTATAATAGAAAATGTAAACGAAAACAAAAAACAAAAATGATTATAATGAGTTATGAGAGGTGGAGGGTTAATATGAAAAAGGTTAAAAGATTACTTACAATGGCAATGGCTACTATTATGGTAACAGCTTCATTAGTGGGATGTGGAAGTGGAGGCACTTCAGACGGTGATAAGGTAAAAGTTGGTGTATTATTATACAAATTTGATGATACTTATATTTCAACTGTTCGTCAAAGTTTAGAAAAGATTCAAAGTGAAAATCCAGATAAAGTTGAATTTACTTTCTATGATGGAAAAGGTGACCAAGCTACGCAAAATGATGGTATAGATACATTATTACAAAAAGATGTGGATTTATTATTAGTTAACTTAGTAGATACAGGAGCTGCGCCAACTGTAATAGATAAGATTAAATCAGCTGAAAAACCAGTAGTTTTATTTAATAGAGAGCCAGCTACAGATACAATAAAAGGGTATGATAAAGCTATATTTGTTGGAACTAATGCTAAGGAAGCTGGAGTTATGCAAGGTAAGATTCTTACAGATTTTTGGAATAAGGATTCAAAAGCTGTAGATAAAAATGGAGATGGAATTTTGCAATATGTTATGTTAAAGGGAGAACCTGATAATCCAGAAGCAGTTGCAAGAACTGAGTATTCAGTTTCAACCTTAAATGACAATGGAATTAAGACTGAAGAGTTAGCACTTCAAGTTTGTAACTGGCAAAATGATTTAGCACAAAGTGCAACTGAAGCATGGTTATCAAGATTTGGTGATAAGATAGAAGCTGTTATATCTAATAATGATGGTATGGCTCAAGGTGCTATAGCTGCATTACAAGCTCAAGGATATAATAATGGAGATACTGCAAAGACTATTCCAGTGGTTGGAGTTGATGCTACAGCAGCAGCTCAAGATTTAATTGGTAAAGGCTTTATGTTAGGATCAGTTCTTCAAGATGCAGATGGAATGGCTACGGCTTTATATGAAACTGGAATGAATTTAGCAGCAGGTAAGGATGCTATAGATGGGACTTCTTATAAATTTGATGATACTGGAGTTGCGGTACGTATTCCATACCAAGAATATACTAAATAAGAAAAATATATTATGTTATTACATTGAAGTAAATTGAATTTATTAAATATGATATTTCATAATTAAAACTTATTTATAGAAACTATATCAATAATAGCTTCTTAAATATTAAAAATAATCTTCATAATAAACTGCATAGTGAGTCTTCACTATGCAGTTTAATAAATAATAGAAAAGTGGTGAAAGGTTATGGCAGATATAAAATATATTCTTGAAATGATAAATATTTCTAAAGAGTTTCCAGGGGTTAAAGCATTAGATAAAGTTCAATTAAAGGTAAAGCCGGGCACTGTACATGCTTTGATGGGGGAAAATGGAGCTGGTAAATCTACTTTAATGAAATGCTTATTTGGTGTTTATATTGAAGATGGTGGAGAGATATTTATAAATGGTGTAAAGAGCAAATTCTCAAATCCAAAGCAGGCCATGGATAATGGTGTTGCAATGGTTCACCAAGAGCTAAACCAAGTTTTACAAAGAAATGTTATGGATAATATTTGGCTTGGTAGATATCCAGGAAATTTTGGAGTAGTAAATAAAAAAACTATGTATGAAGAAACTAAAAAAATACTAGATGAATTAGAGATAGAAGTTGATCCAAGAGCAAAGATGGCTAAGCTTTCTGTTTCACAAAGGCAAATGGTTGAAATAGCAAAGGCAGTTTCATATAATGCTAAAATATTAGTTTTAGACGAACCTACATCATCTTTAACAAATGAAGAAGTTAGGCATCTATTTAAAATTATAAATAAATTAAGGGATAAGGGCTGCGGTATTATATATATTTCTCATAAAATGGAGGAAATTCTTGAGATTTCTGATGATGTAACAATTATGCGTGATGGAAAATGGATAGATACGATTCCAGCTAAGGATCTTACAACAGATAAGATAATAAAACTAATGGTTGGACGTGATTTAACTCATAGATTCCCACCAAAGATAAATAAACCTGAGGATGTTATATTAGAAGTTAAAAATTTAACTGGTACTTATCAGCCTTCAATAAGGGAAGTATCCTTTGAATTAAAAAAGGGAGAAATACTTGGGGTGGCAGGCTTAGTTGGTTCTAAAAGAACCGAATTGTTGGAAACGATATTTGGAATAGCTAAACATAGTGATGGGGAAATAATTCTTCATGGGAATAAGGTAGAGAATATCGATTCTCGTAGGGCAATAAGAAATGGATTTGCTTTATTAACAGAAGAACGTAGAGCTAATGGTATATTTGGACAACTTGACATTAAGTTTAATACTATGATTGCTAATATAGATGGATATAGCAAATATGGGGTATTAGATAATAATAAAATGACTGAAGATACTAAATGGACAATAGATAGTATGAAGGTTAAGACGCCAAGCCAAAAAACATTAATTAGAAGTTTATCAGGAGGAAATCAACAAAAAGTAATTATAGGAAGATGGCTTTTAACTAAACCTGAAATACTCTTGTTAGACGAGCCAACAAGAGGAATAGATGTTGGAGCTAAATATGAAATTTATCAACTTATTATAGATTTAGCAAATAAGGGCAAAGGAGTTATAGTTGTTTCTTCTGAAATGCCAGAATTATTAGGAATTTGTGACAGAATACTTGTAATGTCAAATGGGAAAGTGGCTGGAATAGGTGATGCAGATAAATTATCACAAGAAGATATTATGACTATGGCTGCTAAATATATTTAGAATAGAGGTGGAACCTATGAATAAAGTTAAATTTAACAAAGAGTCTTTACAAAATTTCTTACTTAATTATGCACTATATATAGTTCTATTTTTAATGATAGTGTTCTTTGTAATAAAGGAGCCAGGGTTTCTTTCATTAAAGAATTTTACTAATATTTTAAGTCAAGCATCAACGCGTGGTATTCTTGCGCTTGGTGTTGCTGGATTAATAGTACTTCAAGGTACTGACCTTTCTGCTGGACGTATTTTAGGCTTTACGGCAATTGTATCAGCATCATTATTACAATCAACAACATATGCTGCTAAAATGTATCCTAATTTAAAAGAATTACCATTAATATTACCAATGTTTATTGCGATAGTAATAGGTGGAATATTTGGAGCTATTAATGGATTCGGAGTTGCAAAACTGAAAGTTCATGCATTTATTATAACTTTAGGTACGCAACTTATAGCCTATGGGGCATCTTGTCTATATATTGATAGACCACCACTAGGAGCTCAACCAGTTGCTAACTTAGATGAAAGATACACTTCTTTTGTTAATGGTTATTTAAAATTAGGTAGTGTAGAAATACCTTACTTAGTATTTTATCTTGCAATTGTTGCAGCAATAATGTGGTTTGTATGGAATAAAACAAAGCTTGGTAAAAATATGTTTGCTATTGGGGGTAACCCAGAAGCAGCTGCAGTTTCAGGTGTTAACTTAGTAAAGAACATAATGTTTATATTTATAATTTCAGGTGTACTTTATGGACTTGCAGGTTTCTTAGAAGCAGCTAGAGCAGGATCAACTACAACTAGTACTGGATTTAACTATGAACTAGACGCAATATCTGCTTGTGTAGTTGGAGGTGTATCATTTACAGGAGGTATTGGTACAATTCCAGGAGTACTAATTGGTACAGTATTACTTCAAGTAATAAACTATGGATTAAACTTCATAGGAGTAAATGCATATTGGCAATATATAATTAGAGGATTAATAATTATAGTTGCAGTTTCATTAGATGTAAGAAAATATATTGCTAAAAAATAAAAATAAAGGAAATGATGATAATGGAAAATGAAGCTATTAAAGAAAAAGTAGAAGAAGTTCCAAAGAAGTCTATGAGGGATACACTTTATGGAAATTTAAATGTATCAGTAAAAACAATGGATAATGTTTTAGTAGTATTAATTACTTTACTTATTTTATCACTAATAATAGGAGTATTAGTATAAAGTATAAAAGAAATATTCTGTTCATATAATGAGGTGGTGTTGATTATAACCCACCTCATTTTTA
>JAHAIU010000276.1 GCA_018372555.1 Clostridium sp.
TGGTTACCTATAGCAAATAAATTAAAGGCTTTAAATGATGAAGAAATAATTGAAAAGGAAATGTGTATAGAGGCATTATTACTTATTCAAGAGGGCGTCAGCCCTACAGCTATAATGGGCAAGCTGGAGGGATATTTAACTGAAAGTGAAATAGAAACACTATACTTGGGTGAGGAAGTTTAAAATGAAGAAGAGAAAAGAAAAACCAGAAAATAGTGAAAGATGGCTTCTTACATACTCTGATCTTATAACATTACTTATGGTATTCTTTGTAGTTTTATATTCAGCATCGAATATAAATCAAAAGAAATATGAGAAATTAGCGAGCTCTATGAACTTTACTTTTACTGGAGGTACGGGAATTGGTGATTCTGGGGAAGGAGGCGCTAATGAAGGTTCTAGTGATGAAGGAGAATTAAAACCTTTAGTTCAAAGTGAAGAAGAAAAGCTTCAAGGAATAGAAGGACAAGTTGATGAGATGATTAAACAAATGGGATTAGAAGGTAGTGTATCTACAAGTATAGAAGAAAGAGGATTAGTAATAAGTTTCAATGATAGTATATTTTTTGAGAGTGCAAAGGCAGATATAATGGAAGATATGAAATTAAAATTAGTTTCGCTATCTACAGTATTAAATAAAATTGATAATTATATTAGGATAGAGGGACATACAGATAATGTTCCAATAAGAAATGAATATTTTAGTTCAAATTGGCAATTATCTTCTACTAGAGCATCTAATGTAGTTGAATATTTAATTAATAATGGAGGAATATCCCCAGATAGATTGTCTGCAGTTGGGTATGGAGAATATAGACCTGTTGCAGATAATAGTACTGATCAGGGAAGATCTAAAAATAGAAGAGTAGATATACTTATATTAAATAATAAGTATGATAATATAGAAAATAATAATTAAAGCAAAAGGACTGCCTTTCCAGGCAGCTCTTCTAATTTTATCTTAGCCAATGCATTGGTTTAGTTATATTAATTGGTAGTTTAGTGTTTTTATCTCCTTTAGCTGAATTAATTTGTGATTGAGTAAGAAATATACTTCTGCTAATATCGGCGCCACTGAAATCAGCATCACGTAAATCAGCACCAATAAAGTCAGCTCCAGTTAGATTCATACCTTTAAGGTTTGCAGCTATAAGGAATGCACCTCTAAGATCAGCACCTTTTAGATCAAGTTTTCTAAGATCTTTACCGAAATAGAATTTTGATTCAGGGCTATTATTTGACTTTGATGAATTTCTACGAATCATATCACTAGTTTTTCTAAGAAAAACATTAACCTTATCTCTATGCTCATCAATATTAATTTTTAAAAGTGAATCCATATCTAATAATGTTAAGGTATTAGTGAAATCTAATAATAGCTTAATTTCTTCTCTTATATTTTTATCCTTTTGTAAATGAAAAGCCTCATTAAGATACCATAACATTTCATGAAGTTGCCTCATTACATGAAATGATTCAAACATTTTTTCTGCATGTTTAGAATCACTTCTCCAATCTTCACCCTTACATGTAATTTGTGAAATCTTTTGACCAGCACCAAAACAGTCATAACCGATACATCCCTTTAGGCCTTTAGTATAAAGGTCTTTATGAACAGAACATTTATTACTCTTCTGTAGACTTATACATGGGTTACCAGCATCTTTATTTTGAGGAAAGCCATCAGATTTTGAGAAGTAAAGTGATACACAGCATAGTCCAAAGCACTTTTCGCAATCTATTTTTAAACTTTCAATATAATTATTTCTGTTGTTCATATTTATTTACTCCATAGTTTTATTTTTAGTCTTTTTATATACAAGATAAGTTGGAATTAAGGAGATAGGTAAAGATAAAGATATATTAGAACTAAAGGTCCTTATATAGTATTCTCTTAATTTATCAATGATTGTTACTCCCTCAATCCAGTCAATGATAACAAATAAGTTAAAATTTAAGTAACCTATAATTAGGTATGAGATAATAAGAGAAAATATAAATGTAAAAATTACCTTTTTAATAACCATAA
Organism: Clostridium sp.; assembly: GCA_018372555.1. Lineage (GTDB taxonomy): Bacteria > Bacillota > Clostridia > Clostridiales > Clostridiaceae > Clostridium. The sequence continues at coordinate 2,030 of JAHAIU010000276.1, forward strand.
AATTCTCCTTGTTAAATACACTATTATTAATTATATATTATTATGGATAAAAATTACATATTCACTTACTAAAATGAGTTAATTTTATATATTAAAAATCTTATCTTAATTATTATGTTATAATCTTTAAGGAATAATTATTGGGAGAGTGGAATTTAATGAAGTATTTAGCTTGCGATTTAGATGGAACATTATTAAATGAAAATCATGGTATTAATGAGGGAAATATAAAGGGAATTATTGAATTTAAGGAAGCAGGAAATAAATTCATTATTTCAACAGGAAGAAGTTTATCTTCAATATATGATTTATTTAGTGAATACCCAGAAATAGAATATGATTATATAGTAGCTTGTAATGGAGCTATAGTATTAGATAAGGATAAGAATGTAATACATAGTAAGTTTATAGGAAGTGAGGTAGCTGAAGGCATATTTAAGGAGTTTTTAGATAATGAAGATGTATGTGTGCATTTTGAATTTGATGGGGAGCATTATCTAGTTGATTCTAATGTACCTAACTTAGAAGAAGTATCTGAAGATATGAGGGAATTATACAGTCATTTTAAAGATAGAGTTTCTATAGAAGATTTATTTAAGGATATTAATGAAAGAAATTACTCAATAATAAGTTTGTTTTCCAAAAATGGTGATAGAAATGTTGCAGAAAAAGCAAAGAATAAACTAGTTAAAAGTTTAGGGGATGATCTAGAGGCATTTAGAAATCAATTTTTTGTTGATATAGCGCCAAAAGGTTGCACTAAGGGAAGTGGGTTAAAAAAGATACTTGAATTAAATAACGTTAATGAGGACAAGTTATATGCAATTGGAGACTCATTTAATGATATATCTATGTTTAATTTAACAGAAAATAGTTTTACCTTCCATTATGCTGAAGATGGTGTAAAGGAGATAGCAAATAATCACGTTTCTAGTGTTGAAGAATGTATTAGAAAAATTATAGATTAATGACCCAAAATATTGACAGTACCAGTATATTATTATAAGATTTTATAAAATGAAGAGCTTTGAATAATAGTATCGCCGGATATATTATTTGTATAACAAGCATTAGAAATTTATACCGTTAGGCCTTGGGTATAAGTTATCTAGTGCTTTTTTATTCTTTATTTAGTGAATTTTTTAGATATTATAGGAGGATATTTCATTGAGAGTAGAAGCTAAAAATAATATTTTAAGTGATTTTATAAAATATGTATCTTTAAATGTGTTTAGTATGATAGGACTTTCTTTTTACATACTTGCAGATACATTTTTTATAGCTAATGGGGTAGGGAGTATAGGACTTACAGCTCTTAATATAGTTTTACCATTATGGAGTTTAATAAGTGGTATTGGATTGATGATTGGAGCAGGAGGCGGAATAAAATACTCTATCCAAAGAGGTAGGAATAATGAAAGTGGAGCTAATAAGGTCTTTACCCACTCTATAGTAATAGGAACAGTAGTAGGTGCAATAATAACTATAGTGGGAGTGTTTTTTTCTTATGATATTGTAAGAATATTAGGTGCAGATAATGAGGTAATACCATTAGCAGGAAA
>JAHAIU010000277.1 GCA_018372555.1 Clostridium sp.
AAATCTCCGTTTCCATCTATGAGTGACTCTCCTTTAGTTAAAGGTTTTCCACAAGTTAAAACAAGATGACCACCTACTCCAAGATCTGGGTTTTCCTTAGCAAGCCTAATAGCTTCATCACATCCTGGCATATTAGCCATTAAAGTTGTAGAAGTCAAAATACCTTCTTTATATGCTTTTATGATTCCTAGATTGACTGCTGAAGAGTATCCAAAATCATCAGCATTGATAATTACTTTTTTCATAATCTCCCTCTTTCATTAAAGACGGTCTTTTAAGTTATATGACCATATTTTATTAAAGAAACTATATTCATACAATTGTATTTGCTTTCTTTATGTTAATAGTATATTATATAAAAAAAGCGTAAACAATGCTTATACACTAGCATGGTTACGATTTCACTTTATGAATATACTTTCACAGGAGCGTGATATCATGGCAAAAATTTACTATTTAAATCGTTTATTTCCCAACAGTAACTTTCGCGATGAAGATGAAAAAATAATAGAAAACATTATAGAATCGATTAAAAGTGAAGCCGTCATTGACATTCGTACTGTTGCACAAATGAACTATACTTCCCAATCCTCAATCAGTCGCTTAGCAAAAAGAGCTGGTTTTAATAATTTTAAAGAACTAATCTTTTTCCTTTCAAAAGAATTTTCACATAAGTCTACAAATCAAATGGAAGACTTTCCTTTTGCAATGGTAAATCAAGACTGGGATCACATAGATAGTTATTTTAATGATGCTTTTTCCAATAAAAAAATCTATTTGTATGGTGAAGGATTTTGTCAAACCCTAGTTAATTATACATATCGTAAATTACTCTTGAAAAAAATTTATGCTATTGATTTAGAAGGTGTGGAAATAAGTTTGGTATCAGATCAAACACCTTATACCTTAATTACATTTTCCCAATCAGGTGAAAACAAAAATGGTTTACTCAAAATGGATGAATGTAAGAGTTATGGAGGTAAAGTTATTGCTTTGACAGCTACAGAACACAGTAGCTACGCTACCAAAAGTGACCTTTCCTTCATTGTAGAAAGTGGAGCCACTGGTATAGATCATGAAAATCAGAATTTAAATTACTTTTTTGGTAACTCTCTGAATTTAATAGAGTATCTTATTAATCGTTATACAAAAACACCAAAAGCATAAATCTTTTTGATTTGTGCTTTTGGTGTTTAAAAAATATAACTCTCAAACAAATAAACATCTGTTTAATTTTTTTTAATAGGATATAAACATCAATATTAATTCTTATCTTATATCTAATTATTAACTATCTTTATTTTAATACTATATCATAACCATTTATCAATAATTTAATAATTATTTTACTACTTCTAACAGTTGTAATGCTACCAAAATCAAGCCTAATATTTGTGTTAAGAATATAGTTAAATCTGAAAGCATTACTTTTTTACTTACTTGATTATTATATTTACTATTTCTAATATTTTCATATATTGAATAGATTACTTTTAACATACCTGATATAGTCGCATATAACCCAAAAGTAATAAATAAAAAGAAGATTACTTTTGAAATGATATTATTAAAAAGTTTTAAAATATAAACTCCAATTATAGCAATTAAAATTCCTGCTCCTAAGTCACTAAATCCTTTAACATTCAATTTCTTCTTAGTTTTACTAATTTCAACAAAGAATCCCAAAGTTCCAATTATAATAAATAGCCATCTAATTACCTCTGTTACAATAGAAATTTCAAAGAAATTAGGTACTATTGATAACCCAATACCAACAATAACAAATGTCAAAGCTAAAGAAAAACCATTAATTTTATCATCTATTTCTGAAGAAAATGTATATTCTTTTTTATTCCCCATACTATATCAACTCCATTATAAAAATAATTATATAATAATAAATCCAGTTACCTAAAATAATAACTGGATTTAAACTAATTATGATAATATTTTATTCGAATTCTATAGTAGCTGGTGGTTTTCCTGTGCAATCATAAAGCACACGGTTAACGCCTTTAACTTCATTTACTATTCTAGTTGTTACTTTTCCAAGTACTTCCCATGGAAGGTCAGCTGATTCTGCTGTCATGAAGTCACTTGTTGTTACAGCTCTAAGTGCTATAGCATAATCATAAGTTCTTTCATCTCCCATTACTCCTACTGATCTCATGTTAGTAAGGGCTGCAAAGTATTGACCGATTTCTTTATCAATTCCAGCCTTTGCAATTTCTTCTCTGTAAATTGCATCTGCTTCTTGAACTATCTTAACTTTTTCAGCTGTTACTTCACCTATGATACGTATTCCAAGACCTGGACCTGGGAAAGGTTGTCTGAATACTAACTTTTCAGGTATTCCAAGTTCTAAACCTGCTTTACGTACTTCATCCTTAAATAATAGTCTTAATGGTTCTATTATTTCTTTGAAATCAACATAGTCAGGAAGTCCTCCAACATTGTGGTGTGATTTTATAACTGCTGATTTTCCAAGTCCACTTTCGATTACGTCTGGATAAATAGTTCCTTGTACTAAGAAATCTACTGTTCCAATCTTCTTAGCTTCTTCTTCAAATACTCTTATAAATTCTTCACCAATTATTTTTCTCTTAGCTTCTGGTTCTTCTACTCCCTTTAACTTTTCGTAGAATCTTTCTTGAGCATTTACACGTATAAAGTTTAAATCATATTGTCCATTAGGTCCAAATACTTCTTCAACTTCATCTCCTTCATTCTTACGAAGTAAACCATGATCAACAAATACACAAGTTAATTGGCTTCCTACAGCCTTTGAAAGTAATACTGCAGCTACAGATGAATCAACTCCACCTGATAATGCACATAATACCTTACCATTTCCAACTTTTTCACGGATTTCTTCAATTGTCTTTTCAACAAATGAATCCATCTTCCAATCTCCAGCACATTCACAAGCATTAAATAAGAAGTTTGAAAGCATCTTATTTCCTTCTTGAGTATGCATAACTTCTGGATGGAATTGAACTGCATAAAGCTTCTTTTCTTCACATTCCATAGCTGCAACTGGACATACAGGAGTAGTAGCTACTATCTTAAATCCTTCTGGAGCTTTTTCTATGTAATCTGTATGACTCATCCAACAAATAGTAGATGGTGATACACCTTTAAATATCTTAGATTCTACATCTACATCAACCTTAGTCTTACCATATTCACTTACAGGAGCAGTTGCAACTTTTCCTCCAAGCATATGAGACATTAATTGAGATCCATAGCATATTCCAAGGATAGGAATTCCAGCTTCAAATAATTCTTTTTCACATAAAGGAGAATCTTCACCATATACGCTGTTAGGTCCCCCTGTAAAAATTATTCCCTTAGGATTCATTTCTTTTATTTTATCAACACTTATAGTATGTGGATGAACTTCACAGTAAACACCACATTCTCTAACTCTTCTAGCAATTAATTGATTATATTGACCACCAAAGTCAACAACTAAAACTAATTCTTTATTCATGTGACCCTCCAAAGCGTAATTTATTTATAAAACTTAACACATATAAGTTTAAAGGAAAACTGACATATTAACAATA
>JAHAIU010000278.1 GCA_018372555.1 Clostridium sp.
GTAGGAACATATTGCTTATTGCATTTAATAGTAATATTTGATTTTGTCTTTTCTATTTTAATTTCATCATATAAATCTATTGATTGCATTATCATTTCTAACAAATGATATCCATCTTCTCTCTTTCCAACTACATCTAAAGATATGTTAACCTTAGCATATGCTTTAATCTTCATAATTAAATTCCTTTCAAAAAACTTTCAAAATAAACTTCAGAGTATTCTCCGAAGTTTATTTTAATTATATATTTTTTTATTATTATAGTAAACTAAAACAGATTGTAGTTTAGTTAATAGCACCAAATTTATATTTCTCTACTAATTCTCTTTCCTTAACGTAGTCATTAATAACATTTTTTAACATTTCAATCTTTTCAAAGAATATAATTATACTATCCCCAGACTTAGCCATTGTTAAGGCTTTTATTAAAGCATCCTCTTCCTTTAATATTATCTCATATTTTTTATTCTTATTATAATTTAATATCCCACTTTCAATAAGCTTTGCTACTTCCCCTGTGCTCCTACCTCTTAAATCTTGATCTTCCTTTATTATTATATAATCAAGATACTTAGCTGAAATCTCACCTATTTCTTCAACTGCATTATCCGCTCTATCTCCAGGTATTCCAACAACTCCATATACTTTACCATTATTAATTTTTTTCAAAGAGGATAATACAGCATTATACCCATCAGAATTATGACCATAATCTAATATTACATTAACTCCATTGACATCATAACAATTAAATCGTCCTGAGTTTTTGTCTGAGTTTAATAGATATGATGTAATACCATTCTTAATCATGCAATAATCTATTTTCATCCCAACTAAAGCTGCAGTTGCAGCCAATACATTTTGTACATTAAATTCAAGATTCCCATTTAAAGTAATTGGAATATCATCAATTTTACATAGTAAATATTTCTTCTCTTCATTTTCTATAATGATATTTTTATTTTTTATATAAACATATATATTATTTGGATCTTTTTCTTCCATAAACTCTTCTAAGTTTTTAGTAGTAAAGAATATTTTTTTAGCTTTTATCCTATTTAAGATACTCTTACTCCAATAATCATCAGCATTTATTACTACATAACCATCATCTTTCACGGCTTCACCTACTAAAGATTTAACATGACAAAGATCCTCCATAGATTTAACTCCATCAATCCCTAAATGATCTTCTCTAATATTAGTTATAACAGCTACATCTGCTAAGTCATAAGCTAATCCATTTCTTATTAATCCACCTCTAGCAGTTTCCAAAACAGCAATATCAACATCAGGATTTAATAGAACTGTTCTTGCACTCTTAAATCCTGTATCATCACCCTTATCTATGCATTTATCATTTACAAAAACTCCACTACTACTTGTCATCCCTACACAATAACCCATTTTTGATAGAGTATGACTAATAAGCCTTGTTGTCGTTGTTTTTCCATTAGTGCCTGTTATTGAAATTACAGGTATATTGGATGGCTCATCCTTATATATCATACTTACTATTTCTTTACCTAAGTCTATTGATTTCCCCTTACTTGGCCTTAAGTGCATCCTAAGCCCAGGCGCTGCATTAACCTCCATTACTATTCCGTTATCTATTAGAGGTTTTGATATATCATTAGTGCAAATATCTATACCACAAATATCTAACTCAAGAATCTTAGCAACTCTTATGCATATATCAATATTTTCATCACATATCTTATCTGTATAATCTACTGCTTCTCCTCCTGTAGATAAATTAGCATTCTTTCTTAAATATATCTTTTCTCCCTTTTCAAGAACATCCATTAAGGCTTTTCCTTGATCTTTTAAGGAACCTAATACTTCTTCATCTAATTTCACCTTAGTTAATGGCTTTTCATGATCATCTCCTCTTAAAGGATTATCATTTAATTTTTCCATTAATTCTAATATATTATCTTTTCCATCCCCTTCAATACAAGGAGGTTTTCTAAGAGCAACTGCTACTACTTTATTGTTAATCACACAAACTCTAAAATCCTTGCCATTGTGATACTTTTCTATTATTAAATCCTTAAATTTTACTTTAAGCTTTCTATAAGCTGTTAATAATTCCATCTCAGTTTTTATATTAAGGACTACTCCTTTACCCTTGTTACCATATTGAGGTTTTATAACAACTGGATATCCAATATCTTCAGCTTCTTTTAGTAAATTTATGATATTTCTTATTTTACTGCCTTCTGCCACAGGAATATTTTGAGATTTCAATAGTTCCTTTGTAAGTAATTTGTCAGAGGCTATATCTACTGAAATACATTTTGTATTCGGACTAATTGATGCTTCAATTTTTTTAGCCCTTTTCCCATATCCTATTTGATGAAATTCTCCTCTTTCAAATTTAATTACTGGCAAACCTATGGATTTAGCATAATCACATATAGCCTTTGTACTAGGACCAAGCATCTCTTCTTTTAATATTTCTTTAATTAATTCAAATCTGTCCTCATAATTAATAGGATTTTTATTTATTAATGAATTTATTATATCTATTGCAAGCTTAGAAGATTCAATAGCAGTATTTTCATATTGATATTGAAAAATTATATAATAATGGTCATCTTTAATTTCCCTAGCTTTTCCAAAATGCACATCTATTCCAAGATTATTTTGTATTGCTATTATTATATGTTCACATATATGAGCTAAATAAGTACCTTCCTTTAGCCTTTTAATAAACCCTTCCTCTTCATCTATCCCGCACCTATGCGTTCTAAGCTCAGGAAGCATATTAACTAAGTTAAAATTAAAATCTTCAATATCTTTACTTGGTATTTCACAGTACCCTTCCAAATCAACATCTAACCTGATACAAGTCTTATGTGAATATATACTTTTTCCTTCAAAGACTTTAGTCTTCACTATTTTCATCTTTACTTTTTTCCTCCTCAAAAGGTAACTTACTTAGAAGGTTAAATTTATCTCCTTCTTTTAATACATGTAAATTGACATTAAACATACTTAACACCTCATCAGAATTTTGTTCTGACACATTGCTATAAGTTATATTTCTACCATCTAAAATATAAACAGCACCATTTCCTACTACTTGAGCGTCTCCATTATCTCTAACTACTAAGGCAGTATCTTCATCTATACCAACCCCAACTACTTCCGGATTCTGAGCAATACCTGTAAGAAGTCTTCCAACCCTTCCTCTTTGAGCAAAATGTTGGTCAATCATAATACCTTCAACTAATCCAAGTCCAGGAGCCATTCTTAATGTACACTTTCTAGGAGACTCATCATCCTCCCCCTTAACAATCATAGTGTCACTCATAACAGAAGCACCTGCTGAAGTTCCAACAATAGTGCAACCATTTAAACTTGCTTCTTTTATTGCATCATAAATATTGGTACCACCTAACAAACTAGTTATTCTTAGTTGATCCCCTCCAGTAAAGAATATTAATCCAGCATCTTTAATAAGGTCTATATTTTTTTCTTCTTCAGAATCAGATCTTTCCTTAATATTTAATCCTTTTATATTTTTAACTCCTAAGCCTTCAAAAATCTTAGTATA
>JAHAIU010000279.1 GCA_018372555.1 Clostridium sp.
TTACATACTTGAGTGTTTATTAATTTCTTAAGTGGAGGAGATATTATGGAGGGAATGAGATATTCAAGACAAAACTATAGTGAACTTAAGAGAAGACAGTATGGTGGATATACTAGGAATCAGAATAATTATTTTTTATATATGAGAAATTATTATGAAGAATATATTAGAAAGCAAAATAAACAGTATTTAGATATGAAACAATACTACGAGGAATATATTAAAAATCAAAATAAGCAATACTTGTCCATGATGAAATATTATGAAGAACTTATTCAAAAGCAAAATGATAATTATAAAAATCTAAAAATAGATTATGATGAAAAGCTAAATTATTATACTGATTTTATTGATAATAAGAGAAATATCTATTTAAGTGATAGTTATCAAGAGGAAAGTGAAAATTCATATAATGAAGTTAATATAGATGATAATAATAAGACAACAAAATCAAAAGATAAACCTTATGAACTTTTAGAAACTACTGAAGAAGATTGTAATTTAGAATATAAAAATAATAGTGTAGGTGAATATAATAATTTAGAAAATACTTATTATAATGAGGAAAAAGATTCAATTAATAATGAAGAAAAAGATAGAAATAATAAAAAGGTTTTGGAAATAAATGAAGAGAAGATCCTAGAAGAGGATAGCAATGATTTTCAATCTTTATATAAAGAAAGAGAGTTAGAAGATTTTAAAGAAAAAGAGTTGGAAGAATGCAAAGAAAGCTTTATAGAAGATAGTAAGGAAGAATTTATAAAGTACACAAAGAAGGAACCTCTAGAAGAAAATAATGAAAATCGATTAAAATAAGAATATAAAGAAGAAAAAGATAGTGAGAATTTAAATAATAGTGAACATAAAGATTATAAAGAAGAAAAGCAAAGAAACCTATTAAAAAAAGAAGACAATACGGAATATAAGGAAAGACATAGATGTAGTGATAATTTTAATAAAGAGGTTTTAGAAATAAAGGATGAGAAGCTCTTAGATGAAGATGATAAAGTAGAGAATGAGGATAAAATTAGGTGTAGTGATAGCTTTAATAAAGAAGTTTTAGAGATAGAGGATGAGAAATTCTCAGAAGAAGATGGCAAAGCTGAGAATGAAGAAAGAATTAGGTGTAGTAATAGCTTTAATAAAGAAGTTTTAGAAATAGAGGATAAGAAATTCTCAGAAGCAGATGGCAAAGCAGAGAATGAGGAAAAAATCATTTGTAGTGAGAACTATAACAAAGAGATTTTAGCAATAAGGGATGAGACATACTTAGAAGACTATAAAGATATATATGTCAAATTTCCAATTATATTAGCAGAGACTAACATAGCAGTTACTATTGATGACACAATGAAAATAGGAAGAGATGTTAAGGAAATTAGAAGAATAAAAATGAATGCTTTTTTAAAGTCTTCTAACTTAGTGCCTATTTCCTTAAAAAATTCAAAAGCTAATTCAGGGATGCTTTTTGTATCAGGATTTATAAGAAAAAGTATTGAGTATGCTACTAAAACCTTTATAGAAGAAGGAAAGGAAGATAACTGTGGATATATAAAATATTGTATAGTTGAAGTACCTTTCAATTTCACTACTAAAGTTACTTTTATTAGGCCACCAGTTTTTATTGAAAACTATAATATAAGAGAGGTCTCTTCATGTGATAGAACTAAGATATGTGATACAACTAAGCTATACAATACCAATAACGATTCAATTAGTCTATGTGAAGATTGTAATGAAAATTTTCTATCTACTGAAGTATTTAATGAAAAGCCTTTTGTAGAATTAGTAAAGGCGAACTTTATAGAATTTAATATTCATAAGGATTTACCTTTAAAAGAAGATGAAGATATACAAGATAGATATACTAAGCTTAAAGGAAATATCATAGTGAATTTAAGAATAAGAGTATTACAGGAGCAATATTTAAGGGTAGAAATAGAAGAGAATTCCTAGATAAAAGAACCTATAATAGGAACTAGTTTTCATTAATAAATGCAAATAGTAATATTAAAATGTAACTTTAAAAATAAGAAAGAAAAAGAGCTTTGAATGGTATAAAAAGGTTATAACTTCAATGGACAAGATTTAGATTAATAATTTTTATAAAACTACTAGGATTAATAGAAAGTAATGCTAGTAGTTTTTATATTATTTTATTAATTATGTGTGATTAATAGTAGCTTCTTTATTATTAAATGCTAATCATGGTATTTATTTTGCCACTTGTGGTGGTAAATAAGCGACTTCAATTATAAAAATTAATATTATATAATTTTCTTGTAAACGATATGGAAAGAGGTGAAATTTAATTGGATATAAAAAAACAGATAAAACCTAAATATCATATTACACCTAAATATGGTTTTTTAAATGATCCAAATGGATTGGTCCAATTTAAAGGTGTATACCATGCTTTTTATCAATATTTAGAAAAAGTTACACCTCAAGGTAAAAAGAGTTGGGCACATTATACATCTAAAGATTTAGTACACTGGCAAGATGAAGGAATAGCGCTAAGACCAGATAGATGGTTTGACAAGGATGGTTGCTATTCAGGAAATGCTATTGTTTTTAATGAAAAAATATATTTATTTTATACTGGAAATGTAAGAGACGAAGATGGGGGAAGAGAAACTTATCAATGCCTTGCGACCTCAGAAGATGGAAAAACATTCGTAAAGCATGGACCAATTGTATATTTACCAGAAGGATATACATCTCATTTTAGAGATCCAAAAGTCTGGAGAGATGAAGAAGAAAGTTTATGGTATATGATTGTAGGAGCTCAAACAACTGAAGAGAAAGGAAATGTGGCTCTTTTCTATTCAGAAGATTTATTTAATTGGAATTATAAAGGTAAATTGCTTCCAGAAAAAATGAATTGGGGATATATGTGTGAATGTCCAGATATAATTTGCTTTGATGATAATTACATATTAATTGTCAGTAAACAAGAAAAAATAATTGAAAATGGAATAGAAAAAGACAGTTGTAATGCTGTATGGATGAGTGGTGAATTTTCAAAGAAAGACGGAAAATTCATACCAAATAGTAAGGAACGTAAACTAGATGATGGATTTGATTTCTACGCACCACAATCATTTATAGATGAGAATAATAGAACTTTAATCATGGCCTGGATGGGGGGAGGAGAGTATGATTATCAAATGTCACAGCCAGCTGTAAAAGATGGATGGCTTCATAGTTTTACTTATCCAAGAGAATTTGTTTATAAAGATAATCTACTATATCAAAAGCCCGTAAAGGAATTAGAAACTTTAAGAGATACAGAAATTAATAAAAATATTGAAGCAGAAAAAATAGATTTTAAATTAGATAATTTTTGTAATGAAATAAAATTGACTTTACAAGAACAAAAAGATTTTAGATTTATTGTTTTAGGATCATTGGAATTAGAATATGATTCATATGAAAAAATATTAAATATAAAAAGGCTTAATTGGCTTACCAATAGATTTGATGAAAAGAATATTAGTATTGAAGAAGATTTGAAAACAGTTAATTTATTTATCGATAATTCTTC
>JAHAIU010000014.1 GCA_018372555.1 Clostridium sp.
GGCTTCTGCTTCTCTTACTTGATTTTCACTAAGATGCCCAATAATATCTACAGTGCTTATTTCTTTTCCTAAATGAATACTAACTGTATTTGCATTAAATAATTTAAAAAAGCATCCTGAAAGAATATGTTGCCCTAAATGCTGATGCATTCCATCTTCTCTTCTATCCCAATCTATAGTACACTGTACAATGCTTCCTACTTTAATTTCTTCACTTAGTACATGATATATTTTCTTATTTTCCTCATATATATTTTCTATTTCTTTTCCATCTATTTCTCCAAGATCATATTGTTGACCTCCTCCCCCTGGGAAAAAAGCAGTCTTATCTAATACAATATGATATTTATTATCTTTAATTTTCACTTCTATTACTTTTGATTTAAATTCTTTTATATATTGGTTTTCATAAAAAATTTTATCCACAAATAATTACCTACTTCCTCCATGTCCTTGTTTATATCAACTGAAACTGTTAATTAAAAACTAAATAATTTCTATACATCCTTGCTCATTTCAACAGCATCATATATTCCTTTAGATAGTTCTGCTATCATTTCAAAGGCCTTATCTCCCCAATCTAATAAATATATGTCCTCATCATTATCACTTTCAAGATCTCCACCTAACTCCCCTATATCCTTCGTTAATACTACTAATATATAAGGATCTGCACCATATACTATGCCTACATCATGATAATATCTATAATAAGTTCCTATCTTATGAGCTACCTTGCTATAATCTAAGTATTTATCTAAACCTGTATGAAATATAGTCCTAGTCATATATTCTAAAAGCTTTTCATAATAAGGATTGTTATCAGGATTTTTATATAATTTTTCTAACATAATTCCAAATTGTCTTGCTGTAGTGTAGTTTCCATAAGGAATATCACTATATCCTGTAATACTTCTTGTATAGTCTGTTACGCTAGATCTAGAAATTCTGGTTAACATATTCTTTGCAATATTATCTGATTCAACTATTGATAAATATAATGCCTCATCTATTGTTATATCTGGAATTGGCTCTGAATAAGCAAGAGAACCAGTTCCTTCTTCATAATCTGCTTCTATGTATGATATAGTATCATCTAAATTTAACATACCACTATTAACCTTATCTAAAATCATCATAGCTAATGGAACCTTAGTAGTACTTGCTGCAACATAATAAGTATCTTCATTTAATATGTACTCTTCATCAGTATTTAAGTTTTTAAAATATATAGATACATTATCTCTATATTCTCCTACTACATCCTTCACAACTTCATCAATTGATGTAAGTAAATCTTTCTTTTCTTCTACTACTTCATTAGAAGTTTCTTTTGATTCTTCTTCATCTTCAACAACTACTTCTGTATCTATTATTGCCTCATTATTACTTTTATTACTACATCCAAAGAAAGAAAAGGATAGAACAATCATTAAAATTAATATAATTTTCTTCACTTCCACATCCTCCATTCTTATATATTTAATATTATATCATAAAGAAAATTTAAAATTCTTGAACAAACCTTTAATTAATTCTTTAAACAACAAATTAATAATTGCCAATAAATAATGAACAATTTAGTAAGTCATTCTTTTAAAATTACTAATAATAAAGGAAATTAGTCATTTATCCTAAAACTTTTTTAGCCCAAAAGGAGCTGTGCACTAATTATTTAGTACGACAGCCCCTTAAAATTATATAACTCATGGTTAATAAACTAATATACAAAATATGCAAAAGCTTCATAAGGTCTTAATTTTATACACTCTTTACTAAGATTAGTATCCTTATAGTTTGATATTATTAGAGTATCTAGTTTAATTTCAGTAGGTAAATTAAATGCTACTTCTTCTTCATTGAAATTAGTTACTACTAATATCTTTTTACCATCATACTCCCTTGTATATGCAAATATATTTTCATCCTCTTTTAATAGAAGCTTATACTCACCATATACTACAATATCATTTTCTTTTCTAAATCTTATTAGTTTTTTATAATAGTAAAATATTGAATCTTTATCCTTCAATTCATTTTCTACATTTATATATTTATAATTTTCATTAATCTTTAACCAAGGTTTTCCAGTAGTAAAACCAGCATTTTCTTCTTTATTCCATTGCATAGGTGTTCTTGCATTATCTCTTCCCTTCACTCTTAGGGATTCCATTATATCCTCATGCTTATATCCAAGTTCTATTCTCTCTTTATATAAGTTTAATGATTCTATATCCTTATAATCTTCAATATTTTCAAAGTATGCATTAGTCATCCCAATCTCTTCACCTTGATAGATATATGGAGTTCCCTTCATAAAATGAAGAAGTGTTGCAAACATCTTTGCTGATTCAGCTCTGTATTTCTTATCATTTCCCCACCTGGAAACAATTCTTGGTTGATCATGATTACTCCAATATATACTATTCCAGCCTTCATTCCCTAAATCTGTTTGCCATTTGCTTAAGACTTCCTTTAACTCTACTAATTGTAACTTTCTTAAATCCCACTTACTCTTCCCAGAAACTTCATCTAAAGCTATATGTTGAAATTGAAAGCATGTTGAAAGTTCTTCTCTACTAGGATTTGTAAATAGTTTTGCTGTTTCTATAGTAGCTCCACCTGTTTCCCCTACGGTAAATAAATCTTTATCTCCAAAAGTATTTCTATTCATTTCATGAATATATTCATGAGTCTTATCTGTATTGCCTAGTATTTTATTATCGATATCTTTGCCTATTAGGTCTATAACATCCATTCTAAATCCACCGACACCTTTATCTATCCAGTAATTCATCATATCGTAGATTTCTTTTCTTAGCTTTTCGTTATCCCAATTTAAATCAGGCTGCTTCTTACTAAATAAATGAAGATAATACTCTTCAGTTTCTTCATCAAATTCCCATGCAGATCCACTAAAAAATGATCTTACATCATTTGGTTCCTTTCCTTCTATAGGCTTTCTCCATACATAAAAATCTCTATATTCATTATCCTTTGATTTCCTAGCTTCTATAAACCAAGGATGTTCGTCGGATGTGTGATTTACTACTAAATCCATAACTATTTTCATGCCTCTTTTTTCTGCTTCTTTTAAAAGCCTATCCATATCATCCATAGTTCCAAACTCTGGAGATATTTTTTTATAGTCACTAATATCATACCCATTATCATCCATTGGTGATTTATACACAGGAGATATCCATATAATATCTATTCCTAATAGCTTTAAATAATCTAATTTCTCTATTATACCATTAATATCTCCACAACCATTACCTGTTGTATCTTTAAAACTTTTAGGATAAATTTGGTACACAGTTGAATTATGCCACCATTTCTTTTCCATTTTAATCCCCGCCTCTATACAGTTTCAGCCACTTTATCCTCTATAGATTTTTCCTTTACATTTGCTTCTACATCAGTTCTTGTAAATTCTAAAAGTTCCATAGCCTTTTTCATATACTTATTTTGCATAGTAAGATTCCATATTAGCCCGCTTCTATAGTTTTCTATCATAAGTATGCTAATTCCCTTATCTATTCCAATTTCATTTTTGCAGAACCACTCAGGAGTTACATCTAAATTATATGCATCCTTAAATCCATATTTTCCCCATAGCTTGTCCCCAAAAGTTTTATAATAGTAATTCATTGCATCTATTGATTCCTCTGGTGTAAATACTATTGATCCAATAGCTCCACATGGTGGAACTGTTCCATCTGCAGTATGTGCTTTACCGTCTTTAGCTGATGGTAAAGTACCTTGACTTCCATCATATCCATGAGGAGTTTCACAAGCAGTCATTCCCCAAGCATTTTTATTAAAACTTTTTAATTTTTTTGGATTATCTATGCAGTATTGTCTATTAGCTAAAGATGCCTTTATTGAATTATCAAACCAATCAACACCTAATTTATCTTTTGTATTTCTAAAATCAATCCATGCATGTGAGAACTGATATGGAAATATTGATCCAACTGGAGTATAAATAAATTCATCTCCACCATAGCTGCCTACATCTCTTCTAAAATCATAGAACATTGATGGTGATATAGGATTGGTAGGTGATGCTACTCCTAAGAAATACATCATAAACTGCTCTGCCATCATATCCCATGCACCAAAAGGTCCATCTTCTTGACTATATCCCATGTAAAATTGATTTGTCTTTGGATTTCTATAGAATTCCCAATTTATTCTTGAATATATTTTTTCAAAGTATTCCTCGATTTCTCCTTTAAAATATTCTGCACAAGTTAAAGCCCCCATTATAGCTATAGCCGTATCAATTACTGAAACTTCACTATTCCATGCTCTTTTACCTGTATTCATATTTACAAAGTGATTAAAAAATCCTTCTGTTTGATCTACATTATTATATAAGGTTTTTAGTGTGCCAAGTACCCTTTCTTCACCTTGTTCTCTAGTTATCCAACCTCTTTCAATTCCTACTATTATAGCTGATAATCCAAAGCCTACTGATGCAACAGAAGCAACTTCCTTATGAGATTCTAAATTTGCTGTATTATCCTTAATTAAACCAAAACCTTCTTCTGATGTTGATGCCTCATTCCAGAAAAAATCAAAACATCCCTTTGCTTCTAAATCTAAAATTTCTAATCTATTCATTAATAAGTACCTCCAATATATCTTTTGTAGTTTCTTGTCCAGCAATTTTATTTATTTATTTATTTTATTCCTAACTTATCTAACCCTTCATTTACGTATTTATTTTTCATAAATACTTTCCAAACTTCATCACTCTCATAATTACCTATCATTACCATAGTAATACCTTTATCTATCCCTATATAGTCATTTGCAACCCAATTCTTATCTATATTAAAGGCATCTTTATATCCATACTTACCTTTAAGATCCTGAATTTCTTCGAAGTTTTTAGCTGCTTTAATAGTTTCCTTAGGAGTAAACACTATTGATCCTAAAGATCCTGCTGGTGCTACTGTTCCATCAACCTTATTAGCTGTATTTCCTGAACCTGATGGTGCTGCTCCTAATAATCCATTATATCCATTTGGAGTATCACTAGCAGTTAATCCCCATCCCCCCATACTAAAACTCTTATACTCATCTTTTAAATCCATACAATAGTTATAATTAGCTAAAGATGCATTAATTGAATTTTCAAACCAGTTAACACCTTTTTCATCAGACTTATTTCTAAAATCTATCCATCCATGTGAAAATTGATAAGTAAAAATAGAACCAAACCATGAATGTATGAACTCTTCTCCCTCTCCATATTTACCATAGCTCCTAGTAAAACTATTATAAACTTTTTTATCTATAGGAAAGGTAGGTGATCCCGAACCTAAAACATACATTATCAATTGTTCTGCATAGTAATCCCAATGTCCCTCAAATCCTTTTTCAGGTCTATATCCCATATAAAACTGATTATTTTTAGTATCAACAAACCATGGCCAATTTACTTTTTTATATATCTTCTCAGCCTTATCTTTTATTTCTTCTCCAAAATATTCACCAGCATGTAAAGCTCCAGCTACTAAAATTGCTGTATCTATATTAGATAATTCACTATTCCATTCTCTTTTACCTGTATTTATATTTACAAAATGATAATAAAAACCTTCTATAGTTTCCATATTCAAAAGGGTGTCTAAGGTTCTATTAGCTCTATCAAAAGCTTCTTCTTTTGATAGTAATTTTTCTTCTACTGCCATAGGTAATGCAGATAATCCATATCCTGTTGCTGCAATGCTTGCTATAGAAGGATTTGCAGGATACCTATCTCTAACTAATCCATATCCTAAGCTATCTTCTGTAGTATTGCTTTGCTCTAAAAAGTATTTAATTGAGGCAATTTTCTCATTTTTTAATATTTTAGAATCATTCCCCACAAAATTAACAAGAAAAGTTATTAAAATTACTGATAAAACACTTAAGATTATTATATTATTTTTCTTTTTTAACATAACCCAGTCCCCTCTAATATTTTAAAGTTTTAAATTTTTAAATCTTACTTCTAATACCTCATCTACCTTTGAATGTTTAAGTGAGTGAATAATTTTAAAATTATCTTTTTCTTCAACTATAAAATCATCACTTTCATATATATCAAGCTTTGTTTGTAATACTATTTCGTCCTTAGATTGAGTTAACCTAAATATCAATTTTTTTTCTTCTACGCCTATTATTTCTGCTGTTGAATACTTAATTTTTATTTCGCCAAAGTTAACATCTATAGGAAGCATTACACCGTCCTTACCAAATAACTCAATTTCCTTTCCACCAAATAAGTTTTCTTCATTAAGATATACATTGAATTTTTTATCAAAACCATCAAGATTAAGCATATGAATATATCTTTCACCATTCTTATTTGTTGTTGTTGTCATAAATAACCCATGATGTTCACAGTCATTCTTTAAATTTCTAAAAGTCTTTAATCTTTCTAGGCATTTGTTTATAAAGTCTAAGTCACAACTATAATTAGTTGCTATTACTATAGCATTTCCTTTACCTACAGTAGTTTCAAAGCCACAAATTGAATTTGTTCCATACACCCTTAAAATAGGTATTCCATTATTAATCTTAAAGGTCTGCGCATATCCCACTCTAACTTCTGGAGAATTATTTGCAAAGTTCTCTGTATATACTGATAAATAATAATGTTGCCCAGCGTCCTCTCTGCTTGTCTCTATAATTCCTAATGCATCTGCTAATATAGTACATTCATTACCTTCCATATCATATTTAGGAACTTCTCCATAAAGAAGTACCCTACCACCATTCTCAAGATGTATCTTAATCTTTTCTTGAGATTCAACAGGCATATATAATGCTGATGGAATTACTAATGTCTGATTTTCATTTATATCTTTATTTTGTAAATCTACAGCTGTAAATCTATAATTTAATAAAAGTATTCCTCTAATAAAAACTTCCCAATTCCAATAAGCCCTGTGTTGAGTAATATTCGCTATCATATCCTTCATTCTATTACTGTTTGGATAATGATATTCTGTCATAAAATAATCTGGAATAAATCCATATACTAAATTATCATACTCTTCATTCATAGCTGCTATCTTATCACTATTAGCTAGCATTGTTTTAATTGATTTACTCATTCTTTCATATGTATAATTCAATTGACCTTCTGGTCCTATTGGTGCTGCAAATCCATGCCTTTCTCCTGTAGATGCAATTCTATCATTACCATCCTTAAGATCTAAATCCATTCTATAATTCTTGCCACCAACAAATAAGTAGTAGTTTAACATTCTATTACCTTGTGCTATACACATTCTTGTTTTAAAATCAGCTGCTGATACATCATATCTTCCACCAAATGTTGAACCATAGTTTCCATCACCACATTCAAATTCTAATGATGTCAATGGCTGATCATTATTATGAACAGCATCCATCATACCATTAATTATATAAAGATCTTGGAAGTTATCCATCGTTAAAGATCCTAAATATATATCCGATCCTGAAATATATCCATCGTCTTGAGTGTAAGCTTCATATAATTGACTTATTCCTATTGGATAGGTAAATCCCCTACCACCGCCTGTTCCATGTATGTTAACTGCAAATGGCACTCCTTTTATACCATATTCCTCAGCATATCCTCTTAATATTCTTATATATTCCGCGAATCTATACCTCATATAGTAGCCAAGATCTTTTAACAATTTTAGCGAGTACTCTTCCTTAGGAGATCTTATTCCATTTTTAATTGATTCAAAATCATTGAAGTCTATTGGATATCTATTTGATAAATCCTCTTTATATTTTTTCTTTAGCCATTTTGTGAATTCTACCAATAAAAAATCTGTTAGATCAGGTGAATTACTTACCCAAGACAGCATACCTATTTCATTATCTAGTTGTATCCCTATTACATTTCCACCATTAGTACATAATCTTTTAGCTATTATAGGCATTATAGCAGAATACCACCTTTTTACTTCTCTTAAAAAATTAGGAGAAAGATAATCTAATGTAGGATTTGGTGCAGTTTTATTATCCCATGTTTTTGGTATAAGCTCTGGATATTTCTTAGCTACCCAGTGAGGTATTCCTTCATTTTTCATTTCTGCCATTATAAATGGACCTGGTCTCATAAAGCACATTAAGCCATGCGTGTTACATAAATCTATAAAAGCGCCTATATCTAATATATCCTTAGTTTTTCCTTCAACATCTATTTCACCTTCTATAGGTTCATGACATATCCATGGAATATATGTTGCAACTGCATTACATCCAGAATTTTTAAGTTTTATTATTCTGTCTTCCCAATCATTTCTTTCCAATCTATAATAATGTATTTCTCCACACATTATGATCTGTGGTTTTCCATCTATTAAAATTTGTTTTTCTTTAATTTTTATGTTCATAAAATACCCCTTTTATTAAGTAATAATCCTAACTTATATATTGTTTACGAGGATTTAATTAAAATATAAATCCTCATTTTTATAAACTATTTATCTTAATTCAAAGTTTAACTCTTGAACCTCATTTGAATTTGCTCCAACCATAGCAATAAACTTACCTTTTTCAGACTTAAATTCATTACTTAAAGTATGGAATCTTAACATTTCTTCGTTTATTTTAAAGATAACTTCCTTTTCTTCTCCTGGCATTAATTTTAATTTTTTAAAGCTCTTTAATTCCTTAACTGGTCTAACTACACTTCCACTTACATCTCTAATATATAATTGAACAGTTTCTCTCCCTTCAACATTTCCAATATTTTTTATCTTAACCTTTAATGAGATCTCATCATTTTCTGTCATAATATTCTTATCTAGTTCTGCATTACTATATTCAAAAGTTGTATAGCTTAATCCATATCCAAATGGATATAATGGAGCATTCGGTGCATCTAAATAATGTGTACAGTATCTTTCATCTCCAAATTTATGCTTCTCACCATATTCTTTTACTTTTGGTCTTCCTGTACTAAAGCAATTATAATAAACAGGAACTTGTCCAACATTATATGGGAATGACATACTTAAACGTCCTTGTGGATTTACATCTCCAAATAATACATTTGCTATTGCATTTCCTCCTTCTGTTCCTGGATACCAAGCCTCTAAAATAGCTTGTGATTCATTTGAAATATCTGTTATATCTAATGGTCTTCCATTAAATAAAACTACTACTGTTGGTTTTTTTAATGCTAATATTTCTCTTGCAAGCTTTTCTTGAACTCCTGGAAGTTTAATATTAGTTCTACTTCCACCTTCTCCACTTAAATCATGATGCTCTCCTAAAGCTAAAACTACAACTTCCGCTTCCTTTGCAATTTTTATTGCTTCTTCAAATCCATCTTCACATAATGATTCTTCTTCTATTTCTGGAATTTCACTTGAGCATACATTAGCAACTAATACCCTATCTTTACCTAATTTGTTTATTAAACCATCTTTTAAACTTACTGTTTCTTCAAATTTTCCTTGCCATGACCAGCCACCTAGAATCATATGATTATCTGCAAACGGACCTACAATAGCAACCTTAGAAACATCTTTTCTTAAAGGTAATACTCCATTATTCTTTAAAAGAACCATTGAATTTTCAGCAGCTTTTCTTACTGACTTTCTATGTTCATCACATAATATTAATTTAGCTTCAAGTTCTTCATCAGCACCTCTATATGGATTTTCAAATAGTCCTAAGTCTTTCTTTAATTGAAGTATTCTAAGTACACATTCATCAACTAGTTTTAGATCTAGCTTTCCTTCTTTAACTAAAGTAGCTATATGATGTACATAATGAGTTGTCATCATTTCGATATCCACTCCTGCTTTTATTCCCTTTTCAGCAGCTTCCTTCCCATCTTCAGCTACTCCATGAGGTATAAGTTCTGCAACTGCACCCCAGTCAGATATTACGACTCCATTAAAATTCCATTCATCTCTTAATATATCTCTCATAAGCCATGTATTTCCTGAGGAAGGTACTCCATCAACCGTATTAAATGAAGTCATTAGCATTTTTGCTCCTTCTTCAATAGCTGCTTTATATGCTGGTAAATAATACTCTCTTAAATTTCTTTCTGACATATTTACTGTGTTATAGTCTCTTCCACCCTCTGGTGCTCCATAAGCTGCAAAGTGCTTTACACAAGCTACTATATTTTCATTCTTTGTTAAGTCTCCCTGATATCCTCTTACAAATGCCCTTGCAAAAAGAGAATTTAAATATGGATCTTCACCTGTTGATTCCATAACCCTTCCCCATCTTGCATCTCTTACTAAATCAACCATTGGTGAAAATGTAACATGTATTCCTCCAGCAGCAGCTTCCTTAGCTGCTATTCTTGCTGATTCCTCTGCAATTTCCATATCCCATGTACATCCTAGTGCTAATGGAATTGGATATATAGTTCTATATCCATGTATAACATCTGCCATAAATAATAATGGGATTTTCTTTTCATTTTTCTTCAAATATTCAGATTGAATTTCCTTCATTTCCTTAGCACCTGAAATACCAAGTACAGAGCCAGCTAAATTAATTTCTTTTGAACCTATTCCCATATCTTGCATAGGTCCAGTAACCTCTCCCTTATTACTATCATTAAATAAAAAAGGCGCTAATTGTAATAATTGTCCTGCCTTTTCTTCAATTGTTAAATCAGCTAATATTTCTTTTATATTCACATCTTTATTCATAATTCTATCCCCTTCTTAAACAAAAATTTTATTTTTAATATTTCCTAGGAAACGTTTCTTTAACAATAATCTGATATTTGCTTAGCTATTACTAGGATTATTCTAATAATAAATCAATTACTATTAGAAACGTTTCTGTAAAAATGTATTTTATGTAAAGGTTTTATATGTCTACTTACATATTATATTCTTTTAATATTTTTTACAATAGAAATTTAAATATTTTATGTTTTTAGTACCCTCCTCCATTAACTTTCCTTACTATACAATTGTAAATTGTGACTTATATAAAGAATAATATTCTCCCTTTTGCCTTAATAATTCTTCATGAGTTCCTGACTCTAATACCTTTTTATCTGAAATGTACATTATTTTATTTGAGTTAACTATAGTAGATAATCTATGTGCTATTACAATTGAAGTTCTATTCTTCATAAGTACTTCTAGCCCCTGCTGTAAAAGTAGCTCTGTTTCTGTATCGATACTTGAAGTAGCTTCATCTAATATTAATATTTTAGGATTAGCTAGTAGTACTCTAGCAAAAGAAATAAGTTGTCTTTGTCCAACTGATAATCTATTGCCTTGTTCCTTTACTTCTGTGTAATATCCATCTTCAAACTCCATTATGAACTCATGTGCTTTTACTATTTTAGCTACCTCTATAATCTCTTCTTCTGTTGCATCTAATCTCCCATATCTTATATTTTCTATTATTGTGCCAGAAAAAATGAATGGATCTTGCATCATTACTCCAATATTATTTCTAAGTGAAGATAAAGATATATCATTAATATTAAAATCATCAATTAATACATTACCTTTTGTAGCTTTATAGAATCTTGATATTAAATTTACTATTGTAGTCTTTCCAGCTCCAGTGGGTCCAACCAATGCAACCTTTTCTCCTCCCTTAATATCAAAACTTATATTTTCTAATATAGGATTTCCTTCCTCATATTCAAAAGAAACATTTTTAAACTCTATTCTTCCATGAGTATCTATTAATTCTAAGGGATTATCTATATCCCTTTCTGGCTCCTCATCCATAGCTTCAAATATTCTTTCTAAATATGCCATAGAGTTAATAAAGGTATTATAGAAATTTCCTATATTAGTTATAGGAAACCAAAATGTCCAGACGTACGAAATAAATGCAGTTAATAGTCCTATACTAACAGTATTATCTAATATTAAAATTGAGTAAACATATATACTAGCAACTGATAATATTGAAATAGTTTCAATTGATGGCCAAACTAGTAGATTTAATTTTAATGCACTTATATGAGCTCTACTATATTCTGTACACACATCCCTATAAACAATTTTGTTCTCCTCTTCTCTAGAAAACATTTGCGTTACTTTTATTCCATTTATACTTTCATGTATATACGCATTCATATTAGATTCCTTTGAACTTAATCTTTGGTGTGCCTTCCTTTGAAGTCTTGATAGTAATAGCATTACTGCAAGTAATATTGGTATTCCTGTTAAGGTTATTAATGTTAATTGAAAATTAAGGTACATCATAAATATTATAGTTATTACTAAAGTAAACATATCTGCAAGTAAGTTAACAAAACCATTAGATAAAACATCACTCAATGAATTAATATAGTTAACCACTCTTGTTAATATTTTGCCGTGTGGCCTTGAATCAAAATAATTAAAGGATACTCTTTGAATATTTATAAACAAATCTCTTCTAATATCAACTAATATATTTTGACCTACCTCTGACATTATGTACATCCTATGCCTCATAATAATTGATAATACGACTATTGATATAAAATATAATACTGATACAATCATTAACCCTACTATATTATTATTAGGAATTTGTACATCCATTGCATTTTTTATTAGTAATGGCCCTAACAATGAGACTATACTTGATATGAAAATTAATATTAATGATAAAATTATTTTTCTTTTATACGGTGCTATATATGTACCTAGCCTTTTAAAATCTTCCTTTTTAAACCCTTGTTGGAGAATTTCATCCTCATCATATTTATTACGCTTAGCCATTTACTGCTCCCTTCTGAACATTAAAATTACCTGATTGACTATTATAAATAGTATAATAATATCCTCGCTTCTCTATTAATTCTTGGTGATTTCCTTGCTCAACTATTTCCCCATTATCTAAAACTAAAATTACATCTGCTTGCCTTACTGAAGAAATTCTATGAGCTATAATAAATTTAGTTTTTTCCTTACCAATACTTTTTAATTCCTTTTGAATTCTCTTCTCAGTTTCCATATCTACTGCTGATGTTATATCATCTAAAATAAGTATTGATGAATCTTTCATCAGTGCTCTTGCTAATGATATTCTTTGCTTTTGTCCTCCTGATAATCCTACGCCTCTTTCCCCTACTACAGTTTCATATCCATCATCAAGCTTTGTTATAAAATCATGAGCCTGAGATTTTTTTGCTTTTAATTTTATTTCCTCTAAGCTAGCTTTTGGATTACCATAGGCTATATTATCCTTAATGGTATCAGAAAACAAAAATATTTCTTGCATCGCCGATGTTATTGAGCTTCTTAATGTTGCTAAATCAATTTCTTTTATATCTATTCCATCAATTAGTATCCTACCTTCTGTTGGATCATAAAATCTGCATAACAAATTTATTAATGTTGATTTTCCTGCTCCAGTATGTCCAACAATTCCAACAGTTTCTCCTCTTTTAACCTCGAAAGATATATTACTAATTGCATCTGTATCTTCAAATTTAAAACTTACATTTTCAAATTTTATATCTCCTTTTATTTTTCCTAAATTGACATGATTACTGTGATTTTTTATTTTACTTTCTGTATTTAATAACTCTCTTATTTTAGCTGAAGAGGCTATAAATCTTTGAGTATCATTTACTAAGGTTCCAACCATTCTCATAGGATTATTTAGTGCCCATAATAAATTATTAAACACAACTATATCTCCTAATGTTAGCCTATTATTTATAACTAACACCCCTCCTACTAATATCATTATTACACTTAACATACTAGCAGCTAAATTTAATCTTGGAATGTAGGTTTTAGTTACAATTACTGACTCTAAGTTTTTATCTCTATAATTTTTATTTTCCTTATCAAATTTCTCTATTTCATATTTTTCCCTATTAAAGGCTCTTACAACTCTATTTCCACTTATATTTTCTTGGACTACAGAGTTAAGACTTGAATAAGCCTCCCTTATAGCATAAAATGTTGGCTGTATTTTATCACTCATCTTTTTAGTTAGAAAATAAATAATTGGACACATTGTAAGCATAACAACTGTTAAGGTAGGACTTATAATAATCATTGAGCAAATTGCAAAAATAAACACACTCAATTGTTCTACGCTGCAAAATATTACCCATGCAAGAAAATGTCTTAAAGCATCTGTATCTCCTGTCATCCTAGCCATTATGTCTCCAGTTCTCACACTGTTATAATAGGTAAAATCTAAACTTAATAACTTTTCATATAAATCTTGCCTAACATTTAGTAAAACACTTTGTGACACATTTTCAAAAATCATTTGATAAGTATATCCTATAATATTCTTAAGTAATACTATTGATATAACCGATATTATAATAGGCATTAATAAATTAACTTTTCCCTCCCCTATTACCTCATCAATTATCTTACCGAATAAAAAGGGATTTATCATATTTACTAATGATATTAAAAGAACTAAAAAAATTCCTATACTATATTTGTACTTATATTTGTTTAAGTACCTAAAAATCCACTTAATGCTTTCCATTTTCTAAACCGTCCTTTTCTTATATATAATTTAATTATAAGAAGCTTATTGAAAATAAAAATGTATTATATTAAACTTAAGATGTACTTTTTTATAAAAACGTTTCTATTCCAATTAAGGAGATTATTTTATGTTCAAAAATGAAAACAATATAGATAACTATAATCCACAAATTTTATTTTTATTTGATGGAAAATATACTTATATTGGCGAAACACCAGAAACTGAATATCATTGTCATAATGATATGATTGAAATATCTATTGTACTATCAGGTAATGTAGATTACTTAATAAATAACCAGATACATACGGTAAAAAGAGGTCAAGTTCTTATATTTAATGAAGGAGTCTACCATCAAGAACTTCTTAGCGAAGAAACTATTTGCCACGAACTACATATTGGCTTAAATAGCATTAGTCTTTTTAATAATGAAAATTGTATTAATTTCGATGCTGGAAGCATTCTAACCTTAAACAAATATAGAAATGAATTTTTAAAATGCTGTGAGGAAATAATATCAGAACAAGGCTATCATGAATACAATTCTCCTTTTATGTTAAAATCTCTAGTTATGAAATTATTAGTTATACTCTCTAGAGAAATTAATGATGATACAAGTAAAGTTGTTTCTTCAGATATATCATTTAACTCTCATGAAAATAAAATATTAGTAAAGAATATTACTGATTACTTTGAAAAAAATTATATGAATGATATTTCTTTAAATACCATATCACAAAATATGTATTTAAGCCCTGTTTATATTTCAAAGATATTTAAAGAGCTTATGGGAGATTCTCCAATAAATTATCTTATAAAAATTAGACTTTCAAAAGCTAAGGAATTACTAAAAAAAGAAAAACTACCAATCAAAGTAATAGCTAAGATGGTTGGTTATAATGATCCTTATTATTTTAGCAAGCACTTCAAAAAATTTTATGGAGTTTCACCAGCTAAATTTAAAAATACTTATAGATAAATTTATTTAAAATTATATAAGTTGTAATTAAGTTTTTACATTTTATGAAGTTTTATTTTGTGTTGAAAATAATTAATATATGAAGTTATCTAAACAACTTATATTTAAATTAAAAGATCAATTCTTTCAATTTAGATAATTTGCTAAAGAATTATTTCTAATTTATGATGATATAAAACTATAGATGTAGATTATTAATTAAAATATATATAGAATATTTTAAAAGGAGGTTTACTTATGGAAATAATAAATCATATATTTGATTCAAAAGCCCTTGGATGTAGCACAAGCTTTAATGTTCTAATTCCTAGTAATACTTCAATAGATAACTCATTTGGTACACTTTACCTCTTGCATGGTGCATATGGAAATGAGAATGACTGGCTTAATTGTTCTACTATTAAAGAGTTATCAATTAAACACAATCTTATTTTTGTCTTTCCTAGAGGAGAACAAAGCTATTATACTAATGCATTAAATGGTCCTCAATATGAAGATTTCATTTCAAAAGAATTAAAGATTTTCATAGAAAATACCTATAACGTTTCTAAAAATAGAGAAAATACCTATATAGCAGGGTTGTCAATGGGTGGATATGGAGCATTAAAAATAGCATTAAATAATAAAGATAAATATTCTTTAGTTGGCTCATTTTCTGGAGTAGTTGATATTGCTAAAATAGCCCCACAAAGAGATAATTCTGTATTCAGATTTGATTTAACTTTTGGTGATATTAGTAAGTTAAAAGGTAGTAAACATGATTTATTTAAACTATCTTATGATTCCTTTAAGGATAAGAAGTATGATCTAGATATTTTTATTAGCTGTGGAACTGAAGATCATTTATATACTGATAACTTAAGATTCAAGTATCATCTTTCTTCTACAGGTTATGATTTTATCTATAGTGAAAGTCCAGGAGTCCATGATTGGATTTACTGGAATAAAGCTATAACTGAATTTCTTAATCTTATAAAAAAATAGATATAAATATTTATATCTATTTTTTTCGAGTCTTTATATTATGATTTTTTCTTTCTGTTAACGATTCCCTTATTATAAATTCAGTTGAAAGCATTTTGCTTCTTCCATCATAATTTCCCTTTAAATTATTAAATAATGTATGAGTAGCTAAAACTCCTAAATCATATGCAGGTCTTCTAATTGTTGTTAATTTAGGTGTTATATATTCACATAAAGGTATATCATCAAAACCCATAACAGCTATTTCCTTTGGAATCTTTATGTTATACTCCTTTAAAGCCTTAATTGCACCAATTGCCATTTCATCATTTGCAGCACAAACAACTTCAGGTAAATCCCCACTTTCAATAACTTTCTTCAGAATATTATATCCACTTTCCTCTTCAAAATTTCCTATGCAATCCCAGTTCTTCTTTAAATTTAATCCGTAATTTTCTATTCCATCCTTAAATCCTTCATAACGCTTTTCACTATCATAAGTTCCCTTAGGTCCATTAATTAATAAAATATCTTTATATCCTTGCTCTGCAATAAATTTCATTGCATTGTATGATGCATTTTTATTATCTAAAAGAACACTTGAAATAAACTCTCCCTTAAGTTCTCTATCTAGTGTTACAATAGGGAAGTTTTCAGTTGCATATTCCTTTATTATTTTATCACTTATATCTGCTGATAAAACTATTGCTCCATCAACTATCTTTTGTCCAAATAATCTTGTAACTTTATTTTTACTAGACATGCACTCTGCTACAATTATTTCATATCCATTTGCTCTAGCTACATCTCTTGCACCTCTAATTATTTCACTATATATGGGACCATTAAAGTTATTTAAAAATACTCCAATGATTTCTGTCTTTTTAGTTTTTAAACTTCTTGCTATTCCGCTCGGCCTATAATCTAATTTTTTTGCTGCATCTAATATTTTCTTTTTAGTTTCTTCACTTACATTCCCTGTATTGTTTAGTGCATAAGAAACCGTAGAAATAGATACATTAGCTAATTTTGCTACATCTTTTATATTGCTCATCGTGTCCCTCTTACCTCCTCTAATAATAAATTACATTATTTAAATTCTACCATATAATTTACGATTTATTCGTATAAATTTCAATTATTAATATCATAATTTTTAGAATTTATTAATAAATTCTAAAATGTAATAAACTCAGAAGGAAATAAGCCTTCTGAGCTTTGCACAATTATTATTCTCCAGTAATACCTGCCTTATCAATTCCTTCAACGAACCACTTTTGTGCCACAAAGTATACTATTAATAAAGGAATTATGTTTAAGAATGTACCTGCCATTTCAACAGCCTCATTTAAACTTTGTCCTGTTGCCACATTAGGTGGGAACATCATTTTAAATGCTGTTACAAACTGTTGAAGCTTCATAGGTAATGTTTGAATTTCACCACCTAAAAGCATTGTAGCTAAATATGTTTCATTCCAATACCAAACAAATGAGAATAAGAATGAAGTTATATATGCTGGTATTGCCATTGGTACTGCTATTCTAAAAAATATTTTAAATGATCCAGCTCCATCAACTTGAGCTGCCTCTTCCAATACCTTAGGGATCATCTTAAAAAACTGAAAAAATATTAAGATGAAAATTGCACTTTTTATTCCTTGTCCGAATAAAGCTGGAAGTATATATGCCAATATACTTTCAAGTAATCCTAAGTTCTTAAACATTAAAAACTGTGGTATAACTGTTATTTGCGGTGGAATAATAAATGTTGCTATTACTAAGAAGAATAATATATTTTTCCCTGGAAATTTAAATCTAGCAAATCCATACCCTATTAAAGAACATGATATAGTTTGGATTAATGCTGGAATACCAGTTACATATATTGTTTGCAATAAAGTATTCTTAAAATCCAATACAGCTATTGCTTTTTCATAGTTTCCTAAATAGAAACTAGATGGTATCCAATTCACTAGTGGGTTTACTATATCATTTGCATCTTTAAAACTATAAGAGGCCATAGTAAGTAATGGATATATAAATATAAAGCCTATAGAAATAAGGAAAAAATACGCAAAAATTTTATATAACATTCCATCATTATTATTTCCTAAAACTTTCTTTTTTATTTTTTCTATATTTATACTAGAAGTTACTTTTTCGAATTTCACTTTAATCACGCCTTCACTTATATAAATTATTATATTTTCTCAACCTTTTTGCTACTCTTAGGTTTAACAAGTAAAACAAAGATACCTAATATAACTAATAGAACTGCAAAATATATCCATGACATTGCAGATGCATATCCTAATCCCCATTTATCATCAAATGATTTAGTTTGTATATGCATTATTACTCCATTTACTGAGAACATTGAAATTGTTACTATAGTATAAACAACATTTAATATAACCATTGGATTTAGTGCTGGTAAAGTAATTTTCCAAAAAGATTCCCATTTTGAAGCTCCATCTATACTAGCTGCTTCATATACAGCTCTATCTATTTTCTGTAAGCCTGCTATAAATATTATTATAGGTACACCTGCAAACCATAATATTACTATGAGTGATGATAATATAGTAGTTATAATGTCACCCAAAACACCTGGAACCGCTTGTGTGATTATTCCACTTTCTACCACCTTAGTAATACTTGGAATAGATGTAGCTCCCTTTTCTATTAATTTTTGTATAACTGGCCCACTAGTTATAATTACTGGTAAGAAAAATATAGTTCTAAATAATCCTTTAAACTTAATATCCATATTTAGCAGCATTGCCATTGCTAATGAAAACACTAATATTATTGGAACATATACTATAATTTCTCCTAAATATGTTATTAATGTATCTACAAATTGTACATCCATTAATAAAGCATCTTTATAGTTTTGTATTCCTACAAATGTTGTTTTTATTCCTTCTGTAGTTACTTTAACTTTATTGAAACTTAAAAATGCTGTTCTACCTATTGGAATAAGGGTGAAGACTAAAAACCCTATAATCCATAAAGATATAAAACTATAGCCTGTTAGGCTTTCTTTAGTTTTTCTTTTTAGCCTCATCCTTAATTTCCTCCAATCACTTTAAAATCTTTTCCTTCTACCACAATTTCATCTGCTTCATATGCATTTTCGTTATAGTTTACTATTATTCTTATATTGTTTGAATACACAACTTCTACAACTCCATCAGTTAATACATTTCTATGTAAAATTGTTTGTCCTTCAACATTTTTTAATGCTGAATTTAAAAAGTTATACTGTTCTTTAATTTGTTCATTCCAAATTTCAAACTTAGATGTATATAGCCAATTACTAGATGTATTTATTAATTTTACAGAATCTTCTTGCGTTATATAATAACTTGGATATGCACCATAGTCTATCATTTGTAGTAAAGCATCTTTAGATCCTGCTACAAAATTTAATTCAGGTACATAATAATTTATGTATCCCTTTAATACAATTTGTAAAAATGGTACATTATCAGTTATTAATGAGTAACCTGATGAACTCATAGGAATACCATAATAATCATTTGTATATTTCCATAAATAATCGTTTGGTTCATATAACGCATTGTTAGTTTTGCTATTTTCTAACATCGATTTATTAATTTCCATAGACTCTGTTCTTGTTGATTTATTCTTTTTATTATAATTAGAATATAAATTATCACCTATTGAATCAATTGCTATATTTTTTATACCTTTTTTTTCAAAGTTTGATTGATCCTTTTCAAAGAAATTTTTAGATGTTTCCGGAGTAGCAAAATTAAAGTTTGAATTGTTTTCTTTAATTATTTGCTCTGATATCATTTGAGCACTATCCCTTGTAATAGATACACCATTAACCCCTTGAAAAACCTTACTATAGTCAGTATACATATAGGTATTTATTCCCTTTTCCTCTAACTCTTCAATAAGTTTACTCCATTCTCTTGCTGATCCCAGCTTATTTTCAAATGATTTATGATTTAGGGCTGATCCGCCAGCTCCACCTTTAGTCCATCCCCTCGCCACTATTTCAAGATTACTTATATCATCTTCAATCAATTTTGACGTAATATTTCTTATATCCTCAACAGTTGTCATTTCTACTAGGCTTTTTCCTATAAGCGCCTTTTTATTTTCACCCATAAGAAACTCTAACTTTAACGGAATACCTTTATTTTGACTTTCCTTTTTACTCAATACTCCATTTTCTACTAGAGTGTTTTGATACTTTTTAGCCATTCCAACATAATTTGCTTCTTCACCATTTAAAAAGTGATATGTTACTGATATATCAAATTTATTAGCATCTTTTTGATTGACTACAAGTCCTTCACCCTTTTTGTTAGTTGCTTGAAAATAAGAATCTCTAACTATAAATTTAGAAGTTATCCAATTATAATTTGTTGTTACACCACTAGGATAAGCATTAATTTCTCCAAATTCAGCACCTTTATCCACAATTGCTACAAATCCATTTTCATTAACATTATGAACCATCCCGAAAACAGGATACTTTATCTTTTCCAATTCATTAATACGAACTCCAGAATCTGTTACACCTTTTACTCCATAATCATCACCATAAATTTTATTTACATATGGTTCTGTTATTGTAGTATTCTTTTCTTCTAACCTAATTAGTCCACCACTTCCATCTGGGACAAACATATATCCTGAAATATCTTGATTTTTTGTAGCTCCAATAAATGGATATAAATATATTGCTTGAAGTTGTATTTTCTCTTTATTTTCCTTTATTGAATCATTATCTATAGATACATTTAATGAATCACCATTTAATGTTACCTTTAATTCAAATTCAAAACCTAATCTTTTAAAATTTATTTTTGCACTAAATCCGTCTTTAGATTTTTTTATATTTATTGAAGGCTTTCCATTTGAAACAGATGTTTTTTCTATTTTTCCATTATCATTCATATATTCAATAGTGATAGCTGATTCTGCTAATCCCTGCCACACTTGATTTAATCCTTCTTCTTCTACATCTATAGTTGAATCCCAAATATATCCTGTAGCTTTATTCTTAACCTTAATCCCTAAAGTATTTTCATTTAAATATAATTCTAAATTATCATTTTCTGAAACCTTTAAATAACTACTTGCTATTTCCTTTTGTGCTATTATTTTATTTTGTCCTTCTTTTCTAGTCCCACTATTATTAAGATGCACTACTCCATTATTAGCAGCCAAAGCAACTGTTCCCATATTTAAGGTAAGTATAGCTGTAACAACTAGTGCTAATATTTTTTTCTTACCCACGTATCTTCAACTCCTGTATAATTGAATTAATAAAATCTAATTGATGATCTATTAACATAAATATTATTGCTACTAATAAAACTATTATTATCATTCCAAAAGCAGTTAGTAATATAATCTTAATGGTTTCCTTTCCTGAATAATTATGAACTTCTTTTACCATCAAGAACATTAATATTGCACACCATACATATATAATTAAAGTTGCAAAACTATATATAAAGCTTTCATTTAGGCTTAATACATTAGTTATTAATTGTAATGGTAACATTCCTATTAAATATGGTGTTAATGCATAAATAGTTCCATTATATACATCTTTTAATTTACCTTCTCCATCATTAATTGTAGCTACCATATAATTGGCTATAATCCATAATACTAATGGTAGTATTGTCATTAATATTTCTTTTAATAAATTTACATTTTCAGGTACAACATTTGTGAATAAATATCCTTTAAAATATATATTTGTAATTTGAAGTACTATAAACCATACATATAAAAGTGTAGATGAAAGTACTGATACTTTATTCATTCTCTTTAACTCATAATATGAGTCTATTGGTTTTTTAATAAATCTCTTTGCATAAAGTATTTCTGCAACTAATTTTTTATTTACTATTTTATCTCTTCGAGTTCTAACACCATCAAATATTTTTTTCTTCTTATCAATGAACTTTAATATTGACCATATTATAATTACTATTATTAATCCAAATATTATTTTAGCTAAATTATTTTGTAACCATTCATTTCTTATTTCCCAAAATGCTTGAGAATAACCATCTTTATCTTCTGCAAGCTTAAATGAATCTAATGCTTCCTCATTTAATCCTTGCTTAAAATATGACTTAGCTAAAGCTTGATAAGAAAGTATAAAGGAACTATTCATTTTTAAAATATTATTCCAATTTTCTTCACTTTCTAAATAAAGTCCTTCCTTATATAAAGCAACTCCTGTATGTACTTCTTTAGCAAAGTTTGTAACAGAATATTGCTGAATCATATTTCTTTCTTTATCTAATACAAGTATATCCCCATCATTTTCTATTGAAATTGCAATTGGATTTTTGGTTAATCCATTTATTTCACCCCTCGTACTTATTCCACCAAAGGCAAATAATAAATTTCCATAACTATCGAACTCAAAAATAGAGCCCTGTTCATCCACAGCGAATATATTCCCATTTTTATCCACTTCTATGTCGATTATTACATCACTTAAGCTTCCAATTTTTCCATCTAATATATTATTTCCTGAAACATTAAACTTCTTAATATTGTTATCTTTTAATCCATATGTAGCGGTATATACTAACCCCTTACCATCTATCACTACATTAGTTGGAGATGGAGGCGCATTTTTGAACAATTGATTTTTTTGATTTTCTGTGAAAAACATCCTTTGTAATATCATTTTAAAAGAAGTGTCAGTTTTATTACTTCCAAAATATCCCACAAACTTACCTTGATTATTAAGTTGAACTAAACCATTAGTTGAACCTTCACTTACTACATAGATATTACCTCTATTATCTACTGATATCTTCTTCGGTATAAACTGAGTATTTTTCCCAAATAAAGGTTCTGTTGGTCTTTCAATCTCTTGTTTTAAAGATCCTGATTTTTCAAAAATATATACTTTTTTATTTTCGCTATCTGCTACATATATACTATCTGAAGTTACATAAATACCTGTAGGTTTATTTAATAAACCTTCTCCAATATATTTCACTTCATTATTGCTTAATACTACTATTCTTGAATTTCCTGTATCTGCTATATATAATGTATTATCTTCATCTAAAAACATATCTTCAGGAGCATTTGTATCTAGCTTTAAAATATCAACTGGTTCATAAGCTGTCTGCGTTTCAACAACCATTTTATTAGGCCCATCAGTATATGTTTTATATGGTACTTTTGCAAAAGCCTCTAAAGGTGTAGTAATACATAATATTAAAGCTAACAGGATTGTTATTCTTACTACTAATTTATTTCTCATCTTACCCACCACACTATTTAATTCCTGAATGAGCCATTGTATTCATTACTTTACCTTGCATAAATATAAATATTACTAGGTTTGGTACAAACATTATTAATGCTGATGCTGCAGCCATACCTTGTCCCGCAATACCAGTGTTAGCCGATGTTAACGTGGACATATAGAAAGCAAAGTTTTTTATGCTTTCATTATTTAAATACAAAGTAGATGGTTCAATATTATTCCATGCTCCTTGGAAAGATAATATTGCTATAGTTGCTAATGCTGGCTTTACTAAAGGCATAACTATTTTAAAGAATATAGTTAAATCTGTTGCTCCATCAATTCTTGCTGCCTCTATAAGCGAATCTGGAAGTTGATCCATAAATTGCTTTACTAAGAATATTCCCATAGGCATTGCAAGTACTGGTAATATATGTGCCCAGAAGTTATCTATCAATCCTGTCTTTACTATTATTAAATATCTTGGAATTCCTACTGCTATAGGAACAAACATTAAGGCAAGTGTATTTATTTCAAATATAACTCCCTTTAATTTGAACCTCTTTTTAGATAGTGCAAATCCGGCAAGAGCACTTATTACAATTGTCATAACTACTACTAGTAAAGTAGATGTAAAACTATTAAACAAATATCTAGTAATTGGTACTCCTGATAAATCCATAGCCTCGAAAAGACTATTAAAATTATCAAAAGTAGGTTTTTTCACCAAAAATTTTGGTGGGTATGCAAACAGCTCGTCCATAGGCTTAAATGCATGGGATATAATATAGACTATTGGCAATCCCATAAATATAGCCATAGGTATTAATACTAAATAGAATTTTAATTGACTTTTATCAAATCTATCAGGATTTATTTTAGTACCATGAAATCTTGCCATTTAATCTCCTCCTAACTAATCATTTTCTCCAAATAATCTCCAAACGAACTTTGAGCATAACCATATTAATAGTAATAATACAACTGATATTGCTGCTGCATATCCCATTTCATATCTGATAAAGCCGAAATCTTCAATATGATTTACTATCAATTGACCTGCATATTGTGGTGTTGGATTTGTCCCCGAAAGCTGTACCCCTATAGCTCCTGCTTGAAAGGTTCCCACAACTGACATTACCGCTCCAAATAGCATTTGTGGCTTCATTGAAGGAATTGTTATATGAATTATTTCTTGGAACCTATTTGATATTCCATCTATATATCCTGCTTCATATATTTCCGAGTTTATATTTAAAACCCCCGCTAACATAGCTAAAAATCCAACTCCCATACTACTCCATAGTGTTACTATCATCATAATTGGCATTAAGTACTGAGGGGATTGCAGCCATTGTATAGGATCACTTATTATTCCTAAGTTTATAAGTAAACTATTTAAATAACCTGTTTGATCACCACTAAATAAAATTGTCCATACAACTGTCATTGCAACTCCAGCAGTCATTGAAGGAGAGTATAGGATTAATGCTAACACCGTTCTTGGTTTTTTAGGTATTTGTGCAAGCATCCATGCTAATATAAATGAAAGAAAATACCCTACTGGCCCAGCTATTAATGCAAATTTTATTGTATTTGGTAATACATACTGCATAAATACTGAATCTTGAGTTAATAAAGTTATATAATTTTTTAATCCTATAAAACTTGGAAATTCTACTGCATTAAAATCTGTTAAAGAAAGAATAACCGCCATTACAACCGGCAAAACAATAAACAAGAAAAATAAGATTAAATATGGACTTAAAAATAAATAGGAACTTATTTCTTCTCTAACCTTTTCATTCTTATTTATTTTAGCTATTAATTTATTGTTTTTTACTATATTTTTCATCTTGCTAAGCATTACTACTCACCCCAACTTTCAACTTTTTCAATTGTTGGAATTTTATATTGTTTTATTATTTCTCCATCTTTTACATACCCAAACTCTTCCATTTTACGCTTTAATTCTCTATTCATAGTAATTACTGAATTATCAATAGCAGCTCTTGGGTTTTCATCCTCAAATACTATCTTATTCCAAACATTACTTAATTCTCTTTCTACCATATATCCACCTGGTAATTTCGGAACCTCTGTTAACCACTCCCATTGTTCTAAGATAACTTCTTTATCTTCTTCATCTATTGGAAGTTGTTTAAAGGCCTCTAAATTAGCTGTATTCCAGATATATTCTGGTCCATAAATATTTTGTAATTGATATGCAAAATTTACTTGTGTCTCTGTAGATAACCACCACTTTAAGAATTCCCATGCTTCTTCTTGATTCTTAGTTTCTTTAAAAATCATACTTGATTGTGCAGAACCTGTTGCCCATCTAGCAACAACTCCATCTTCTCCTTCTACTCCTGGATGAGGTGCTAATCTCCATGAACCTTCAAGTTCTGGTGCTGCATTCTTAAGTTTTAAATAATTTTCCATATTTCCTATACCAATAGGAAGTGTTCCATATCTAAAATGATTGTAAAAATTAGGTACTTGCAGTGGTAGTCCATATATACTAAATAAATCTGTCATCAATTTTATACCATCTAAGGCTTCTTCTGAATTTAAATCTACTTCCATAGTTTCTTCATTATATATATCTCCACCATTTTGATAAATAAATGGTGCTGTAAACATAAATGGCTTAGATCCAGATGATAGTGCTAAAGGAGTATAATAATTCATTCCATATCTTTGTAATTCAGGTAATATCTCAATAACATCATTCCACGTATCTGGAACTGGAATTGAAAGTTTATCTAATATATCTTTTCTATAAAAAGTTACATAAAAATCTTGAGTTTCTGGTAATCCATAAACCCCATCCTCCATCATATATGATATTAAGGCTCCTGGTGAAAAATTTTTTATAACTTCATTAAAATCTTCAAATTCTCTTAAATCTAAAGCTGAATTTCTTATGGCAAATTCATAAGGTACTGTAGTGCTTAATCCTAATGCTATATCCGGTTGAGTTCCTGCTGAATTAGCTAAAATAAGTTTTTGCTCATTAGGCATGACTGAAAAATTAACTTTTATTCCTGTTTTACTTGTAAATTCTTCATCAGCTATTTTCTGTAATACATCTATATAGCTTCTTGCTCTATTTACCCAAACATCTAAAACTACTTGTCCATCATCATTAGATTCCTTTTGAGGTGAAAATGAATAAGCAAATCTCTTAACACTTTCACTCATTTTTTTTAATATAGACACATTATATTCTGGTAACTTCATATCATCTGAATATACATACATTTGATCTAAGATAAGTGGCTGAGATTCTAAAAGTTCCACAACATCTCCTAAAACTTGAGATGCTGATCCTGATCCTTCTGATAATTGGCCTAATTTCATAGGTAGTTTATTTGGTTCTGATGCTAATTCTTTTAATTTTTTAATAACTATTTTTAATTTATTAATTTCTTCTACATCTTCATTCCCATCATTTTTTTCTATAGAAACTTGTACTTCTTTTTCTATTGCGTCTGCCATTGCTAATAGATCTTTTTCTATATCAGGCATGAAATCTGTTATTGTCCAGTCTCTATAAGGATCATCGTTATTTCCTACTAATTTTTTAATTTCTAGGCTCAAATCATTAATTTCACTCATAATATTTGATAAAGTATTAATTATATCATTATTTACACTTGCATCTGCTTCTAAACCTATTAAATGCTTTCCTTTTTCTAAATACACTTCAAAGTTTCCATCTTCATTACTAAAAGGAACCGTTTCCCATCCCTTTGTGCTATTAAATTCAAAAGATTTTGCTTCTTTAAACGGAACCTTACCATCTATAGTTAAAGTTCTATATACTTTTGCATTAGTCTTTGCATTTTGCTTAACCTTGAAAGCTAAATTATATAGTCCTGACTCTTCAATATTAACTTCATAATAAACTGTTTCTCCACTTTTATTACTACTAAAAGTATTTAAAAGAAGTCTATTTGTATCATATGGGAAAACCTCTATTTCTCTACTAGTATAGGCTCCAGCTGATGTAGAATTTTTATACTTATTCTTTTCTCCTTCTTGTACTATCAAGACTCCAGATTTCTTCTCAGTATTTTTTAACCCATTTTTATATTCTTCATAGGATTGATACTTTATAGGTGATGAAACAGTTATATCACCTATTAAAACTTCTCCACTACTTCCTAAAATTTCAATAGTATTAATTCCTTTTTTTAAATTAATCTTTAAACTTTCAGGTTCTCTATAACTTGAATCCCTAAGGCTCATATTAAGCCAAGTATTAACTTGTTTTTGTAGTGGCATTACTTCATTACCATTTCTATCAGTTTTAAAATCCAAGCTTTCATTTTCCCATAAAACCGGAAAAACAACTCTTCTTGATTCAAAATATTGAAACTCATTATTTACTTTAATCTGTCCTTGAATTGGTATTAATCCATTACTTAATGGATAATAATCTATATTAATTTCATATAGTCCATCTTCTTTTACATCTACTTCAAATTTTATTGATTGATCTTTTTTTAGGATTACTACATCCTTATCATATCCATTTGAATTTTCTTTATTTACAACACTCTCATTATTGCTTACCGTAAATTCCCCTGAACCTATTTTAGAGTAAAAGTCATCATTGACCTTTACTCCATCATTTTTCCAGTTAGAATAAACGGTAGAATATCGCTCTTCAACTATACTTTTTTCTTCTAACTCATCTCCAAATACGGTAAGATAATTTCCAAAGAAAGTTAAGCCTAACACTATAATACACACCGGAATACTCTTGAATCTCTTGAGCACGATATTCTACCTCCTTAATTAAATTATTATTCTACTAATTGCTTAATCGCTTCATTTGCTTCTTGATAAGCTTGATTTGCTAAATCATTTACTTGTGATAAATAATCTTCTGGCTTAGTAGTTCCTCTTACCATATCAAATATTACATCACCTACAGTTGCATTTTCCTTATCTCCAATTTTAACGCCAGTTGGTGTTTCCCATCTTGCTTTTGCATATCCTGGTATAACCTTAACAGCTTCAACCAAACTGTTATCTAAATTTTCATAAACTTCTAAAACTCCTGGGATATTGTTCCATGAGAAATATTTTTCATTAACTTCCTCATCATTTAATATTGGAAGTGATCCCCATGCTAAATCATTAGCTTCTGCTAACTCTATTCTCTTTAATGTACCTTCTTTTGAGAATGTCATCCATTTTGCAAAGTCATAAGCTTCTTTTGCATGTTCAGATGTCTTTGAAATTCCCACATAATCATTAACTACAACACTTTTATTATTTGGTAAGCCAATAAACTCATATGATAAATTAGCATTTTTATATGCAGGCGCAGACCAAGTTCCATCGTATCTTATAGCTATTTGTCCTTGTAACCAAACTTCATCTTCACCATTTCCATTGAACTTATCTTTTTGTTCTTGTGGTAAAGCATCATATACTAATCCATTTTTAGCAAAAGAATTTGTCTTTTCTAAAATTTCTTTATATGAAGCATCTGTAAGATTATACTTTTCTCCATCAAATGTATTCCATCCAAAACTTTCATTTTTTAATGCTGGGTACCATTCAAGCATTGATAATTCATTTCCTAATCCTACTATATTCTTATTTGGTTGAG
The DNA here is from genome assembly GCA_018372555.1 of Clostridium sp. Lineage (GTDB taxonomy): Bacteria > Bacillota > Clostridia > Clostridiales > Clostridiaceae > Clostridium. The sequence goes on from JAHAIU010000014.1 coordinate 29,317, forward strand.
TCATAGCTTTTATTGCAGTTTCTAATTCTTCAAATGTATAACCAATTTGTGGTTGTTTTACATTTTCCTTTTCAAATAATTCTTTATTAACCATATATCCAGCTAAAAATTGTCCTGCTGGTATTGCATATGTTCCATTTCCAAACTTAGTAGATTCAACAACCGGCTTTGATATTTTATTCCAGTCTTCATCATTTTCAACAAATTCACTAATATCTCTTACCCACTCATTTGATAATGATGATGGTAAAGTTTGTAATGCAACTACATCTGGTAATTTCCCAGCAGCCGCTGCAGTAGTTAAAGAGTTAGCATAATCTGTAGTATCTATGTAATCAGCAATAACGATATCTATATTAGGATTTTTCTTTTCATATTCTTCTATCATTCTTCTTTCGATATTATTTTCTTCTTCTGTGGCAAGATTCCAGTTAATATAAGATATTTGTATCTTATCTCCTTCTTCAGCAGTTTCTTTTTTTCCACATCCCATAAAAATAGATCCTGTCATTAAAATACTCAAAGTTAGTGCTATATACTTTCTTTTCATTTAAATCCCTCCATTTTAATCATTTAATATAAATCAAGTGAAACGTTTTTATAATTGTGTAAAAAAATTATTTGTAATTTAATTAAGCTCTAGAGCTTATCACGCGCATTTTCTCTAGATTTTGTATCATTTTATGACTTTTACCCCTTAATGATACTGTTTACATTATTATTTTATCATATATTTTGAAATTATCAATATATTTAAGAAAAATAATTCGAAATGTTTCGAATTATTTTTCTATATTCTATAATTATCATTAATTTAAATCATGCTAACTTCTATTACATTTATTTCTTTGTTAAGTAATGGCTTTATTTCTGACTCTAATAATTTGATACCAGCATTTCTATATAAATTATTTAATTCTATACCTTTTATTTTAGTTCCATTTATTTCAACTTCATTTACTCTGTTATTTCCTTTTATATTATAAACAAACTTCACTTTAGTATTATAAATTTCATATTCAAAGTTCAATCCATCTAAATCTGTAGGTATAACAGGATCTAGTATTAAATCTTCAGCTTCAAATCTTATTCCTAGTATGTTAGATACAAGCTGATTTAAATATATTCCTGGTCCGCTTGAATATATTCTCCAACCACCCTTAACATCAACTTCTCCAGTTCTTAATTTATTAAAGTTTTCTTGGAACTCATAACGGTCTTTAAAATCTCCATCAGAACTACTAAAATAAGTATTGCTTTGTCTTATAACTGCATTTTTAACTTCTTCTCTAATATTAATTGGATTTATTGTAAAAATAGCTTTCCACGCTTTTTCTACACGACCTATCTTAGCCATAGCTTCTATAAACCTTACATGAGCATGAACATATTGTAATCCTATTTCTCTTCCAACATTTGCTGCTTGTTCTGCACGTTGGAAGAATTCAATTACCCCACCTTTATAAGTTGCTGGATGATTCATCAATCTTACTCCATCTGGGCACATTAAATGTTCTTCAATTAAATCTATATTCTTCTCTGCTTGTTCATTACTTACAAGCTCACTTATTATACTTCTTGTCATTGGTAATAAACGATAATTTATTCCAGTTTTCTTATCTTCTGGATGAAGCATATATTCTATGTTATTTTCATTTTCACAATATGCAAATCCTGCTATTACGCCATCTTTAATTAACAAATTATTGAAAGCATCCTTTATATTATCTGATATCTCTTTTAGTTCTTTAGATTGCTTTGGATATCTTTTTTCTAATACTTCTGCTAACTGTTTGATTGTTTGGTATGCTAAAGCCATTGTCCATGAACTCACCAATTTTTCCCTTAATTCTTTATTAGCAGGTTGTAATGTATCGTCCCAATCACCACCAGCATAAGATATTAATGCACTGTCATATAAGAAACGTCCCTTAATACTTATCATTGCATCTTCAATATGTGATAGAATCGTTTCTTTTTCTGTTATAGCTCCATAAGGGAAATGTCTATATTCTAATTCTTCCTCTAAAATAGAATCATCTCCTGTAATTTTTATATAGTCCCCTATAACTTTTAATGGCCAGAAAATTACATCTCCATGGCTATCATCTTGTTGCATATTATAATTATCAAACATAAACCATTGAGGCCATTCTCCAGTTTCCTTAAATTGATGTCTAAATATCTCTTTTATAATTTCCCTTGCTAAATCATATTTTTGAGTCATTAAGAAATATTCTAAAGGTCCTTGGCAAACATCACGAGTTCCCCAAGCAGCTCCTCCTGGTTGCTCTAGTCCATGTGGTACTGCATAGTGAGTTAATGCATTGTGAGTATACCACCAAAATATTTCATTTATTTTATCTATTTTATTATTACACTCTTCTTTATCTATTGATAATTTAAACCCACATGTTAATCTATTGTATAACTCATAGAATTTTTTCTTTTCTTCTTCTAAAGTATAATCTTCTAAAGATTCATCTCTATTATTATCTATGCACCCTTGAATCACTAGTTTAAACTTTGAAACTTCCTCTGTTTTTATTGTTAATAAAGTTCCATTTCTAGTTTCTCTGTCTACATAAAATATAGAATCATCACTTACTTCAAAATTAGTTCCCAATACATTAATGTTATAATGTATTTCTGGGCAATTATTATGTAAGAATGTATTTTCATTAGCTGAAATAATAATTTTATTACCCTTCTTTTCCATATTACATGATTGTTCAAATTCATTTGAACCCATAACTAATTGATTTGTTATTATAAATTCATATGATTTATTTTTTTCTGATTCTACACTTAAAATTATATCTGCTTTTTCTTTTGCTGCGTATGATTTTATTACAAGGACATCATCTTCAAGCTTATAAAACCACTTTGAATGATTTATTCCTAATTCGTATGCAGCTGGCATTGTTAAAATTCTAAACTTGTCCTTATATTTAACATAAATACGTTGTCCAGAATTTTTTAAAATATTTAGCAACCCTCTTGTAGTAGACATTAACTTATTTAAATTTGTATTTCCTACAACTACTTGAGCATTAAATACTCCAAACATATAATTTGTTGAAGTAATCAATCCAGAACTTACCTTTTTCTCATCAATTCCAGTTGTAATTATATGGCCATGAGGACGTTCAACTTCTAATTCCTTTTCTTGAAGAACAATATGTCTATTATCCTCTGTAAAGAAGGAAACTAACTTTCCATTATACGTTTCTTCCATTTTTCTTTTTGGAAAATAATTTTCTATATCTTCTTTTGTAAATCTTTCAGATACTAATGTACCGCTAAACTCTTCCTTTATTTCAATAGGTTCATTTTCTATAAATTCTTTTTTTACATTATTTATTTTTTTAAATTCATCTTCAATTTCATCAATAAACTCTATTTTTGTAATAGCAGTTTCATAATTTTCTTTAAATATTCCATAAAAAACAACATTTGTTTTTTCATTTATATTAAACTTTTCAGTTTGTAGAGCTGTATATGAAAGCTCATATTGATAATTTTCATTTGGTAAGTCTTTATATAAAAGTGCTGGCTCATCTGTTAATTTATACTCTTTTCCAAAAAATTGCATAGCATCGGTAGAATATCCTATTATCTTCGTATTTACTGAGCCTTGTTGTAAATATGGGAATCTTTCTCCTTGGCTTTGATTTTGACGCGAACTAATAACAAATCCATTTTTACCTTCTATAACTTTATGATCTAAATATTGACTCATATAAAGTTCATTTGTAATTGTAGCGCCTTTATTAGATACACTTATATCTTGTGCATACAATAAATCTACCTCTTGATTACTGCCTTTAAGATCTACTGTCCAAAACCATATTGATTCATTTGATAACTTAAACGTTACCTTATATTCTATTCCTTCAGCTTCTCCTGACCAAACAGCTATATCTCCATTATGTTTAAACTTACTTGATGATTTATTTCCTAGTAAAGGAATTACCTTTAAGTTTTCTTCATCATAAACTCTTAAATAAATATTATTAGCAGATCCCGTTAGGGTATTCCCTAAAAACTGATTAATTAATATGTCTTTACTTAGAAATTGAAATACATCACCACTAGGTAAAAAATCAAATTGAGTATCCTTTTTCTTAAATGAAACCAGTTTTACATTTTGGTCTAGTATCATCTTTTCATCTCCATTTCTTAGTTTATTTAAATATCATTTATTAATACCAATTTTCAATTAAATTTTTATTCGAAACGTTTCTCTAGATTCAAATAAATTATAACATCCTTTATTTCAATTTGCAATCGTTAACAGATTATTTGTGCAAAAAAATCCAGTAGGATGGAAAATAATTATTTTATTTTCCATCCTCTCACACCACCATGTATACCTGTCTGGTACACGGCTGTTCTTTAAATTTAATGGATTTTAATATATTGACGTGTTAGACTTTTCAAGCCTAAGTTGGTAAAGAATTGATCGGTTAGTATGGTATGTAATATTATACTATTAGATATTCGCCAGCATCCTTTACGGGTATTGAAAGTTATCCTTATTTTTTTAGCCCAAAAGGGGCTGTGCACTAATTATTTAGTGCACAGCCCCTTTTATCATT
>JAHAIU010000280.1 GCA_018372555.1 Clostridium sp.
TTTCTATTTTAATGATTTTGAAAACGATATACTTTATAATTAGCTTGTAGTTGCAATTACAAATTATATTAAAAAGAAAATAGTTATTATAGCAGTTTGCTTTTATAAATAGAGGAGGTTTTTTATGGATACTTTTTTGAAAAATATAAACATAGATTAAATAATTTATAAGATAATTAGGAGGCATAACATGGCAGTCAAACCTGAATTAAGAGTAGAAAATTTTGAAAATATGGCATTTGGTATGTTTGTTCATTGGGGATTATACTCTATAAAAGAATCTGGAGAATGGGCTATGGAAATACATAATATTTCTTCAGGCGAGTATGAAAAATATGCAGATGAATTTGATGCTAAAAATTATAATCCAAGAAATATGACAAAGCTTGCTAAAAAAGTTGGGATAAAATATATTGTTCTTACAAGTAAACATCATGAAGGTTTCTTTTTGTATGATACAAATGGGCTTTCAGATTATGATGCACCACATAGTGCTGCTAAGAGAGATTTATTGAGAGAATTTTTAGAAGCATGCAGAGAAGATGGAATTATACCAATATTATATCATGCAACTTTGGATTGGCATGAAAGTCACTATAAAAGTGATTTTAATACATATCTTGAATATTTACGAAAATCTGTAGAAGTATTATGTACAAGATACGGCGAAATAGGTGGATTTTGGTTTGATGGGAATTGGGATAAACGTGATGCAGATTGGAAGCTTGATGAATTATATGGAACTATAAGAAAATATCAGCCTAATGCAATGATAATAAATAATACTGGATTAAGCAGAAGAGGGCAACTTGAACATGAAGAGATAGATAGTGTAACTTTTGAACAAGGATTACCAACTCCAATTGATAGAAGTAATATGAACAAATATGTATCTGGGGAAATGTGCCAAACAATGAATTCTCATTGGGGAATAGCTAAAAATGATTTTAATTATAAATCAACAGCACAGCTTATAGAAACATTATGTGCATGTAGAAAAGTTGGAGCAAACTATCTATTAAATGTGGGTCCTGACAAGGATGGAAATCTAACTAAAATGCAGGAAGCAATGTTAGAAGTTATAGGGCAATGGATGAGTATTAATGGAAAAGCAATATATGATGGAAAGCCTTGTAATATACAAGGTTACAATAAAGATTTTGCTTTAACAACAAAAGAAGGAAAAATATATTTATTTATTCACGATTTAAAAATTGTTGGAAACAAAAATGTAACATTAGGTGGAAGAGTGGATAATCCGAGAGCATTTACAAACTTATATCGAAAGATAAATGGTGTGAAATGGATGGATAACAATGAAGAATTAATATTTACTCAAAATGAAGAGGAAGGACTAGTATGTGTAAATGCAACAGGATATCCATATGGAACTAATTTAGTTGTTAGAGTTGCAGAAGTATATTAATTAACTTGACTTGTGCAATTAATTGGTGATTTTTAACAAGTAGCTTAAAGTCAAGGTCTACTAAATATCAAAAAATAAACTTTAGATATATTATATGTAGTATTTTTATATTAATTTTAGGAGGAAGAAATATGAATAGCCAAAAATTTATGAATTTTATGCAGAAACATATGCTGCCTGTTGCTGTGAAAATAGGTGAGCAAAGACATTTGGTAGCTTTAAGAGATGCATTTATTGGAACTATGCCAGTTGTAATGACAGGATCTATTGCTGTGTTATTAAATGCTTTTCTTGTAGATGTTCCTGACCAATTTGGATTGACTTGGATTACTGAAAAATTTAACTGGCTTATAGGTATTAATAATTTGATTTTTCAAGGCAGTTTAGCTATTATATCACTTTTATTTGTATTTTCATTAGGTAGTAATATTGCTAAATCATATAATACTGAACACTTATCAGGTGGTTTAGTAGCACTTGCAGCTTTTGCTATATCAATTGGAAAATCAATGACTCAATCATTTACTCTAGGAAATAATATTTCAGCAGATGCAGCTAATACTATTAATCAAGTTGCTGGATTAAATATAGATGGAAATAATTTATTAGTAACTATTAGTGGCTTATTGCCAGGGAACCAAATTAATTCTGGAGGTTATTTTACTGCTATAATTGTAGGATTTTTTGCTGTTGTTGTGTTTTGTAAAATAATGAATAAAAATTGGACAATTAAGCTTCCGGATACTGTTCCCCCTGCTATATCAACACCATTTTTAGCAATTATTCCAGCATTTATTTCTTTATATTGTGTTGGCGTTTTAACTTATATATTCAATAAAGTAACAGGAGAGTTATTAATTGATTGGGTTTATAAGGTTCTTCAAGCACCATTACTTGGTATTTCTCAAAGTTATTGGACAGTACTTTTAGTTGTAGTACTAACACAGCTTTTCTGGTTTTTTGGAATTCATGGTGGAAATGTAATGGCGCCTATTATGGAAGGGGTCTTTGGAGTTGCGTTAATAGCGAATATGGAAGCATTTCAAACTAATCAACCATTACCTTATATATGGACAAACGTTTCTTTTGGATCTTTTGTATGGTGTGCAAATCTAGGATTATTAATAGCTATATTTTGGAAATCAAAAAATAGTCATTATAGAGAGGTCGCTAAGCTAGGAATTGTACCAGTAATGTTTAACATTGGGGAACCTGTATCGTATGGATTGCCAACAGTATTAAATCCATTATTATTTATACCGTTCATATTAGCTCCAGCAGTAATGGCTACAGTAAGTTATTTTGCAACTAGTTTAGGTTTAGTTGCTCCAGTAACGCAAAATGTTACATGGGTAATGCCTCCAGTATTATATGGATTCTTTTCAACTGGATTTGATTGGAGAGCAATTATTTTATCTCTTGTAGATATATTTTTAGCAGCAATGATTTATTTGCCTTTCATACAATTAGCTAATAGGGAAGATTTTTAAAAAATAAAATAACTAGATAATCAATGTTTGTTAATTAAGGATAATTAGAATCTACCATTTAGCAGGTAATTTAATTGATTAAGCTTATTTAATGTACAATCTGTACTGATGAGATTTAAAAAATTGCACTGAGCAACCCGAATGGAAAAAAATATAATAGCACTGTCATAACCTTTTTACCAATAGATAATAAGGTAAGAAGATTTGAAAATTTTATATCTGAATTTTATATAACAATCAAAACGTAATGGTTGATTCCTTTAACTTTAATATATGTTTCATCAGCAGAAAATATGGTATAAGTCTTAGAATCCATTTTTAGTACTTGTGTATGCAGAATATGATTCAGTTGAATAGTTTTAAATTACTATAAGACTAGAATTCTTATAGTATGAGTAAAGATAAAAGTATTGATGCATTTGATGATAAACACTATTATAAGTTAGAAAATTCGGGATTTTATTGGGAATTTAGATACAAACGTAATATAAAATAGGTTTTATTAATGTCGTGGATCTATTGCAAATTGCATTGATATTTATGGATGTTTTAATTTATTATCCATTTTTCAGAATGGTGGATAGGAATGAGATAGAGTCTGAAAATAAATAATT
>JAHAIU010000281.1 GCA_018372555.1 Clostridium sp.
AATCACCTATAAGTAGAATTGCAGATTACAGATTATTAGTACCTTCAACAGAACTTGTTTTTAGAGAAGGAGCTATATCTTCTAGGATAGCACAATTAAATATAATAGATATACTATATACGGCATTTGTAAATAAGCATTATGATTCCAATATTCAACAGTTTAATAGAACTCACATACAAAAACCAAATTTATCCTTTAAGTAAACGATATCTTATTAAATTTAGGAGGAGTGTTATGATAGATTTAACTAAACTAACAACTGAAACTAGAAATAAGAGCACTATGGATTTAGATAAAATGTCTTCTATTGAGATTGCAACAGCTATGAATATGGAAGATGAAAAGGTAATAACAGCAGTTAGGGATGCTTTGCCTCAAATATCAGAGGTTATAGATATATGCACAGAAAAGTTAAAAGGAGGTGGAAGAATTATTTATATGGGGGCAGGTACTAGTGGAAGATTAGGGTTGTTAGATGCAGTTGAGTGTCCCCCTACCTTTGGAGTACCTAGTGATTTAGTTGTTGGATTAATTGCAGGAGGTTCATCTGCTTTTATTAAGGCAGTTGAAGGTGCAGAAGATAGTAAAACATTAGGAGTTGAAGATTTAAAAGCTTTAAATGTTACTAGTAAAGATGTAGTAATAGGAATAGCAGCAAGTGGTAGAACCCCTTATGTAATTCATGGACTAAAGTATGCAAGAGAAGTTGGTTGCAAAACAGCAGTTGTTGTTTGTAATAAGGACTCTGAAATGGCAAAGTATTCAGATGTAGCTATTGAGCTTGTTGTAGGTCCTGAAGTTCTTACAGGATCAACAAGATTAAAAGCTGGAACATCACAAAAGATGGCATTAAACATGATATCTACTGGTAGTATGGTGGGGATAGGAAAGTCTTATCAAAATCTTATGGTAGATGTTATGCAAACTAATGAAAAATTAGTATCAAGAGCTGAAAATATAATTATTGAAGCAACTGGTGCTAATAGAGAAACAGCAAAGAAGGCTTTAAAAGAATCAAAGGGAAAAGTTAAAACTGCTATTATAATGATACTTCTTAATTGTAATTCTGATGAAGCAGAAATAAGGCTAGAAAAAGCTGAAGGGCATGTAAGATATGCTCTAGAAAATATTAATTAAATGAAAGAGGGGAATTATATGACAAACTTAGAATTAGCCAAAGTAATTGTTAACCTAGTTGGTGGGAAAGAAAATGTTGTTAAGGCAGCTAATTGTATGACTAGACTTAGACTTACAATAAAAGATTCCAAAGTAATTAAGATGGATGAACTTAAGAATACTGAAGGCGTACTAGGGGTTGTTGAAGCTAATAATTATTTACAAGTGGTTTTAGGACCAGGTAAAGCAAAGAAGGTTACAGATATTTGCATAGATGAATTAGGACTTCCTAGAGATGGAGTTGTAACTGAAAACTGGGAAGATAATAAGCAAAAAGTTAAAGATAATCAAAAGCAAAATAAATTTAAACAGGCAATTAATGTTATTGCAAATATATTTATTCCATTAATACCTGCAATTATTGCAGCTGGTATTTTTAATGGACTAGGAAGTTTAGTTTCTACACTACAAGGACAAGGAACACTTCCAGCAGAAGGATTCTGGAAAGCTACTCAATTAATGTTCTCATTAATTGGAGGTGGATTCTTATCATATTTTGCTATTTATACAGGTATTAATTCAGCAAAACAATTTGGTGCAACAGAAGCATTAGGTGGAATGCTTGGTGCTATTTCAATAAGTGGAAACATAGTAGCATTATCAACTATGTTAGGACTTTATGATGAAGCAGTTCCTCTAAATTCTATTTTAACAACAGGAAAAGGCGGTATTATAGGTGTTATTATTGGTGTATATATCCTTGCTAAAATAGAAAAAGCAATTCGTAAGAGAATACCAGATGTTTTAGATTTAATTCTAACCCCATTACTAACTTTATTAATTACAGGAATAATTTTCGTATTTATTATAATGCCATTAGCTGGTTTCTTATCTGATGGATTAGTTTCTGCATTAAGTGTAATTATTAATTCTTCTAATCCAGTTGTAAGTGTAATTAGTGGATTTGTACTAGCAGCATTATTCTTACCAATGGTTTTACTTGGATTACATCATGGATTAATTCCAATTTATGCAATTCAATTAGAGGCTATGGGTGGAGTTTCATTATTCCCAGTACTTGCAATGGCTGGAGCTGGACAAGTTGGTGCTGCAATAGCTATTTACTTTATTGCAAGAAAAGTTAAGAATATGAGATTACAAAAAGTAATAACAGGTGCTCTTCCAGCAGGATTCTTAGGTGTTGGAGAACCATTAATATATGGAGTTACTCTTCCAATGTTTAAACCATTTATTACAGCAGGTTTAGGAGCTGGATTTGGTGGAGCTTATGTTATGTTTACACATGTTTTAGCAAATTCTTGGGGACCATCAGGATTAGTAGCTATTCCTATAATGAAACCAGAAAGTATGCTTAACTTTTTCATTGGGCTTGTTATATCCTATGTAGCAGGATTTATAATTACGTACTTTACAATTAAAGATGCAGATGTAAAAAATGCTTAATTAACCTTAATTAACAATATATATTTTTAACGATTAAAGGGATAAATAATTAAGAGGTAAGGTGGTAAATTTGAAAACTAAGAAGAAGCTGTGCTGTATAGCTATGGCGCTAACATTTATATCATCAATGGTTGTTGCACCTTCAGTAAGGGTAAGTGCAATGGAAAATCGAAATGGTGTAGTAACAGAAGTGAATGGTAATATTAATACTTCAGGATTACAAGCAGATATAACATTTCCAGACTACTTAAATTATGTAGATGATACCTTAATAGTGAATAATATGTATACCTTTAAAGGATATAAAGGTCAAGGAAAATTATATATTACATGTAGTGATGGATTACAAAATGTAAGAGTTTTTATTAATGGGAATGAGATAGATGTTTCAGAAGCTTGCAGAAACAATGGTAAGACTTATGAAATAGATTTTTCTGATATCTCTGTAAACGATAGAAATACTATACAAGTAACAAACTTTGTTCCTGAAACAGGTAAGGTTAATATAAAAATACCATATCCAGAAGTTATCTCAGGTAGTGCTGAAGCTGTAGGAATGGATCAAAGTACTTTAGATTTAATTGATACTTTAATTAACAATGATGTTAAGTATGGATTTACAAGTGCTCAATTAGCTGTTATTAAAGATGGTGTTATGGTTAAGAACAGTGCATATGGAAAGACTAATTCTTATAATCAAGATGGTACTCCAAAGACTGATTCATCAGATGTTACAACAGAAACATTATATGATATTGCTTCAAATACAAAAATGTACTCAATTAACTATGCAATACAAAAGTTAGTTAGTGATAGAACTATTAGTATTTCTGATAAGATAACTAAGTTCTTCCCAGAGTTTGTAGATGGAGAAAATGATCCAATAAAGGGAAAAGCTAATTTAACAATACAACATATATTAGAGCATCAA
>JAHAIU010000282.1 GCA_018372555.1 Clostridium sp.
GAAATGATATATACAAGGAAATATCAAAGGCTGAAAAACAATACTATAAACATAAGGAATCAAATGAAATTGCAATGGTAATAGATATAAAAGAAATTGTAGATGAAAGTACAGATATAATTGAAGACTATATAAAAAGTGAAGATAAAGAAATACTTATAAAGGAAATCAATCTTTTAGAAGAGGAAGAAAGAGTTTTACTTAAGGCTATATATGTAGAGAATATTACTTTAAAGAAATATGCAGAAGAAAAAGACCTAGAATACCATAAAGCAAGATACATGAAAGATAAAATATTAGAAAAACTAAAAAAGAATATTAAGAAAATATGGTAAAGCTAAAATTTAAAATGAAAATTAAATATGTATAGTAAAAAAGTACGGGGCAATAGATAATTCTGTCTAATTATCTATTGCTCCAAAAGTACACTATTAATATGCTTCATAGGACCTTGAAATATCAAATTAGGTCTTGGTATAGAAATAGTGTGCTTTTTATTTTTAGAAATAATAAGTTAAAGGAATTACTCAATGTTATAAGTGGAAAGTTTTAAGTTAACATATTACATTATTAAGATTCATATTTTATAGTATTATAGACTTAAGTTTTGAAAGGGCACGTTTTTTTAGGCAGCTACAGTAATAGTAGTCCTTTCCTACAGACCTAGCGTATTTACTTAAGTTGGCTGATGTGCTATCTATATATAAGAATTTTATAATACTTAACTCTTCAGGTTCTAATTTATTTAGGGCCTTTTTTAGTTTTTCTTTTAGGATGTTGTTTATTGCAGTTTCTTCTAGGGAGAAGCTGGTATCTATTAGTGCATCTGAATAGCTTTGATTTGACTCTTCATTTACTATATCTATACTAAGTTCATCATTAGATCTAGCTTCTTTTCGTATAAGTGCTCTATAGCAGTTTTTAATACTAAAAGCTGCATAGGCAGTGAAAGCTTTAGGGTCTCTAGATAAGTCGAATAATTTAATTGCGTGAAGCAAATTAGTTATACCCATTTGAATTAGCTCTTCATAATTTCTATTCTTAATAAATACCTTTTTGGACTCGCTAATAATAAGAGGAGTAAAAGCTTTGATAATTTCATTTTTAGCATTAATATCTTCTTTTTTAGCTTTAATAATTAAATCTTCCATAAAATCACCTCAAAAATTATCTTTATATAAGGTAAATACCTAAGTTAATATAAAAATGCGAAGAAATATTCGTATTTTTTACATCCATAAAAATACATTAATTTCACTAAAATTATGAATAATAGTATATATATAGTAAGATTTAAAGAGCAAATTTAATAAAATAAGTATTATTATGCAAAAAATATTAAAAATAAAAAAATGCTAAAATAAAATGTCAAAATAGAACAATTTATGTAAAAGAAAAGATGTAGTAAAACTATACTAAAGTGGATATAATTTAATTTGTAGGTGGGACTAAAGTCACATTTTAATATTTTTGTAGGGAAAATAGGGGTATTGGGTATGATAGCAAATTTAATATTAAAAGATTTAACTATTAATAATGAATTTAATAGGGTTAATTTACTTGAAAAAATTGAAGTAGCAGAAGGATGTAATATCAGAAGGCTAGTATTGGCACCTGCATACTACGATGAAGAAAGTAAGACAAGTATTATGGAAGTTGAAGAAATAGTCCAGGATTTAAATGCTTATTTAAAAGAAAAAAATTCTTATTTAGCTCTTTATTCAGCTAATCTTATAAGGGATAATTACGATTCAGTAAAAGATTTCTTAAATAAAAGAATTGGAACTATAAATAGAGGGAATTATGCTCTTTTAAATTCAGAGGAAAGCAGTACAGTAGATGAATTATTAGAATTAGTTTTTGAACTTAGTTTAGTAGAAGTAATTCCAATAATAGTTGGACCTGAAAAAAATGAGGAGATTAAAAGTGACTATAAGAAAATAGACAGACTAATTAATAAAGGTTGTTTATTTCAATTAGATGTAGAAAGTTTAAATGGAGCATATGGAAAGACAACGCAAAAAGCCTGTAAGAAATTAATAAAGAAAAATATATATGATTTTATAGGTTTTGAAGAAGAGATAAAAAGTGAACTTATAGATAAAGAAGTTGAAAAAATAAGTAAAAAGGGAATTTATATATTTAATACAGAGGGATTAATTAGAAGAAAAAGCATTGAAAAGAAGAAAAAGATAGGCTCTTGGATTAAGTAAATTTACATAATTAGATATATAAATGTATGTAGTAAAATGCATACATTTATTCTTTGAAGGTAAAGAGGTAGAAGATACTATTATATAGAGTTTTTTATTATAAAATCAATATAGTGATTTACTTTTTATAGAGTAAATATAAATAAATTTGAAAAACAACTGCAAAAAAATTAAGAATACAATTACATTAGGAAAAGGAAAAGTAGAATTTGGATAAAGAATGCATGATTGAGATTTAATGTCGAAGTAGGTAGATAATTTTTTGTTTAAAAATAATCATATTGTGATATAATTTAAAATGCTGAGAAATTTGTTAAATAAATATGTCTTTTGTAAAAAAGCTTACAAGAAGTTTTGTTGATTTTTAGTAAAATTGAATTTGCTTAAAAGACTATAAAAAATAATTTATTGACAACTAGGTTATTAATAGTTAGGAGGAACTTAATTGGAAGAACAAGTAATAAGATTAGACGAGTTATTTGAAGCTTTAAAAAAGAGATGGCTAATGATAGTTGTAATTACTTTACTAGCAACAGTAGTTTCAGCTGTATTTAGTTTTTTTGTTATTAAGCCACAATATGAAGCAAGTACAAAAGTTTTTATAGGTAAGGAAGAGGGAGAAAATCAAAATTATAGTCAAAATGATGTCGTGATGTACCAAAAGCTTATGAAGACATATTCTGAAACTATAAAAACTAAGGATTTAGTTTCTAGAAGTTTAAAGGGTACTAGCCTTAAGTTAGAACCACAAGAAGTATTAGAAAATTTAACAGTAGTTTCTGTTACAGATACTCAAATATTAGAAATAAAATATAAAAGTAAAAATCCAAAAGAAGCTGAAGTAGTAATAGATGAAATAGCAGAAGAGTTTATTGAAACTTCTAAGGAATTAGTACCAAATGGAAATATTAAGATAATTGAATCAGTAGAATTGCCAGAAAAACCGGTTAGCCCAAATAAAAAGATGAATATAGCAATTGCCTTTTTACTTGGATTAATGGTTGGTGTAGGATTAGCATTTTTACTAGAGTTCTTAGATAATACCTTTAAGAACAAGGAACAGCTAGAAAGGGAATTAGACCTTCCTGTACTTGGATCTATTCCTGACATGAAGGATAATTAGGAGGAAGATATGTTTATAGTTGAAAAAGAACCTAAATCTATAGCAGCAGAAAGTTATAGAACTTTAAGAACCAATATTCAATATTCATCCTTTGATATTGTTTATTGAGCTATAGTAGTTTCAAGCTCTGATCCAGGAGAAGGTAAATCTACAACTTCA
>JAHAIU010000283.1 GCA_018372555.1 Clostridium sp.
CAATAGCTTCTATATTTTTCTAATAGTATTCATAAGGAGGATTAATAATGCTAAAAAAAGCAGACTATTTTAATGAAATAGATTATATGAAAGGAATAGCTATAATTCTAGTATTTATTGGACACGCTGCTACCCCTTCATTTTTACCACGTCCAGATGTATATGAATTTATAGTACAATTTATTTATATGTTTCATATGCCTGTTTTCTTTTTCATATCAGGTTTTCTTTCATTAAAATTATTAGATATGAATTTAAAAACACAATACTTACCTTTTATAAGAAAAAAGCTTTATCGCTTAGGATTACCCTTTTTAACAATTTCTATAATAACTAATGCTTTAATTATTATTTTAAAACAAGTAACTAATTCACCTGTAGGAATAAAAGGACTACTAGATATGATAAAAGTAATATTCTTATACCCTGAGAATGGAATAATGGGTGCCTTATGGTTTTTATATACTTTATTATTTATTAATATTTTGGCTCCATTAATCTTAAAGCTTCCTATTAAATTTACTTTAGTAATAGCTATAATATTAAATATATTTTCCCCAAATAATATAAGTTTTCTAGCTCTTAATAGAGTTGCTTTTTTCTTAGTCTTCTTTTTATTAGGTATTATATTTAGAAAATTCTATTCTGAGGCAAAGGCATTATTTGAAAAAAATTATTTTTTAATTATTTCTATTTTAATAATTGGTATTACTACATATATCTATACTAGCAATTTTTCAATTAATCCTTATTTACTTAATTTATTAATATTTATATCTGGATTTTTTGGAATAATACTAGTTTATAATTTAGCAAAGAAAATAAAATCATCCAATAATATGTTAAAACTTATTGGACAACACTCCATAGATATTTATATTTTCTCATGGTTTTTCCAAATAGCATCAATGATCTTAATAAGTACTATACTAAAAATTGAAAATTACTCTATCTTTTTTGCAAATAATCTTATTATAGGTTCATTATGTTTACCTTTTTCAATATATGTAATAAGAAGATTTAAATTATTTAGAGTTCTCTTCTTAGGAAATGTTTCAGAATTAAAAATTAAAAATACTGCACTAAGAATTGATGAAAATACTATTAATGTAGATTAATTTATACCCCAGGATATCAAAAAGTTGAGTTATCTCAAAGTTCTGCTACCCTACTCAAAAGTTCTAACTTTTTATAATTATTTTTAATCCTAATACTTTTTCAAGTGTTTTAAAAGGAATGGAAATAAAAACTCCATTCCTTTTAAGACACTTATTTAGATTCATCTTCAAACCCTAATATCCACGTAGCTATAAATGCACATACAACAGATATTGCTATTGTAACTGCCGCTAAATAAAAATTAGTCATTACTCCTGATCCATCTGTAGGAATAAATGTAGGTAATGCTGCTATACCTGGAGAAACTACAGCATATTGTTTAACTTGCATTATACCTGCAAATAATCCTCCAATTCCACCACCTATCATTGCTCCAATAAATGGTTTCTTAAATCTTAATAATACTCCAAATATTGAAGGCTCTGTTATTCCTAATACTCCAGTTAATCCTGAAGATAATGCTAGCCCCTTAACATCTTGATTCTTTGATTTAAAATAAACTGCTAAAGCTGCTGCTCCAATTGCTACATTGGACGCTAACATTCCAGGCATAACAAATGCATCATATCCATACTCAGCCATAGCTGCAAATACTAATGGGAATAATGCTTGATTCATTCCTGTCATTACAAGAATTGGAGTTAAAGCTCCAATTAATCCTACAGATAACCATCCAAGCTTAGTGTTAATAAATGTTAATCCTTCTGCTACATAATTACCTATTATTACTCCTAAAGGCCCAAGAGCAATTAAAGTAACAGGAGTTACTATTAATATTGTTATTAAAGGCTTTGCAAAGAATTTTATTTCTTTTGGAGTATATTTATCTACAATTCTATCAACTAAACTCATAAATAATACACCAAGAATTATTGGGATAACTGATGTATTATAAGTCGCTTGAGTTATAGGAATCCCTAAAAAATCTAACCCTGCAACACCATCTATATTGGTATGAACAAGTATAGCTGCTAAAAAAGCTCCCATCATAGGGTTTACGCCTAATTTTCTAGCTGCACTATATCCAACATACACTGGTAAGAAGAAAAATCCAGCATTATTTATTGTATTTAAAACAACATATGTTCCTGTGTCTGTAGCAAGTCCAAAGAAAGTCACACATATATTCAATACTGCTGATACCAGCCCAGCTGCAACTAATATTGGGAGTACTGGAACAAAAGTTCCACTTATAAAGTCAACAATAGTACCTAAAATATTCTTTTTTCCATCTTCATTAACTTTTCCACCCTTTTTAAAGTTACCTAATTTGACAAACTCATTATAAACATTTCCAACATCAGTTCCAATAACTATTTGAATTTCTTTTCCCCTAGAAACTATTCCCATTACCCCTGATATACTTTTAATATTTTCTTCACTAATTTTTGTTTCATCATTTAAAGTCAGTCTTAATCGAGTTGCACAATGATTTACCACAGCAACATTATCAATTCCACCACATTCCTTAAGAATATTTGTTGCCATATTTTTGTAATTCATAAAATTTCCCCCTTACCAAGCTACCACTCTTTACCATTAGACTTAATTAACTTTGAATACCAATAGAATGAATCCTTTTTGATTCTTCTTAAATCAAGAACATCTTCATCAGTTGTATTTACATAAACTAATCCATATCTCTTTGCCATACCATTACCTGTACTTAATAAATCTGTAAAGGACCATAGATTATATGAAATAACTTCACAACCATCCATTATAGCTAGTCCAACTTGATATATTTGATCTCTTAAGAAATTAATACGCTCTTCATCATGTACACATCCATCTTCACCAAGAGATTCATGAGCTCCATAGCCATTTTCAGTAATCATCATTGGTAGTTGATAGTGATCCCACATATAACGTAACATATATCTCATAGCAATAGGATCAATTTCCCAATCCCAATCTGTAGTTTCAACATTTGGATTAGCCGCTAATTGATATACACCTGGGTATTTAGGATAGATAAACTGTCCCTTTACTCCATTTTTATTAAGCTGCAGTTCTAAATACTCTTCTTCTGGCTTACAATCCTTTGCCACATTACTTCTGTAGCAATTTAAAGCAAAAAAGTCAATTTTAGCTTCTTTGATTAGTTCCATATCCCCTGGTCTAATATCTGGATCTATATTATTGTCCTCCCAATATTTTTTTATAAATCCGTTATATTCCCTATGAACATATAAGTCATTCCAAACTTTTTCAGTAAGCTCTTCAGCATTCATTGCTGCTATTTGATCTTCTGGTTTACAACTTTCAGGATAAATTGGAACATATCCTGGAACTGGTCCAATCTTTCCTCCATCAACTAATTCATGGCACGCTATTACAGCTTTAGCATGACAAAGATTCATTATATGATTT
>JAHAIU010000284.1 GCA_018372555.1 Clostridium sp.
TGGAACTTCTGAATATGAGTTTGTATTCTATATAAAGCATGAAGGTAATAGAATTTTTGAAAAAACAATCTTAGAAAGTGTTGAAGCAGGGGATGAAAAGTTTGTAACAGTAGAATGCCCAGAACTTGAAAAAAATGGAGAATTTACTTATAATGTATCTATGAGATTAAGAGAAGATACTTTATGGGCAGAAAGAGGGCATGAAGTAGCATTTGGACAAACTATAATTAATAAGTTAGAAGAATTAGCTAGTAAGAATTGTGAAGATAAATTTGAAGTAGTACATGGTGATGTTAATATTGGAGTTAAGGGGAAAGACTTTAGTGTAATGTTTTCTAAGCAAGAGGCAGGACTAATATCGCTTCGTTACAATGATAAAGAGTATATTACAAGAGCACCTAGGACATCTTTCTTTAGGGCAACTACAGATAATGATAGGGGTAATAGACATAACTTTAGATGTGCACAATGGCAAATTGCTGGATTACATCAAAGAGCAGTTGATTTTAAGTTAGATGAGCAAAAAGATAAAGTAACATTGGAGTATACTTTTGTAATGCCAACAACAGTTCAAACAACAAATAAAGTTATATATACTGTTAAATCTGATGGTTCAATAAATATAAGATTAAAATATACTGGTGTTGAAGGTATGGCTGAAATTCCTTTATATGGTATGGAATTTAAGCTAAAGAAGAAGCTAAATATATTTAAGTATTATGGATTAGGCCCAGAGGAAAATTATATAGATCGTAATGAAGGTGCTAGACTTGATGTATTTGAAAGTACAGCAAGTGATAATATGTCAAAATATCTAATTCCTCAAGAGTGTGGAAATAGAACAGGAGTTAGATGGGCTGAGGTAACTGATAGTAATGGGGAAGGTTTATGTTTTAATTATAATGATAAACCATTTGAATTAAGTGTATTACCATATAGTGCATATGAAATTGAAAATGCAATGCATATTGATGAATTACCTAATGTTAATTATACATGGGTACGTATAATAGCAAAACAGATGGGCATAGGTGGAGATGATAGCTGGGGAGCTCCAGTTCATGATCAATATTTAATACCATCTAATAAAGATATTGATTTAAGTTTTACTATAACTAAGACCAAAAGTATCTGATTTGGCTTATGGGAGTTACACCGACAAATATATGTGAGCAGTGAGTTTCATTAAAAAAGCATAGATTATAATAACAATCTGTAAAGGATGGATAGTATGGGAAAGTACTGTAAGGTATTAATTGTAGAAGATGAATTTATTATGCGTCAAGGAATTAAGCACATGATAAATTGGGAGAGTGAAGGCTTTACAATAGTTGGAGAATCAACAAATGGGAAAGAAGCATTAGATATAATTGAGGAAGTTAAACCCAATATTATTATATCTGATATAGTAATGCCTATATTGGACGGAGTTGATTTTTCGAAAATAGTACAGAAAAAGTATCCAGAAATACAGATTGTTATTCTTAGTAGTTATGATAAATTTGAGTACGTAAAAAACACTTTATTGAGCGGAGCAGTGGACTATGTTTTAAAGCCTACACTGACTCCCTCTAATTTGATTTTAACTTTAAAAAAAGCTGTAAATAGAATTCCAGGGATGAAGCTGATGAAAAATGATGAGGAATATTATCATAGCTTAATCGAAAAATATATTATAGGTTATGAAAACGTATTAAATGAGAAAAGGTTTGTAAATCTTTTTCATCATAGCTGCTTTAGAATATTAGGAATAGATATAAAAAGCTTACATGGGAAAAATGAAGAGTGGATTCAAGACACTATAGGAAAATTAGATGAGTTTTTCCAATGTAACAAAGAGTATATAAATATAAAGTCATTAATAAATGATAGGATTTTGTTTTATACAATAAATTACAAATTAAGTGATGATAAGGATATAGTTAATAGAATAGAAAAGTTCATAAATAATGATATATGGAATAATGACAATATATTTTTTGTGATTACTGAAAAATTTAATAATATATCAGACATAAAAAAAATATATAATGATAGATTTATTCCATTTGTAGGACAAAAATTTTATTACAAAAATGTACCTTTATTATGTACAGAAAATTCTATTAAAGAGAAAAGTAAAAAATTTGATTTTGATAAATTTTATAATGAAATAAAAATAAAAGATTTTGAATTAGCAATTACTAAGATTGAGAATTATATAGAATATGCAATATTAACTAAAATGAATGAGCAAAAGCTAAAAAGTTTAATAAAGAATTTAATTTATATTATTCTTGTTAGTATTGAAGAGTATTGTAATAATACAGATGAATTAAGGGATAAGTACTTTAACATTATAGAAGAAGTTTTATATAGTACAGATTTTACTAAAGCGACTGAAGATATTTTTAAAGAGCTAAAAATGATTCTATCAGATAATTTCAATGAAGAAGATAGTATAAAAAATATAATAGAATATATAAATAGCAACTATGCAACTTACTTAGATTTAGGAGCTATTTCACAGAAGTTTAATTTTAATTATAGTTATTTATCTTCATATTTTAGTAACCATTGCAAGGAAGGTTTTTCAGAATATCTAAATAAAATAAGAGTTGAGAAGGCTTGTGAATTACTTAAGGATAATAAACATTATGTGTCTGAAATTAGTAGTATGGTAGGGTATTCAGACCATAGTTATTTCTGTAGGGTATTTAAGAAGATTACGGGATATACTCCAAGCAGTTACCGTAGATTGAAGATACTTATGGAGGATAAAAGTGATAAGTAATATATTAAGAAAAAATAGTTTGTTCTTTAAAATAATGTGTGCAGTTGTAGTTGGAGTAATCTGTATATCTATTGCCATCAGTGGTGTAATAATAAACATATCTAGAGATATATTTGAAAAGTCATATATAGATTCTCAACAGAAAATAATAGAGAGAGTTTATGAAAAGTTATATGATTTTCATAGACAGTCAGTTGAAACTATTAATTCAATAAACTCCAATAGAGCTGTAAGGCTTTATTTTACTGAGGACAACCTAAGCTATAACGAGTCCTTTAATAATATATATAATATGAATACACATATAAATTCTTTATTTAAAGAAAATAATTATAGCTATGATTTAGTTATTGCAGGTCTAAATGGTAAGACATATCTTAAAGATGGTTTATTATATAAAGAACCTATAGATTTGCTTGAAATGGAGATATCTAAGAAGTCATTGGAAGAAAAGGATACTATTTTATATCAATATTTAAATAAAGGCTTCACTTCAACTACACAATATGAGCCTGTAGTGATAATAACAAAAGCACTTACTTATGATAATGGAGAGCCTTATGGAATTTTATATTTAATAATAAATGAAAAGGAGTTTCAAAAAAATTATGATTACTTTTCTCCTGATTTAAATAGTGTTTATATCTTAAATAAAAGTAATATAGTTATATCATCTAACAATAACGTTAACTTAGGGAC
>JAHAIU010000285.1 GCA_018372555.1 Clostridium sp.
AAGTTATGATGAATTAGTTATATTTGCAGGGGCTTGTCAAAGCTGTTATGAATGTATGTTAGATGCGGGAGCTAACTTTGCAAGCTCCCCCAATAGGGTATTGATACATTGCTTAGATCCTGTATTAGTATGTGAAAAGATTGCTTATACTAGAATTGACAAGGTGGTATCTATAACTGAAGTTATAGATAATACTATTACAGGTATAAAGGGGATTGGAGGATTACAAACTAGGGGTAAGTATAGAGAAGGATATCCAAGATCTCCTTATATATAAATATTGAAATAAAATAAGTGAATAAAAATTTTTAAATAAGGGATAATAGTAATGAAGAAAAAAGAATAAAAATAGTAAAAAGTTTACATTGACAAGTGGTTTTAAAGGTGGTAAAATAATAATTTTTACTTGACAATAAGTGGGTTTGGGTGTATAATTATAATTAAGAAAGAAGGTGTTTATGTGGAAAATGTAAAGACTATCGCGTCTATAAAGAGACATATTGAAAACCATATAGGAGAAAAGGTAACTTTAAAGGCAAACGGTGGAAGAAAAAAGATCCTAGTAAACAACGGAATAATTGAAAGTGCACATCCAAGCATTTTTGTGGTAAGATTAGACAACGATATTCCTAGAACGGTAACGTACAGCTATTCTGATGTGTTAACTAATACGGTGCAACTATATTTTGCTATGTAAGAATAGAGCTCAAAAAGTAGAGCTCTATTTTTATTTTGTGTAAAATATTAAATTTTATTTTTACGAAAAAAAAAGAAAGATGGTGGGTTTCCATCTTTCAACTATGGTATAAAAGGGTATTGAGAATTTATGAGAGGTTATATGGTCAATAACCATATTTATAATACGACATATTTTAATGAGTGTCAACAATTTATTTTGAAATTTTAAATAAAAAAGATGAAAAAAGTGTTTAAATTCGACATATATAGATAAAATCATTTACATTTTTTAATTGTAGCAAATAAATTGAAGAAAAATATTTGTTATATTTTTGAAACAATAATCCAATTTATGAATAAATATATATAGTTGGAAATATATTTATTAATAGGTATCCTATGGGAGGGGTTATATGTCAGATATAGATGTAATAAGAGAAACCATTAATTACGAAGAATTACTTAGAGAAGGGGAAACGAATCACGTCTTAAAAGGAGAACATTTAATAAGGGATTCACAATATCCTGATATTAAAGATGTATTAGGTGCAGATGTAAAAGCTACTATTACTAGTAAGGAAGTACTTGGCGATAAAATTATGGTGGAAGGGAAAGTTGAATATATAGTATTCTATGTATCTAAAGAAGAGCCAGTTGAAGATTCTCCATACAACAAGGTGCATGCTGTAATATTCAATGATAAATTTGCAAATTATATTGAGCTTAACAATGATGAACATAATATAGTGTGCAATGTTGAATGTGACATAGAACATATTGAAGCAGATTTGCTAAATGAAAGAAAAGTTGGAATAAGCGGAATTTTAATTTTAAGATGGGGAATTTATAAAAATGGAGAATTCGAATACGTAAAGGACATTGATGGAACTGAAGATATACAAGTTCAAAGAGAAGAGGAGCCTATTAATAAACTTAAAGGTGAAAAAGACTTAGATTTAATGGGTAAATCAAGATTGAAGGCATCAATAGATAAAAGTGAGATAGACGAAGTTCTAAAATGTGATATGAATCTTCATAAAAAGGAAATTAAAGTTGTTGATGGGAAAGTGTATATAGGATGCTATTGCAGGATTATGTTACTTTATAAGGGGAAGAATAATAGAGAATTAGAATCTTTAGTAGATGATGTTTACCTTTCAAAGGAAGAAGAGATTCCTGGAATTAGTGGTGATATGCTTACAGATATGGACTTAAAAGTTTATGATCAACAATATAGTGTTAATTTAGACGATGTTGGAGAAAATAGAGTTGTAGAAATTGAATTTATTGTTAAAGGAAAAGTAAAGATTTATTCAAAGGAAAGGGTGGAAATATTAAAGGATGCCTATTCACCTACGATGAATATTGATTTAGAAAGTGGAAAAACAGAATTTGCATTAATTCATGATATGGCTAACTCCGAGGTAACTGCAAAGGAAACTTTAGAACTTAAAAATAGAGAAGATAGAGTTGAAGAGGTTATTTTTGTTACAGGTAGACCTATGATAAAAGAAAAGGTTGTAGAAGATGAACGAGTTAGGTTAGAAGGAGTAGTAAAGACTTATGTACTTTATAAGCTAGCAAGTGAGGAAATGGATTATGGGATATTAGTTGATAATGTTCCATTCTCTACAGTAGTAGATGTAAAAGGCTTAAGAAAGAATATGAAGGTTGTTGCAAAGGCTAGCTTAGAAAATATTGATGCTAGTATTGAAGGTAACGCGATATCTATTAGAGCTAATGTTAATATATCTTTAAAGGCATATTATAGAGTAAATAAGGATTATATAAAAGAAGTTATAAAGGGTAATAATGAAGTTAAAGAAAAACAAGCTTCCATTATTATTTACATTGTAGCTGATGGAGATACCCTTTGGAAGTTAGCTAAGAGATATAATACTACTGTTAGTGAATTAGAGAGATTAAATGAAATAGAAGATGTGAATAATATTAAAGCAGGAGATAGGTTAATAATACCTGGAAGAGCAACTTTTTAAAATGAATAATGGGTAATTAATGAATAATGGTTAATTAATGAATAATGGGTAATTAATGAATAATGGATAATGGATAATGCATAATTGAGGAAAAAACTCCTAAGGAGTTTTGAAAAAAAAGATTTCATTTTAGTAATTCCGAAGGAATTACATCCTTAATTATTAATTGTTAACTGTTAATTGTTAACTGAAAAAAAAGGGGGGTCATCAATATGATGGCCTCTTTTCTATTGCGTAATAAAGTAATTCTATAAGAAGTAAAGTGCTGTCGCACAATGAAAAATTAAGAGTAAATAATGGAAAAAATAATAAAAAAGCTCCAGAAGGAGTTTGAAAAAGAAATCAACTTTAGCAATTCTGCAAGAATTACATCAATAATTGCTAATTATCAATTGCTAATTGTTAACTGACGCTTCTTTGTATTATATAAACTTTGAATAAGATTTACTTGGTATGGATAAAATAAGAAATGCATGATAAGAGGTGAAAATATGTCGGAAAAAATCAAGGGAGATTTAATAATAATCGGAGGAGCTGAAGATAAAGAAGGAGACAAAGAGATATTAAAAAAAGTATGTAATTCAATTAATAAAGATAGGGATTTAATATTAATAGCAACTATAGCTACAGAGTATCCAGAAGAGGCTTTTAAAAAATATACTAAGATTTTTGAAGGCTTAGGAGTTAAAAATATAAAAGGATTAAATATTAAGGAAAGATCTGATTCTGAAGAAGAAAAAAATATAGACCTTATT
>JAHAIU010000286.1 GCA_018372555.1 Clostridium sp.
ATAAAATTTAAATTATTACGAACTAAAGACCGGTGAGTTAGAAATCACTGGTCTTTTAAATTTCGTATATATTATCAACATTATTTTAAAACAAAGCCTTTATTTAAGATATTTTAGTGCGAACTTTTACATTTATACAACTATAGAGATTATTTACATACCTTGTTATTATATTTCCCAATTTGGAAATCTTACTATTAATAATAAAAAAATAAGAATTGATTCAGAAAAACTTTAGATAAAGTAATGAAATATATTAAGATTTGGAATTTATACTAATATCATCAAAAGTATTTATTTGAAATTAGATAGATTTTTGCAACATTTAGGGGGAGCATAACTATGAATGGAAAAGTATCAATAAAAAAGTGGATGTACTTAATTTTAGCTATAGTTGGAGTTATAGGTATAATGATTTATCTAAAGTCTAGTGGGATTTTAGGATATATGTCATCAATAGATGAATTTAAAGTATATATTGAAGGACTTGGAAGTAAAGCTTATATTGTATTTTTTATAATACAGTTAATTTCTATAATAGTGGCTCCAATACCAAGTAATTTTAGTGCTGTAGCAGGTGCCATAGTACTTGGAATGTGGCAATCATTTGTTATTACAACTTTGGCTATAATAATAGGATCAGCAATTATTTTTTCATTATCAAGGATATATGGAAGAATGTTCGTTGAAAGGTTTGTAAATAAAAAACTGATAAAGAAGTATGAGGATTTAATAAACTCACCTAAAGGTGAAAGTGTAATTTTTCTAATGTTATTATTTCCTTTTTTTCCAGATGATATTATTAATTTTATAGTTGGTATTAGTAATATGAGTTTTAAAAAATATTTTATTATACTGATACTTACTAGACCTTGGGAGATATTACTTGCATCAGCGTTAGGCTCTGCAAGTTTAGAAATGCCTTTATGGGGATGGGGAATAATTATAATAGTATCTTATTTTATAATTGTTAAGAGTAGTAAAATAGAAGAGAAGTTAACTAAATTAATAAAGAAAGATGCATAAATAAGAATAAATAAATGAGGAGCTTGGTATCCGGCGAAGGACAAACCAAGCTCCTCTTGTTATTAGCACTTTCGTACCAACTGCTAGATTATAATAACATTAAACTAAAAAATAAACAAGGACTTTTTTAGAAATTCTTTAGAATTATTTCAGGGTATTCTTTAGTAATAAAAGATATAGTTAGTTTATAAAAAAATAGTATTTTTTAAATTCCAAGCAACTTAGAAGTAAATGGACTTAAGAATGTATTAATAGTTTATGTAATACCTAAAGATTTAATATTTAAGATTTAATGATTATATATCAAGTTATTCTAATAATTCCTATATGCATGCTTATGAAAATATTACTCATTGGTTATATAGATAAGTTTATTACTATCTGCAATATTATAGGGAAAGTGGTTGAAAAATTTGTATTTAATAAATATAATAGGAAGGAGAAAGTTTGTAGGAGGTTTAACAAGTGAAAAAGTTAAACAGAAAATTATCATTAATTTTATTATCAATGTTTTCTATTTTCTTAATTGGATGTGGAAATAAAGAAAAAGCAGAAGAGGTAAAGGAAGATACAACATTAAAAATTGGCTTAATGCCTGCAGTTGATACAGCTCCAATTCTTATTGCAGAAAAGAATGGGTATTTTAAAGATGCTGGAATTGATGTTGAAATTGAAATTTATACTAACGCTCAAAATAGACAAAGTGCTCTTCAAAGCAATGAAATTGATGGAGCAATGACAGATTTTATTGCTGTTGCAACAAATGTAAACGGTGGCTTTGACATAAAAGCTACAACTATGACAGATGGAATGTTCCCAGTTTTAGCTACTGAAGGTGCTACTGAGAAAAAGGATATTAAAGTGGGAGTGATGGAAGTAAGCGTCACTAATTACTTAATAGATAAGTGGTTAAGTGAAGATTACAATGTAGAAAAAGTTTTTATTACTGAAATACCTGCAAGGATGGCTGCATTAAAGAGTGGGGAAGTAGATATGAGTATATTCCCAGAACCAGTTGCGTCAAATGGAGAATTACAGGGATTAACTAAAAATATTTATGGAATGGATGATGAATTTTCACCACAGTGTATGGTGTTTACAGGCAATGCTATTTCAGAAAAACCAAATACTATTAAAGCCTTTCATGAAGCATATAATAAGGCTGTAGATGAAATTAATAAGAATCCTGAAATTGCTAAGGAGATATTAATAGAAAAGATACCAAATACTAATCCAGAAGTTAAGAATATTATTACATTACCAACATATAAAAAAGCTGCCCTTCCAAGTGATGAATACTTACAAAGTATAATAGATTGGACTGAAACAACATTAAATAAAGATTTAAATGTTAAGCCAGCTGATTTATTAGAAGAAAAATTTGTTAAATAATATAATAAAAATTAAAGGCTTATCTGTAAGGTATAAGGAAGAAATAGCAATAGATAAATTAAGCCTATCTATTGAAAGAGGAAAATCTTATGCTATTATAGGAAAGTCAGGCTGTGGAAAAACAACCCTGCTATATACTATGGCAGGGCTTATTTCTAATTATGAAGGGGAATTAGAAATAGGAGGGGAAACTTCATTAATACTGCAAAACTTAGGACTTTTTAATTGGTTTACAGTATATAGGAATATAAGTTTAGGATTAAATAAAAATGATTTATCTAAAGAAGAAAAGGATAAATTAGTTAATAGGATTATTAATGAGTTGGGACTAGCTGACATAAAGCATAAATATCCTAAAGAGCTTAGTGGCGGCCAAAAGCAAAGAGTTGCTATAGGAAGAACTATAATAAATAATCCGGAAATTCTTTTGTTAGATGAAGCTACTTCAGCCTTAGATTCAATTAATAAGGAAATGATACAAGAATTATTGCTTGAAATTAAAATTGAAAAGAATATTACTATGATTTTAGTTACTCATAATATAGAAGAAGCAGTTTTCTTAGGGGAAGAAATAATAGTAATGAAAGATGGTAGAATTAATAGCATAATTCCTAATAAATATTTTGGTGATAAAGATATAAGGACAAAGAATGAGTATATAGAAATATGTAATAAAGTAAGAGGTAGTCTTTATGATTAAGGATAGAGTTTTAAAGTTTTTTAAAAGCTTATATGGAGCTATTATAATAATTGTTTTATGGTATTTATTAAGTTTAGGAATAGGAACTAATATGGTACCAACACCGAGGAGTACTTTATTAGAGCTAATAAGACTTATTCAAAATGACTTTATGTATCATATTTTATATAGTCTATATAGGATATTAGGAGCTATATTTGTATCATTAATTATTGGAATTCCTCTTGGAATACTTATAGGTAGAAGTGTACTCTTTGATAAAATTATATCTCCTATAGTTTATTTACTTTATCCAATACCTAAAAT
>JAHAIU010000015.1 GCA_018372555.1 Clostridium sp.
TTTAGGAATTATTGTAGTATATAAGTAAGAGGTGATATTTATGTTGACAGAAGAAAGGCATAAAATTATTTTAGATGAAATAAAAAAGAGATCAGTAGTATATGTTAGTGAACTGGTTGAAATGTTAGATACTTCAGAATCTACAATTAGAAGAGATTTAAATCATTTAAATTCAGAAGGGAAATTAAGAAAAGTTCATGGTGGAGCAACTTCATTGGAGAAGGAGTTTAATACTAAAGATGATAGTGTTTCATCAAGAGAAAGTCTAAATTCTGAAGATAAAACAAAAATAGCTAAATATGCTGCAAGTTTAATAACTAAGGACGATTTTGTTTATATAGATTCAGGTACTACTACAAATTTAATAATAGATTACTTAGAAGAAAAGAATGCAGTTTATGTTACTAATGGTATAAATCAAGCAAAAAGATTAATAAGCAATGGATTTAAAACTTTTATATTAGGCGGAGAGATAAAGGAATCTACTGAAGCGATAGTAGGAGTTGAAGCTATTAACAGTTTAAAAAAATATAATTTTACAAAAGGATTTTTTGGAACTAATGGTATATCAGATTATAGAGGATATACTACCCCTGATATAAAGGAAGCTTTGGTTAAAGAAGAAGCTATGAAGAGGAGTAGAAAAGCCTATGTTTTAGCAGATAAGTCTAAATTTAATAAAATTAGTTGTATAACTTTTGGAGAAATAGATGAAGCTACTATAATAACAACTAGATTACAGGATACTAGGTATTACAATAAAACTGAAATAATGGAGGCGTTACTATAATGATTTATACTATAACTTTTAATCCTGCTTTAGATTATATAGTTAGAGTTAATAATTTGAAGATTGGAGAAGTAAATCGTACTGATTTTGAAGAGATTTATCCTGGAGGGAAAGGGATAAATGTTTCAATAGTCCTAAATAATTTAGGAATAGAAAATATAGCGCTAGGGTATATTGCTGGATTTACTGGTGATGAAATTGAAAAAAGAGTGAAGAGTCTTGGCTGTAAAACTGATTTTATTAAGCTTGAAAATGGAATGTCTAGAATCAATATTAAGCTAAAATCAAAAAAAGAATCTGAAATAAATGGTCAAGGACCTGATATAAAAGATAATAATTTAATTGAATTATATGAAAAATTAGATTATCTAAGAGAGGGAGATATTTTAGTTTTAGCTGGAAGTATTCCTAACACTCTTCCTGAAAATATTTATGAATCGATAATGGAAAGATTATATAGCAAAGGTATTAAATTTATTGTAGATGCTACAGGTGATTTATTGTTAAGAGTTCTTAAATATAAACCATTTTTAATAAAACCAAATCATCATGAATTGGGAGAATTATTTAATACTAAATTAAGTAATGAAGAAGAAATAATAAAACATGCTAAAAAGCTGAAGGATATGGGAGCAAGAAATGTATTAATATCTATGGCTGGAGATGGAGCTATATTTATTAATGAAAATGGAGAAGTTGAAAAATCTGATGTACCAAAAGGCAAATTAATCAATTCAGTTGGAGCCGGCGATTCTATGGTAGCTGGATTTATTGCAGGATACTTAAATAGCAATTCATTAGATGAAGCTTTTAAAATGGGCGTTGCGACTGGTAGTGCTAGTGCATTTTCAGAAGGCCTTGCTATAAAAGAAAAAGTATATGAGTTATTAAAACAATTATAATAAGGAGGAAAATCTATGAAAATTACTGATTTATTAAACAAAAATTCTATATCAATAAATCCAAAGATTAATTCTAAAGAAGAAGCCATTAATATCTTAGTAAAATTAATGAATGATTCTGGTAAGTTAAAAGATAAAAATGAATATAAGAAGGCTGTTTTAGAGAGAGAAAGTCTTAGTACAACAGGTATTGGTGATGGAATAGCAATTCCTCATGCAAAGTCTAGTGCAGTAAAAGAGGCGGGACTTTCTGCAATGGTAGTTACTGAGGGGGTAGATTATGATTCCTTAGATGGGGAGCCAGCTAAAATATTCTTTATGATAGCAGCTCCAGAAGGAGAGAATAATTTGCATTTAGATGTGTTAGCAAGATTATCTACTATGTTAATAGATACTAATTTCCAAAATGCATTATTAAATGCAAAATCATCAGAAGAATTTCTTGGTTTAATTGATGAATATGAAAATAAGAAGATAAATAAAGTTAAAGAAGAAAATAATGATGGATATAGAGTCTTAGCAGTTACAGCTTGCCCTACTGGTATAGCTCATACATATATGGCTCAAGAAAGTTTAGAAGAAAAAGCTAGACAATTAGGAGTTTCTATTAAAGTTGAAACTAACGGTTCAGGGGGAGCTAAAAATGTTTTAACTGATAAGGAAATAGAAGAAGCTGAATGTATAATCGTTGCAGCTGATAAAAATGTAGATATGGCTAGATTTGATGGCAAAAAAGTTATAATAACTAAAGTAGCAAATGGAATTCACAAAGCTGAGGAGTTAATTAATAAAGCTATATCAGGAGATGTAAAAGTATATAGACATAGTGGAGTAAAGAATTCTGAAGAAGGGCAATCAGGAGAAAAAGAGAGTTTTGGATATCAAATTTATAAACATCTAATGAATGGTGTGTCACATATGCTACCTTTCGTAATTGGTGGAGGTATATTAATTGCATTAGCATTCTTATTTGATGATTATAGTATAGATCCTACAAACTTTGGTATGAATACACCTTTTGCAGCATTTTTAAAAACAGTAGGAGGAACTGCATTTGACTTTATGCTTCCTATTCTAGCTGGATATATTGCAATGAGTATAGGTGATAGACCGGCTTTAGCTGTAGGTTTTGTTGGAGGAATGTTAGCTAATAAAGGCGGATCAGGTTTTCTTGGAGCTTTATTAGCTGGTTTTATAGCAGGATATTTAATATTAGGACTTAAAAAGATATTTGAAAAACTTCCAAATAGTTTTGAAGGTTTAAAGCCAGTATTGCTATATCCATTCTTTGGAATATTAATAATTGGTGCAATAATTATGTTTGTAATAAATCCTCCAGTAGCAGCCTTAAATAATGGAATCACAAATATTTTAAATAATATGGGTGAAAGCAGTAAAATATTACTTGGAGCAATTTTGGGCGGAATGATGGCATTTGATATGGGTGGTCCTTTAAATAAAGCAGCATATGTTTTTGGAACAGCTTCTTTAGCAAATGGACAATTTGAATTTATGGCAGCAGTTATGATTGGTGGGATGGTTCCTCCTTTATCAATTGCACTATGTACAACTTTCTTCAAACATAAGTTTACTAAGAAAGAAAGGCAATCAGCAATTACAAATTATATTATGGGATTATCATTTATAACAGAGGGAGCAATACCTTTTGCAGCAGCAGATCCATTAAGAGTAATTCCAGCTTGTGTGGTAGGATCAGCAACTGCAGGTGCTTTATCAATGTTTTTTGGTTGTGCGCTTAGAGCTCCTCATGGTGGTATATTTGTATTACCGGTTATAAGTAATCCTTTAGGATACTTTGTTGCATTAGTTGTTGGTTCATTATTAGGTATGATAGTTTTAGCACTTCTAAAGAAAAGTAAATATTAATAATAAAATAATTTAATGTAATATTTGAATAATTACTGTTATTTGTAAATTAATTCTTTGAAAAAAGGATTAGATTGTAATATAATAAAATTATAGGAAGTTTAATATAAATTAGACTAAATTAAAATAAATTTATTTTATGGGAGTGTGGTATAATGAAGAGCCTAAAAGGTACAAAAACAGCAGAAAATCTTATGAAGTCATTTGCAGGTGAATGCCAAGCTAGAACTAGATATACTTATTATTCAAGTGTAGCTAAAAAAGAAGGTTTCGTTCAAATTTCAAACATATTTATGGAAACAGCTGAACAAGAAAAAGAACACGCTAAGAGATTTTATAAATTCTTAAAGGATGAATTTGCAGGAGAAGCTATTGAAATTAATGCATCATATCCAGTAGGGTTATATGAAAGTACTGCAGATAATTTAAGAGCAGCAGCTGCTGGAGAACATGAAGAATGGTCTCACGATTATCCTGAATTTGCTAGAATAGCAAGAGAAGAAGGATTCCCAGCTATAGCGGCAGCTTATGATAAGATTAGTGAAGTAGAAAATATGCATGAAAGAAGATATAATGCATTATTAAAGAATGTAGAAAATGGAACAGTATTTAAGAGAGAAGAAGTAGTTCTTTGGAAATGTGGAAATTGTGGATTTATTTTCGAAGGAAAAGAAGCTCCAGAATTATGTCCAGCATGCTTACATCCAAAAGCTTACTTTGAAGTATGTACTGAAGCATATTAAAAGTTAAAAGAACCTGAAAGTGTTACTTTCAGGTTCTTTTAACTTTTATAGCTATATAATAACAAATACATATAGATTAATAAGTGATTTAAGAGATATAATTAATGTAATACTAGAAACACATAAAGGGGTATTATATATGTTTAAGTCTTTGAAAAAAAAGTTCACAGGGATATATCTTGCTTTAGTATTACTTATTATATTAGTAGGAGCAGCATCTACTGTAAGTACAAATTCAATAAGAAATTATATAAATGGATTTATAAGTAATAACTATATGAGCATTGAGTCTGTAAATAATATGATAAATGCTATTAATAATCAAGATAAAGCTATATTAATTTATCTTCAAGGAAATAAAGAAGAAGCATTAAATTTATTTCATAAAAATGATGATGAATTTTATAAATGGTTTTATATTGAGAAGGGAAATGTTACAGAAGAAGGGGAACTTGATATTGTAGATGAAATAAACAATCAATATATTGAATTTGGAAAATTATTTTCATCTCTTCAGGATATAAGTAATGGTAGTAATCATGAAGAAATAGTAGAGTATTATTATGATAATATAGTGCCTCAATTTAAAACTATTAATACTTCCCTGGAGAAATTATCAGATATAAATGAAGGAATTCTATTTAGTAAAAAGGAAAGTTTAAGAAGTATGGCACAAACATCTATTTATATAATAGGTTTTATGGCATTAATAGTTTCAGTGCTAGGCGGATCTATTGCCATGTTTCTAACTAATAGATACTTTAATCCTATTACTTTATTATTAGATGCAATTAAGTCGGTTAAAGAAGGTAATTTAAATAAGAAGGCTCCTATAGTTTATAATGATGAAATAGGTGAGTTAGCATTAGAATTCAATAATATGGTAAATAGACTATATAAGTTTGAAATAGAATCTAAGGGAAGTTTACAAGCGGAGAAGGATAAGTCAATAAATATAATAAAAAGTATATCTGATCCAATAGTATTATTAGATAATAATTTTAGAATAAAGTTTATTAACGATAAAGGGAAAAAGTTCTTCCATATTTATAGTGATAACTATAAGGAGAGAAGTTTCTTAGAGGTTATTTCTATACCAGAAGCCTTTAAATTTATAAAGGAAAGTTTAGGTGAGGATAATAAAACTAAAATTATTGAAGTTACTAAAGATAGTAAGAAGTATTTCTTTAATTTAACGATCAATGCTATAAAAATAAGCGGAGAAGATGTGCAAGAAGTATCAGTTTTATTTAAAGATGTTACAGATTTAAAGGAACTTGAAGCAGTAAAGACAGAGTTTATTGGAGCAGTTTCTCATGAATTAAAAACACCTCTTACATCAATAATGATGGGAATTGGATTAATAAATAACAAAAATATAGGTGAATTAAACAATAAGCAAAAAGAAATAGTTAAAACAATTGGAGAAGATGTTCAAAACTTAAATGAGTTAGTATCAAACTTATTAAAAATATCGGAGATACAAGCAAATAAATATAGTTTTAATATTAAGGAAAATGATATTAATAAGTTACTTGGGGAAGTTATTTTAAGTTTTCTTAATCAAGCAGAGGAAAAAAATATTGAATTAAAGTTAGATATTAATGAGGATCTTCCATTGGTAATGATAGATAGAGAAAAAATAAAATGGGTTCTTAATAATTTAATATCTAATGCAATAAGGTATACAGAAGTAGGGGAAGTAATACTTACTTCTTATAGAAAGCTAGACAAAATATATATAGAAGTAACTGATACAGGAAGAGGAATTCCTAAAAATTATTTAACTAAGATATTTGAAAAATTTGTTAGAGTTGAAGAGTTTGAAATTCCTGAAGAAAGTACGGGGCTGGGGCTATCTATTGCTAAAGATATAGTTGAAATTAATGGCGGAGAAATATGGTGTGAAAGTGAAGTAGGAATTGGAAGTAAATTTATATTTACTATACCTATTTCTATAGATAATAACTAGGAGATGAAAAAGATGAAAAGAATATTAGTTGTTGATGATACTAAGAATATTAGAGTGTTACTAAGTACATGCCTTGAACTTAGGGGGTATGATGTTATAACTGCAGATAATGGTGTAGAAGCTCTTGAAATTATTAATGATAAAAATCAAAAAATAGATTTGATATTTTTAGATATAAGAATGCCAGGATTAAGTGGAACAGAAATACTTAAGAATATAAAATATATTAGAAATAACTGTCCAGTAGTGATTATGACTGCTTTTGCAACAGTTAAAAATGCAGTGGAATGTACTAAACTTGGAGCTTTAATATATCTTCAAAAACCATTTTCACCTGAAAGAATAAATTTAGTATTAGATGAAATTGAAAATAAGAAGAAAATAGGAAGTATAGATGAAGATATAGATGTGTTACTAGATGAGGTAAGGGAGCTCTTAGATAAAGAAGAGAATACTAATGAGGCATTTAATTTATTAAAAAAGGCTCTTAGTATAAATCCATATTATAAAGAAACTTATTTGTTAATAAGTAAATTAAATGAGAAAATAGAGAATGAAGAGGAAATGATTAGATTTAGAGAGATATATAAACTTTTTAAATAAGATGCGAATATAAATATAATATACTCCATAAGAGACAAATGGCTGCAAAAAGAAGTTCTATATTAACTAATAAAAGGCTAAAGGTTTATTGTAATGTAGATATAAAGAGAAATATGTAGAAAGTTTGAACAAATAGTCTGAAAAATTCATATATAGTATATTTAAAATTAATTATAACTAATATATAATTATATTATAGTAAAATTTTATGATAATAGGAGATTATGGATATGTTTTTGAAAGAATTAAATAAGGGTGAGGCAAATGCTTTTTTAAATTTAGTATCAATATTTGCAAGAATTGATAATGAATTTGCAAAAGAAGAAAAAGCTCTTTTAGATGAGTATAAAGAAGAGCTAGGATTAGTGGATTCTGAAATTAATGAAATGGTGTATGAAGATATTATTGAAAGTTTAAAATCTTCAACTGATAGAGCAAGAAGAATAATTTATTTTGAACTAGTAGGCTTAGCTTTAGTTGATGGTGAGTATGAAGATGAAGAAGTTGATTTCTTAGAAAAAATAGCAGCTGAATTTAATATTCCTAGAGCTAAGAGGATTGCAATAGCTAACTATTTCTATAACTTTACAGATGTTTATAACTTTACTACTGTTGATGCTGAAAATAATATTGAACTTTTAAAGGAACAAGCGGAAATAATTTTATAACTTCAGCTTAAATAAAGTGAATTAAATTTCATCTATTATTGTTTATTGAAAGTTATTAATTTATTATGTAGAATAGAATTGGATTAAGGAACTATTAAAGGATAAGGGAGATAAAAATAAATTATAGTATTACTATTATTAGTTTTATCAGCATTTGCATCTTTTAAATTAGCAGAAGAAAAAGGACAAAATAAGATTATATGGACAGTTGTAACAGCGGTTGCAGGGCCAACTATATTGGCAGTTCAATATTTATTATCATGCTATAAAGATAAATATGCAGTTAAATAATATTTAAATAAAAAATAAGCTATATCAAGATTTGATATAGCTTATTTTTTATTCAGATAGAATTAAATCACCATTTACTGTTTTAACATTAACCTTACCATTTCCATTACCAAATTTTATGGTATTATCAGTGTTTAGATAATTTGAATTATCCTCATAAGATTCCCTATATAAGCTTCCGTTTATAGTTGAATAAAATAAAGTTAAGTTAGAATCCTTATGTATTGAGAGATTAATACTTCCTGAAGTAGAGTTTATATTTAAATTACTTGCGCTGTTAGATATTAATGTATAAATAGAACCATTTATAGTAGAAATAGTACCATTAGTAAAATTATCTGTAGAAGATATGCTTCCATCAGTAGTATTTAGTATTAAATCATTAGTGGTAAGTCCATTAGTTACGATACTTCCAGTAGTAGTGGAAATATTAGTTGTTTCTGATGTTAAATTATTTATTGATACATCTGAATTATTGGATTTAATATTTAAGTTTTTTATGTTTAAATTATTTAAATCAATGTTGCCCTTAGAGGTATTAATATTTATATTATTTGAATATGAATAAGGTACCTTTATTAAAAAGCTAATATTATTTCTATATTCATTTATTGATGATATATTTTGTGAAGGGGTAACTACTAATGTTTTATTATCTACTGAGTTTGAAAGTAATTCAATCTGTTTATTTTGAGATGAAGATGTATTATGCTTTGAATAAATTGAAATACTTAAGTTATCACCTGGATATGTTTGTACAACAGTAGGATAATTATTAAAGTCTATATTAGTATTATCTATATCCTTTAAATCAATTGACTTTGAATAAACTTCATCACCACTTAAATCATTAGAGTCTTTATTCCAATATAAAGCATTGTTGTAATACTGACTAATATTGAAATAATGATCTACTCTAAAATCACTATAATAAAGCTGAATAAAAGCAGTAGTAAAACAAATAATTGATGAAAGTAAAAGAAAAGCCATAAATATTTTCATTTTGTTGCTTATTATTTTTTTGTTTTCCATTATCTTTCCTCCCTTATTTTTCTAGATGACCAATTAAAGAATTTTTTACTCCAATGTATTAATAGTTTTATAAAGTAATATAACAATAGTACTGAAAAGATAAATAAAAATATACTACCTAAAACTGAGAATGCTAATACTGAGTTAGGGAAGTCCACAATAAACTCAGGTAAAACTGATAATCCAATTCCATGTATAACTTTCCCTATTAAAGTTATAGTTCCAGCTACTGATAATGAAAAAGATGAAACTATTACAGCTAAAAATATACTTCCAATAACCCAAACAGCTCCTAAAATAGAAGGCCCTAATAATATAAATGAAAGAGCAATAATAAGTAAGGAAAATATTAAATTGCTAGAATGCTTTTTCTTTTTCTTATTAATATAGGAGTTTTTTTCATAATTATTTTTTGCTTTAAAGTTTCCACTAGCTTGGGAGTTATCACTAGAATCACTTACTACTATTGAGGGGCTAAGTATAGGATTTTCTTTATTGTATCTATACTTTTTCACAATATCATAAGGATCACCTAATTCATTAACAATATCATCATAGTTTTTTCCTTGTTCTGTGGCTAAATCAAAGTAGTCTTTATAATAAAATAATATATCGCTAAGTTCTCCTTCAGGAAAGTCATTCAAACCATTTTTGAGTATTTCTAAAAATGCTTCTTTACTCATAATATTCTCCTTTATATTTAAGATTAATTATTTTAAAATTTAATTATGATGACTTAAGTATAAAAAATACTAGCTATCAATACAATAGATTGAAATATCCTTTAAGGAAATTTTAAGGTGTAGATAAGTAAAAGTTAAGAAGTGAATTATGTTAAAATTGTGGAAAGTTATCCACAAAATGTGGACAACTATTAAAAACTGTTGAAAACTTTAAAAAAGATATTGACACAATATATATGGAGTGAATATATGTTTGTAACAATATGATGATATATAAGGAAAAATATAAGTATGTGTAATAATATAGAAAGCAAGAAAAATACAATTTAAAAGTTGTTTATAAAGTTATGCACAGTTTGGACAAAATGTGGATAAAATATGTGGATAATGTTACAATAATACCAGTAATAAAGAAAAAACCATATGTTTTAAGAATTAACCTGTGGAAAACTTTAATATAAGTGGTAGATAGACTTGAAAAATTTGTTGAATAATTAGGTTATTTTATAGAGATAAGGAGAAATTATGGAATTTGATAAGAATATTTATGAAGGAATATTTATAGAAAGACCAAATAGATTTAATGCAAAGGTGTTATTAAATGGAGAAGAGTTAACAGTACATGTGCCTAATACAGGTAGATGTAGAGAAATATTAAAAGAAGGAACTAAGATATTTTTAAGAGAAGAATTAAATCCTACAAGAAAGACTAAATATGATTTAATTGCAGCTATGAAAGGTGATATATTAATAAATATAGATTCGCAAATACCTAATAAAGTAGTTAATGAAGCTTTATTAAATAGAAAAATTGATACTTTACATAAATATAGTAAGATAAAAAGAGAGAAAACTTATGGAAAAAGTAGATTTGATTTTAAATTATCCACAGAAGATGAAAAAGAAAATTATTTTTTAGAAGTTAAGGGAGTAACATTAGAAGATAATAGACACTGTATGTTTCCTGATGCACCTACTGAAAGAGGGGCAAGGCATATATTAGAATTAATAGAAGCAAAAAAGGAAGGATATGGTGCTGGGATACTTTTTTTAGTACAATTAGATAATGTAGAGACGTTTTCTCCTAATGATGAAAGAGATCCAGAGTTCGGAAGAGCATTAAGATTAGCAAGAGAAAATGGCGTTGATATTATGGTTTATAATTGCAAGGTAGATAAAAACATGATTGAAATTAACCAAAAAATTGATATAATATTGTAATTAATCTAGTTTTTGCTAAGTAAGAGGTGAAGTATGAAGTATAAATTTTGTCCTATATGCGGAAGAGGGCTAGAGGAAAAGTATAGCTGGGATGAGGGGGGAGTACCTTATTGTTGCCATGATGATATGATGTTTTTTGATATACCTAAACCATGTATTATGGTAGCAGTTATTAAAGAAGATGAAATTTTATTATTAAAACAAAGCTATATTTATGAAAATTCTAAGGTTCTTCTAACAGGGTATGTAGGTAATAATGAAACAGCTGAAGAGGCTGTATATAGAGAGGTTAAAGAAGAGGCTGGAATAGATATTAAAAACATAGAGTATCTTGGATCTGATTATGTAAAAGATAAGGAGATACTAATGATTACTTTTATGGCTGAATACGTTAGTGGTGAAATTCAAAAGTCCTGCGAAGTTGAAGGTATGGGATGGAGCAAGCTATCAAATGCATTGGAAGAAATGAAAGAAGATGTTATTGGTACAAAGGTAGTTAAAAAGGCATTGATAAAATTAAAGAATGAAAAAATCAAATAATATATTAATAATAGAGGAGTTTTTTGAGACACAAAACATCCTCTATTTTTCATTTTTTCATTGTGCGGTAGCACCTTCATTCTTTCATTAATAAAATGCTTAGCATTTTAATTTACTTGTCCATTTTTCTTAAAGGCTTTTATAACTGGTACCAAGAGCATTGCTACAAATCCTGCACCTAAACCATTATTGTATAAATTCAAACCACCATGAAGGTATCCAATGTTACTAACCATATTTACATGGAGGACACCAGCTAATATTCCTGCTATCCAGCCAAATTTTCCTGCAATAGGAGCAAGGGCTGTTGAAAATAGTATTGATAATATTAATGATGGGGAATTTATAGGATTAATATTAAAATAGGCACCAATTAAAGCCCCTATAATAACTGGAATAACATTTTGTAAATGTTTACCGAAAGCTCCGAAGCCAATAATAGTGAAGATTCCAGAGATAGTTGGTCCATTTAAGTCACCATTGACAATTAAAACTAAGGTTGTGGATAGTAAACCTAAGATTCCCATATTAAAATAAGTGGTTTGTCCAAAATCTTGGTAGAAATCACTAGGTAAAATTCCTGATTTCTTAAAGATATTCTTCATATCTGTAATTAGGTTTTTATTTTTGTATAAACCAATAATAGTTAAAAATATTGATGTGGAAAATAATATTATAGAAAATATTTGATTTGAACCTACATTCCATATTAATCTTGATGGAAATTCTATTCCTAAAGCCCGTAAGATAGCCATTAATAGAGTAGCAAATAATCCGGCTGCAAATCCTACGTTATACAGGTTGTACCCACTATGAGAATTGAAAGAATTATTAGCTATAGGAGGCAATATAAAACCTGTAAAGATTCCAAGGGAGAAGCCAAGAATTATTCCAGAATAACTAGGGAAATGACCTGTATAGCTAAATTGACTTACTGTAGGTGCAAGGGTGGTTGAAAGAAGTGCTGTTAATACATACTTTGAAAAAGGTTCTTTTTTGTATTTTGAATATAAATAGACGCCAATCATAATAGGCCAAATATTCAGTATATTTTTCCCAAAGAAAGCAAATCCTTTTATTAGCCAGATTGACATTATAATAGCACCATTTGGCTTAACTTTTAAAAGAATTAATATAATCATAGGAATAAAGCTTGTCAGACTGGAATTAATTAGGGCAGCACCAATACCACCGAGCTCAACATAGTCAGTAATAAGAATATCTGGGCTTTCGAGTATAGTTATTAGTCCAGATAAAATTTCGCTTGGAGAATCTAAGATAAAAGCAGATAATAAAAAAAATAAATTAATTATAGAAATTACTACGTAGGGGAGATAAAATCGCATCTCTTTAATAAAAATCACCTCTCAATAAAATTTAGTATATATATTTTTCAATTAATAATCTACATCTATATAAGCTTTTTAAATCAGTCTATCTTTAATTAAATTAGCTTTTATACTATAATAGGTAAGTAATAGGATACTTTTAAAACTATATAAGAAATTAAATAACTAAGTATTTAATTTTAGTATTCTACTTTATATTATATTAACTAAATCTTTTTAATATCATAATGGGGTACATTATTAATTTGGAAAAAATTTTTTTGAAAATTGTATTGATTATACTAGTACAATTTTATAAAATAATTTAGTTATGTATACCTTGAAGAAATATAAAAGTAGTATAATATTATTATAATTAAAAAATCGGAATTTATAAAGATAATAGGAGGAGTTTTATATGGATGGGAAGAAAATCAAACAAGTACCAGAGATAAAAGGCACATTAAGAAGCCATGTAATTGAAGTGCCTTCTTGTATTAGGGAATGTAGCGGAATTAAAATTTTTGGTAAGAGAATTAAGTCTATATTATTTACTACAGATGTAGCAATTATAAAAAATACAAATGCTGATGCTATTATAGCAGTTTATCCCTTTACTCCTCAACCCATTATAACTCAAGCTTTAGTTATGGCTGCAGATGTACCAGTCCTTTGTGGAGTAGGTGGTGGAATCACTCAAGGAAAAAGAGTAGTTAACTTAGCCTTAGATGCAGAGTTTAAAGGGGCTA
Source organism: Clostridium sp. (assembly GCA_018372555.1). Lineage (GTDB taxonomy): Bacteria > Bacillota > Clostridia > Clostridiales > Clostridiaceae > Clostridium. Next base: position 13,410 of record JAHAIU010000015.1, read on the forward strand.
TGGGAGTGGTAGTAAATGCACCTACATCGAATGAAATAATAGAAAATGTTAGAGAAGTAATAGATATACCTGTAATAGTTACAATAGTATCTGAATGTGAAAATATTTCAGAAAGAATTGCAGCTGGAGCTACTATACTGAATGTATCAGGTGGTAAGCATACACCAGCAATAGTAAGAAAGATAAGAGAAGAGTTTCCAACCTTCCCTATTATTGCAACTGGAGGTCCAACTCAAGAAAGCATAATGAGAACTATTGAAGCAGGAGCTAATGCTATCACTTATACACCACCGCTATCAGGAGATATTATGGGTGATTTAATGGATAAATATAGAGGAGAAAATTAAAAAAATAAATTTTTATAATTATAGAATAATTCTGAAAAATGTGTATAATAATATATATAATTAAACTTTTAAGTTAAGATACCACTATGGAATTCCATAGTGGTTTTATTATATAAGTTGTGAAAAAAATCCATATTTTATTAAATTGTATTTCGTGTTAAAAATAGTTAAGTTATGAAGTTATCTTAGCTAATTATATAAAATGAAAATTGGAGGGTATTTTATGAAGTTATTTGGGGCGAGCAAGATAGAAGGAAGTGATTTATATATTGGAGGGGTCAAGGCTACTAGTCTTGCCAAGGAGTTTGGAACTCCATTATATGTCATGGATGAACAACTTTTATTAGATAATTGTAGGGGCTATATAAATGCATTTAGAGCTAAAGAAGAAAAAAATAGAGTTGCTTTTGCAGGAAAAGCTTTCTTAACTGTAGAAATGTGTAAACTTATTGATAGAGAAGGTTTATACCTTGATGTAGTTTCAGGTGGAGAGTTATATACTGCATATAAGGCTAATTTCCCTATGGAAAAGATATATTTTCATGGTAATAATAAAACATTAGATGAAATAGAATTAGGAGTTAAATTAGGGGTAGGAAGATTTATTGTAGATAATTTATGGGAAATGTCTAAGATAAATGAAGTGGCAGAAAAATATAATAAGAAGCAAGATATATATTTAAGATTAACACCTGGAATAGAAGCTCATACTCATGATTATATAAAGACAGGTCAAATTGATTCTAAGTTCGGATTTGCGCCTGTTGGAAACATAATCTTAGAGGCGGTAAAGCAAGGCTTATCTTTAGAAAGTGTCAATTTGATAGGATTACATTGCCATATAGGATCTCAAATATTTGAAACAACACCTTTTAGAGATGCTGCAGAAGTTATGCTAAAGTTCATAAATGAAATAAAGCAAGAAACGGGACATTTAATAGAAGAATTAGATTTAGGTGGTGGCTTTGGAATATATTATTCTGAAGGAGATAAGCCAAAATCAATTGAGGATTATTGTAATGTTATTTTAGATAGAGTTGATGAAGTTTGCAGGGAATTAAATTTAAAAAAACCTATATTAACAATTGAGCCAGGTAGATCTATAGTAGCAAATGCAGGAACAACTTTATATACAGTAGGATCAATTAAGGAAATACCTGAAATAAGAAAGTATGTAGCTGTAGATGGTGGTATGACTGATAATATAAGACCTGCTCTTTATGGTGCAAAATATGAAGCTTTTATAGCAAATAAAGCAGACTCACCTGCTAATGACAAGGTTACAGTAGCAGGAAAATGCTGTGAGTCTGGAGATATATTAATTAATGATATAGAAATTCAAAAAGCAGAAGGTGGAGATATATTAGCTGTTTTATCTACAGGAGCTTATGGATTCTCAATGGCAAGTGGATATAATAGAATATTAAGACCAGCTGTAGTATTTGTTCGAAATGGAGAAGCAAGATTAGTTTCTAAGAGACAAACTTACGAAGATTTAATAAAAGACGAGATTTAGAATGCATAATTGATGAAAAAACTCCGCAGGAGGATTATAATTGATAATATGTAATTAATGAAAAAAACTCCATAGGAGTTATAGAAAATTAAATTTAAATTAAGTAATTTCGAAGGAATTACTTCCACAATTGTTAACTGTTAAGTGTTAATTATCAATTGCCAAAGGGTTGTTTAACTACAACTCTTTTTTGTTTATAAATTATGAATTATATAAGTTGCAATAGAATTTTTATATTCTATTAAGTTTGGCTATATTTAAAATAGTTCAGTTAGGCAGTTACATAATAAAATTAAAACAATGCTTTCAATTAATGTACTTTACTTTTAAAATTATTTTTTAATTAAAATAATATAAGTCCTTAAAATGTAGATTATTTATTGAAACATATATTATAATAGTATTTTAATTTTTAATCTATTTAAAATTATTGTAAATATGTTATACTATAATATAAGCTAAAAGGAGAGGTGATTATTGGTATTGGGATGAAAAATTTGTTTTATATAGTAGATAGAATAGAAGGTAGTTATGCAGTATTAGAAGATAAGGAAGAGAATATAATTAACGTAGAGATTATAAATATAAAAGGTGATTTAAAAGAGGGTACGGTTCTTTATAAAAAGGGAGACCTATATTTTATAGATGAAGAAGAGACTAAAAAAAGAAATGAAGAAATAAATGATTTATTGAAAGGATTGTGGGAGGATTAATGGAAATTGATGAAAAAGAAGAAGTAACTAAAAAAAGTTTTATTAGTGAATGGGGAATTCCAATAATTTCTGCAATTATAATAGCATTTCTTATAAATAAATTTCTATTATTTAAAGTTATAATTCCATCAGAATCTATGGTACCTACTTTAAATGTTGATGATAGACTATTTGTAACAAGAGTTTATGATTTAGATAATTTAAAAAGAGGAGATATTGTAGTATTTTATTCAGAAGAACTTCAAGCAGATTTAATAAAGAGATTAATAGGTCTACCTGGAGATAAGATTAAAATTGAAAATGGAATAGTTTCAGTTAATGGAGAAGTTTTAAAAGAAGATTATATCGGAACGGCAGATAATTTTAATGGGGAGTATGAAGTTCCAGAAGGTAAGTATTTTTTCTTAGGGGATAATAGGCTTTGGTCAAAGGATTCAAGATATTGGATTAATCCTTATATAGATGGAGAAGATATAAGGGGAAAAGCTCAAATAAAGGTATATCCTTTTAGCGAAATAGGCAGGATAAAATAGAGAATATAGAAAGGAAGAAATATGAATAATAAAAATACCGAAGAAAATAACAATAACGGAAAAAAGCAAAATAGTAGTATGTTGTATATAATTTTAGCATTTTTATTTTTATATGCATTTACTTCAACTAAGAATTTTATGACAACAGATGAAATAACATACAATAAATTTCTTTCTATGATACAAGAAGATCAAGTAGAAAGTGTAATTATATCATCTGGGGAAATAAAAATTTTACCTAAAGAAGATGAGAATGAAAAATCAAATAGAAGGAAAGTATTATACACTGGTAATGTAGATGACCCTAATTTAATAAATTTATTAAATGAAGCAGGGGTAGATTACAAAGCTGAACCAATTCAAAGTAATTTTATGTCTGATTTTATTTTTAATTGGGTTATAATGCCTCTAATATTATTTAGTATTTTCAGATTTGTGTTTGGAAGACTTGGAAAGAAAATGAGTATGGGTGGCCCTATGATGGGCATGGGAAAAAGCAATGCTAAGGTCTATAAGGAAAATGATATAAAAATTACATTTAATGATGTTGCAGGTCAAGATGAGGCTAAAGAGTCATTAAAGGAGATAATAGATTATTTAAATCATGCAGAAAAGTACATAGATATAGGAGCAAAGTTACCTAAGGGTGCCTTATTAGTTGGACCTCCTGGAACAGGAAAAACGTTACTTGCAAAAGCAGTTGCAGGGGAAGCTAATGTACCATTTTTATCAATTTCAGGTTCAAACTTTGTTGAAATGTTTGCTGGAATGGGAGCTGCTAAGGTTAGAGATTTATTCCAAGAAGCAGAAAAAAATGCTCCTTGTATAATATTTATAGACGAAGTAGATTCCATAGGTAAAAGTAGAGATTCTCAGCTTCAAACTAATGATGAAAGAGAACAAACTTTAAATCAATTATTAACTCAAATGGATGGTTTTGATTCTACAAAGGCTATAGTAGTATTAGCTGCAACTAATAGACCAGAAATATTAGATAAGGCATTATTAAGACCAGGTAGATTTGATAGAAGAGTAATAGTAGATAGACCAGATTTAAAGGGTAGAATTGATATACTGAAAGTACACTCTAAGGGAGTAAAGCTTGGTGATGATGTAAGTTTAGAGGAAATTGCAAAGAGTACTCCTGGTGCTGTAGGTGCTGACTTAGCTAATATAGTTAATGAAGGTGCCTTAGCTGCTGTTAAAAATGGTAGAGAATTTGTAATGCAAGAAGATTTAAGAGAAGCTGTTGAAGTAATAATTGCAGGTAAAGAAAAGAAGGATAGAATATTATCAACTTTAGAAAAGAGAATAGTTGCTTTCCATGAAGTTGGGCATGCCCTTGTAGCAGCTCTTTTAGATAATACTGATCCTGTTCATAAAATAACTATAGTTCCAAGAACTATGGGAGCTTTAGGATATACAATGCAACTTCCTGAAGAAGAAAAATATTTAGTTTCTAAGGAAGAATTAACTAATCAAATAATGGTTATGTTAGGTGGTAGATCAGCAGAGGAAGAAGTATTTAACTTAGTTTCAACTGGTGCATCTAATGATATAGAAAGAGCTACTCAAACTGCAAGAAGTATGGTAACAGTCTATGGTATGACAGATAAGTTTGATATGATGGCTTTAGAGTCAGTACAAAATAGATATTTAGATGGCAGAGCAGTTAGAGAATGTAGTGATCAAACATCTACATTAATAGATGAAGAAATTCTTAGCATAATTAGAACTTGTCATGAGAATACTAGAAAGCTTTTAAGAGAAAATAGAGATTTATTAGATAAAATCTCTGAATACCTATTGGATAAAGAAACAATTTTTGGTGATGAGTTTATGGAATTTGTATTTGAAAAATATCCAGAACTTAGACTGAAAAAAGGTAAAAAAGTAGATTCTGATAAGGATAAAAAAGAAGAGGATATTATAGAGGTTTAAAATTTAAAAGTTAGTCAATACTAAGAGAGTGTGTGCATAATTTTGCTACACTCTTTCTTTGGTAAATAGATAAGGGGGATATAACCTTGGATAGAATAGAATTATTAATGGAAGAAGAAAACTTGCAAAAGACTTTAGATATATTAAATCAGGAAACTTTAAATTATATAGAAAAGAGAAAAGCTATAGCTGATTATATATTAGACTATAGAAAGAAATATATTGAAGAATATAGAGATGATGAAGATAAGCTTATAGAGTATTTTGATCACGAAAGATATATTAAGGAAGAAAGTTATAAAACTATTGATAGAAAGCTAGGAGAATTTGTTAAGCTTAAAGAATCACCTTACTTTGGTAAGGTAAACTTTATTGATGATGATATAGCTGAAGGTTTATATATAGGTAGATATGGATTAACACCTGAAGGTAGTTATGATCCAGTAGTAGTTGATTGGAGAGCACCAGTAGCTTCATTATTTTATAAGGGAATGTTAGGAAAGACTTCTTATAAAACTCCTAATGGAGAAATTCCAGTAGATATAATAGGAAGAAGACAGCTAATGGTAAAGAAGGCTAAGCTAGAAGGATTCTTTGATTCAGATATTAATATTCAAGATGAAATATTACAAATGGTATTATCATCTAAGTCAGGAGAAAAGTTAAAGGATATAGTTAATACTATACAAAAAGAGCAAGATGAAATTATAAGAGCTGATAGAAGTAAGGCTTTAGTAGTTAATGGAGTAGCTGGTTCAGGAAAAACAACTATTGCACTTCATAGAATTGCTTACCTTTTATATAATTACAGAAATCAATTAACTGATAAAGTCCTAATTTTAGGTCCTAATGATATTTTCATGGATTATATTTCTGAGGTGTTACCTAATTTAGGAGAGACAGCAGTTAAAAATGAAACTTTCTTATCTTTTGCATATAAAGAAATTAACTTACAAGAGGAAGTTTCAGATATTACATCTTATTTAGAAGAAGTTCTAAAAGGAAATGAAAAGATTATAGATGAAATTAAATATAAATCTTCTAAGGAATTTATAGAGTTCTTAGATAAAAAAGCAAATGAAATAGAAGAAGGTTACTTTAACTTAAGACCAGTTAATTTCTTAAATGAAGAAATTGTATCTAAAGAAGAAATTGAAGAATTATTTAATATTCATTATAAATATATGCCTATATTTAGAAGAAGCCAAAAGGTAAAAATAATATTAGTTTCAAAGTTAAAAGATAAAAGAGATGATGCAGTAAGAGTAATAAATTTAAAAGCAAAAGAAGAAAAAGAAGCCTTATCTCCAGAAGATCTTCAAATTGAAGAAAATAATATTGAGTTTAGAAGAAAACTTGCTATAAGAGATGTTGTTAGAGAAGTAATGAAGGTTAAATCTCAAATTGAAGAGTGGATAGAAAATGAATCTATAGTTGATATATATAAGAAAACTTTAGAAATTGATAAGTTATCTTATTTAGATTTAGCTGGTATTTTATATCTTATGATAAAGCTTGATGGTAAGAAATCTAATTATGAAATAAAGCATGTAGTTATTGATGAGGCTCAAGATTACAATATGCTTCAATTTATAGTTATAAAGGAACTAACAGGCTGCAGAAGTTATACTATTGTTGGAGATTCAAATCAAAGATTAGTAAAGGCTGAAGAAGTACCTGCAATGCTTAGACTTAAAGAAATTTTTGGTGGATTCTTTGAATTATTTGAACTTAAAAAGAGTTATAGATCTACTTATCAAATAATGGATTATGCAAGTAAATTATTAGACGAAAATGCAGTAGTTCCATTTGTAAGAAAAGGTGAGTTTGATGTCTTAGAAACTACTGTTCCAAAAGATAATATGGAAGAACTAGTAGATGTTATATTAAACTTATTAGAAGATTATCAAGAAGAAAAGTATGAAAATATAGCTGTTATTACTAAGGATAAGGAAGAGTTAAACAGAATAGCACCTGAAATAAAAAAATATACTAAGATATTAGCATTTAACAATTCAGATATAGTATATAGAGGTGGAAAAGTTATGGTGCCTTCATACTATGCTAAGGGCTTAGAATTTGATGGCGTTATAATTATAGATTTTGATGAAAACACTGATAATTTAATTAAGTATATTATGAGTACAAGAGCACTTCATAGATTATCTATAGTAAAAGTAAGATAATCTATGAAACTAATAAAAAGAGGATTGTTACACAAACATTGTGCTACAGTTCTCTTTTTATTAGGCAAATTATTAAGCTAACTATCATTCTGAACTTTTTAAAGAATAAAAGGTAATTTTTTAAAGTCGCTTGATAAATTATTAATAAAGAATAAAAAGTATTTTCTTTTGAGGTATTAAAATAATAGTAGGAATGACTCTAAATATCTATTTGTAAAAATGCACAAAAAAACTTGCAATTTATTATTCAATATAAGGAAATAAACTAAGATATTATGAAAACAATTGCATATTAGTTATAGAAAGTTATAATTAAATCATGATTGAAAACGATAAACAAGATAGAGTTTATTAAATTATTATGATAAGTAAAAGGAGAGAGAATTATGGCAGGTTTAAAATTAAAAGGTATTAAAAAAGTATATGATAATGGATTTGAGGCAGTTAAGGATTTTAATCTAGATATTGAAGATAAGGAATTTATAGTTTTTGTTGGACCATCAGGTTGCGGTAAGTCTACAACTTTAAGAATGATTGCAGGTCTTGAAGAGATATCAGGAGGAGAACTATACATAGGTGATAATCTAGTTAATGATGTGGCACCTAAAGATAGAGATATAGCTATGGTATTCCAAAACTATGCTTTATACCCTCATATGACTGTATTTGAAAATATGGCATTTGGATTGAAATTAAGAAAGCTTCCAAAGCAAGAAATAGAAGAAAAAGTTAGAGAAGCAGCTAAGATATTAGATATAGAACATCTTTTAGATAGAAAACCAAAGGCTTTATCTGGAGGACAAAGACAAAGAGTAGCTATGGGAAGAGCTATAGTTAGAAATCCTAAAGTATTCTTAATGGATGAGCCTTTATCAAACCTTGATGCTAAGTTAAGAGTTCAAATGAGAATAGAAATATCTAAGTTATATAATGAATTAAAAACAACATTTATATATGTAACTCATGACCAAACTGAAGCTATGACATTAGGTACAAGAATAGTAGTTATGAAAGATGGAGTAGTACAGCAAGTTGCATCTCCTAATGAAATATATAACCATCCTGCAAATCTTTTTGTTGCTGGATTTATAGGAAGTCCTCAAATGAATATGACTTATGGAGAAACATTAGTTAAGGATGGAAAACATTATGTAAAGGTGTTTGATAAGCTTTTAGAAATACCTGAAGATAAGGTTAAGAAGGTTAAAGAAAAAAATGCTGAGAATATAGAAGTTATAGTTGGAGTTAGACCAGAAAATATCTATTACACTAAAGAAGAGTTAGAAAAACCAGGAGTAGTAAAAGTTACTGGACAAGTTGATTTAACTGAGAATTTAGGATCAGAAACTTATATTCATATTAAAAAGGATAATGCAAACTTTATTATTAAGTCTAGAACAGCTACAAATTATGCTATAGGAGGTACTATAGAATTTGGATTTGATTCTAGTAAGATTCATATTTTCGATAGAGAAGAACAAAATACTATATTTTAGTGATAAATAGGGCTACCGTAAGGTGGCCCTATTTAAATGCAAATTTTTATTTTATTATAAATTTGTATTTTAGATTATAATATATAGACACTAATGAAAAAATTCTTTATAAGTTATAAAAATATTGACTTTTAGAAATCCTATATTATCTATTTTTTATCTGAGTAATTATTTTCGGCTTGCTTCCAATTAACTACATTCCACCAATTATCTATATAATCACCTCTTTTATTTTGGTATTTTAGATAATAAGCATGTTCCCAGACATCTATACCTAATATAGGGGTTAAGCCTTGAGAAATAGGTGAGTCTTGATTAGCTGTAGAAATAATAGATAGTTTTCCGTCCTTATCTTTAACAAGAAAAGCCCATCCTGATCCAAAGCGACCTAAAGCAGCTTCCTTAAATTTAGTCTTGAAATTATCAAAGGATTGAAAATCCTTATTTATTGCCTTTAACAAATCTCCAGATGGAGTTTGATTTTGTTCAGGAGACATTATTGACCAGAAAAATTCGTGGTTATAAACTCCTCCAGCATTATTTTTTACAGTTTCCCTTATATCTTCAGGAACTGAGTTTAAATCTTTTAGCATTCCTTCTATACCCATCTTATATAGTTCAGGATATTTAGAAATAGCTTTATTAAGATTATCTAAATATGCTTTTTCATGCTTATCATGATGAAGCATCATTGTTTCTTTATCTATATATGGCTCAAGGGCATCATAAGCATAAGGTAATGGCTTAAGTTCAAATTGTGAATCACTTAAGTTACTACTCTTTGCAGATATAGTAGGGATTAAAGTTATAAAAGTAATTATAGATAAAGTTGCTAATAAAAGTATTGAATATTTTTTCTTCATAAAATACACCTCCTTTATTAGTCTTTACAATTGGAAGAAAATTTATTAATAAATACTAAAAATGTTATAATAAAATTAGTATATAAGTTTTAAGAAAGACTCTACTTTATGTAAAGTTACTTTTTGCGTTGAAAATATTTAAGATAGATAGCTATCTTAACAACTTATATAGAATCTAAAGATTCATGATTTCAATTAAGATAGTTTAATTAAAAATGGTTTAAGCTATAATTTTATAAGATTATAGATAGAGTCTATCAATTGAAACATAGATTATTTTTTTGGAGGAAATTCAGAGATGGATATAGAAAAATATGTGAAGAATAATTTAATAAGTATAGTTTACTTTAGTGGATCTATTTGCGGAGCATGTGATGTTATTAGAGATAAAGTTAAGCTACTTATTAAAGACTATGAAAAGATTAATTTCTTAGAAATAAATGCAGTTGAAAATAAAGAAGTAGCAGCAAAATATGATATTTTTACATTACCAATATTAATTTTATTTATAGAGGGGAAAGAAGTATTAAGATTTGGAAGATATTTTGATATTCTAGAATTTAAAAATTCTATAGAGAGATATTACAATATGGTTTTTTAAGAATTCCTTAAGAATTTTGATATAAACTTTGTAACTTATTTAATTTAATATCATCAGTATAGGAAGTTACTTAAACTACATTAAAAAACTACAGTTAATAGGGGAGTATATATGAATAATTATAATATATTAGTGGTAGATGATGATAAGGAAATAACCGAAGCAATAGAAATATATCTTTTAAATGAAGGATATAAGGTATTTGTAGCTTATGATGGAATGGAAGCACTAGCTACTATAAGAAAGGAAGATATTCATTTAGTAATTATGGATATAATGATGCCTAATCTTAATGGGACTAGAGCAACTATGGAAATAAGAAAGGAAAAGGAAATACCAATAATAATGTTATCAGCTAAGTCTGAGGACTCTGATATTATACTAGGTTTAAATTTAGGGGCAGACGATTATTTAACAAAGCCTTTTAATCCTTTAGAACTTATTGCTAGGGTAAATTCTCAGATTAGAAGATATACTAGATTTTCATCGTTAAATAACTTAAATAATAATGATAACATAATTACAGTGGGGGCTTTAGAGTTAGACAAGGAAAGTAAAAGCATAACTTTAGATAATAAGGAGGTTAAATTAACTCCATTAGAATTTAAGATATTAAGCTTATTAATGAGTAATCTAGGTAGGGTATTTTCTATAGAGGAGATATATGAAAGAGTTTGGAACGAAGCACCTTATAATGTAGATACAGTAACTGTCCATATTAGGAGGATAAGGGAAAAGATAGAGGTGGACCCTAGAAATCCTCAATATTTAAAGGTGGTGTGGGGAATTGGATACAAAGTCGACAAAAAATAAGATTATCAAAGATTTGGGGATAATAGCCTTAGTTACTTTAGTGATATGTTTTGCTATTTCAGTGAAAAATATTTTTATAGATTTTGGAGGAATTCAAAGAATTTTAGGGAAGACATATCTAGAGAATGATTCAGTAATAAGCAATATACAGTATTCGGATAGTACATTTATAGAATATATTAATAGTTATAAGGATATGGAAGGGAATAAAGATGAGGATGTTTATAATAAGCAGGTAGAAGATTATAAAAAGCATCAACAAAATACTATTAAGGAATCTGAAAATAATATAAGAGAAATTGGGAAAGCCAATAATTGGTCTGAGGAAGAAATAAATAAGCAAATAGAAGAATCAAAGAAAATAATATTAAATTATAATGGATATTTAGATGAAGTATTTGAAACAACAAAAGAAAATTTTCAATATTCACTAAGTAATAATGTAAATTTAGAATTTTTCTTTAAAGATATAGATGGAGATATAATAACTAATATTAATGATAGTAATATTGAAGATAAAATAAATAATGTTGATTTTGTTGATGACAAAAACTATTACTATTTATATTATACAAGTTCAAAGTTCGGAGAAAATAAAAACTACTATTCAGATGAAGTAGAAAGTTTATATAATGCATTAAATAGTAGTAATACAGATATATTAAGATTTTATAGAATTCCAAAAGAACCTAAGAAAGGTGATTTTTTATATGATTCATGGTCTTACAGACAAACGAATATTAAATCTATATACAAGAATATAGTACAATCATCAGTATATGGAATACTTATATTAGTTATAATTTTTATTCTTTATAAAAAGAGAAAAGAGAATGAAATGACTATAATAGAGAAATTATATATAAAAATACCGATAGATATTAGAGCAATAATTTTTATCTACAGTTTAAGTTTTATAAAAAATTTAATTTTTAATATAATTCCATACTTTAGTTTTGAAGAATATAGTGTTAGTGGTGTTATTTATACAATTCCATTAATAGTATTAGATTTATATTTAATTAAGGATGTAATTTTAATATTAGAAGGGAAACGACAACTAGGTCAAATTTTCGTATCTAAATCGTATAATTTTATAAAAAATAATATTAAAAGTAATGGTTTTATAAAGAGTAATAAATTTAAAATTTCCTTTATTATTATGATGTCCATACTTGCATTAATATCACTATGGGCTTATAAAAATATGTATTGGTCTAAGACTTTTGAAATTATTGCTGGCTTGTTCTTGACTTTTTATATAATAATGACGGTAATTATTTTTATAGTATTGATTCTTGATATAAATAAACTTGATTCAAAAACCTTTGAAATATCTAAGGGGAATTATGATAATAAGAATGAAAGTAAGACAATAATGTTAAAAAGTATAGAAGATAATCTTATTACTATAGAAGATGGGTTAAAAGATGCTATAGAAAAAGCTGTTGTTAGTGAAAAGATGAAGAGTGAATTAATTACTAATGTTTCTCATGATTTAAAGACTCCTTTAACTTCAATAATAAATTATATTGATTTACTTAAAGAAGATGTAAGTGAGGAAAAGAAATCTAGATATATTGAAGTTTTAGATATGAAGGCAAAAAGGCTAAAAGTATTAATTGAAGATTTATTTGAAGCTTCAAAAGCAGTTTCTGGAAATATGAACTTTAAAAAGGAAAATTTAAATATAACTTCTTTATTAAGACAAGTTTTAGGTGAATTAGAAGAAAAGATTTCAAAGGCTGATTTAAATATAGTAACTAAATGGCCTGAAGAAAAAATAATGTTATATTTGGATGGAAGAAAAACTTATAGGGTTTATGAAAATTTAGTAAATAATATAATTAAGTATTCAATGAAAAATTCAAGAGTTTATATTGAAATATTAAATGATGAAAATTACGTTACAGTAGTTATGAAAAATATTTCAGCATATCAAATTGATTTTACAACAGATGAAATAGTTGAACGATTTAAAAGAGGAGATCAATCAAGAACTACAGAAGGATCAGGACTGGGGCTTTCAATAGCAAAAAGCATAGTAGAACTTCAAGGCGGAGAATTTAAAATTGAAATAGATGGGGACTTATTTAAAGTAACTACTAGATTTAAAAAATAAAAGTTAGAGATAAAATGGAGCTTTCGCACAATGAAAAATTAAAAATGAATAATGAAAAATTAATGAAAAAATTCCCGGAGGAGTTTTGAAAAGAAATTAATTTTAGTAATTCTGTAAGAATTACATCGATAATTTTTCATTTTTAATTTTTAATTTAGGATATTTGTGCGATAGCTCCATTTTTGGTGATTTGAAACAAGTTGCAACATTAATTATCTATTATGCATTATCATTGTTTTCATCTAGTAAATCATCTAAGCCAAGCAAATCTTCATCAGTGTTTTCATTAAGAGAACTATTATTCTTATATGTAATTTGATTTATGGCTTGATAGATTTTTTCTAAAAGATAATTTTCTATTCTTTTAGTTTTGTAGTATTTATTAAAAATTATAAAAGCCCATATACCTATAATAGCAAAGGTCAGCATAAATAAAGTACCAATGCTATAAAAAACTATTTGAAAAATTTTAACTGCTAAATCCATAAATTCATCCTCCAAAAACACTATATAAAAATATTATAGCACAAATAATATTTTTAAGTATAAATTTAAAAATTCAATTTTTTTATATATGGTGATTACTAACTTATCTATGTGGATATAATTTTAAAGGATATTAAATATAAGGAGAAGCATATATATGAAGAAATTTATAACTACTATAGTGTTAGCATTATGCTTAATTCTATTTTTAATAATATTTATAGATGTGGTAGAACCACAGAAAAAAGAAAATGGAAAGGACTTTGTTTACTCAATACCCGAAGTAAGTTATGACCTTAAATCAGTTGGTAGTTTAGATAAGAGGATGCAAGATGTAGTTAATGCAACTAGTAGAGGTCTGGTTGAGTTAAACTCTAATAATGAAATAACACCATCTTTATCTGAGAATGTTGAAGTTAAGGATGATGGTTTAGAATATGATTTTAAATTACGTAATGATATATATTGGAGCGATGGCACTAAGATAACTCCTTCAGATATAGCGACATTTTTTAGGGAAATATTAACTGAAGAAGATGAGGAAAATATCTCTGCCTTATTAAATGTGTATGGAGCTAAGGCATATAGAGGGGGAAGTGGGTCATTTTCCAAGGATGTAGGAATTAGTTATGGAGAAAACAATATTGTTTTTAGGTTAAACTCTAAGGATGATAAATTTATTGAGGAGCTTACTATGCCTCAATATAGATTAAGAAAAAATGTATTGTTATGGGAAGATATTAATAATAACTATAGTTCATTAATATATTCAGGTAATTATACAATTACTAATATGTCCTTATCTGAAATTAATTTAAAGAAGAATGATTACATAGATTTAAATATTGTAAGTAATATTAAAGTAATAATTGATGAGGGGGAAGAGGTTGCTATGGCAGCCTTTGAGATAGGAGAAAGAGATATAGTTATTAATCCACCTAAGAGTCAACTTAATAGGCTAAATGATGAAGGGAGATTAATAAATTTAAAAGCCAATAAGGCTATGTATCTAGCATTTAATCCAAAGGATGACAGGTTACAGCTAGAAGGAAGAAGGGAAATATATAAGTTATTTAATAAAGCTTTTGAAAGTTATCAATTAGATAATAGTTTGTACATAGAGCTAGCTGAAGGAAGCTACTTTAGATCTGATAAAGAGGATTTATCAAAATTACAAGCTAGAAAAGTTATGAGTGCAGGTGAAACGGAGTGGGAGAAGCCTGAAATTATACATCTTATAGCAGAGGAGAGTAGCGAAAACAAAGAGATTTCTGAGTATTTAGTAAAATGGTTTGAGAATAACACTAATATACTATTGATTTATGATTTGGTAAAGCTATCTGAATTAGAAAAAATAAATCAAGAAAATTACTATGATATGGCTTTGATTAGTGGGAATCTAGCATTAACAGATGAGGGGTCAATATATAATGATTTAGTGAAGTTTTTAGATGGAGAAAAAAGAGAAAAGTTTATTTCTTTGAAAACTGAAGGTGAAAGACTAGAAAACTTTTTGAATATTGAGGAAGAGTTATTTAATCAATACAAAATATTGCCATTAATGTTCTATAATGATAATGTTGCTGTTAATAAGAAGTTTAAAAATATGAGATTAGATGGAAATGGAAATATAGATTTTAGTAAAATAGAAAATAGTGATGTCGCCCAATGAAAAATTAAGAATGAATAATGAAAAATTAATAAAAAAACTCCCGAAGGAGTTTTTAAAAGAAATAAATTTTAGTAATTCTATAAGAATTACATCAATAATTCTTCATTTTTAACTTTTAATTCTAAATTTGGGCCGTTTGTGTGACAGCACTAATTTAGACTTCTTCTAAACTAGATACATCTTCATTACTTAAATTTTCTTCTTTAACTCTATCATCATCATTTTCTTGAACTTCAAGTGATGATTCAATATTTATATCAGTATCATTAGAAGAAGATTCTTCTGAATTTCTTAAAGGCGCCTCTAATTTTATTAAACTAACTTCTTTAAAAAAGTCATCTCTAAAAAGAAAAATAATTAATTGATAAATGAATAAGTTTTTAAAGCTATCAAAAGAAGAACTTGAATTAGAAAATGTATTCTTCTTTTTTGAGTAAGATATGTTTCGTCTAAATATAGGAGCAACACCTAAACTAGATGGAGTTGGTGTAGTTGTAGTTCTGAAGAAACCCTCATCAAGCATATCAGATGAACTAAAGGTTAAGCCTCTATATCTTTCAGCTTCATCTAAAGTTGGTGCATCAGGCCAAGAAGTAATTAAACCTGAATTTATAAAGTATTTTTTATATAGTGAAGATATCATGGATTTATATTCATTTTCTCTATCATCTTCCTTTGAATAAATATAGATTGCTAAAAAGTAAAATACTATATCAAAGCAAGAATATTTTAATTCTTTTTTACTAGTAAGTTTAAGAAACACTTCCTTTTCTTCATCATATAAGGAAGATAATTTACTGTTTATTTCTTTTGACTTATCTTTAAATGTAATTATATTAGTGTTTTTAAAAGATAACATTAAATTTATTGAGAAAAGAGATGTATAGTCTACTGATTCTACATAATAATCCTTCTCATCAAATTTATTAATTAAAAAGTCAGTTAGATCTATTATAAGTACTTGAGCATCTTTACTTTTTGAGTTGCTATAGAACATGTTTATTGCAGTCAATACTTTACATATTTCTTCAAAAGAAGAGTCATATATTTTTTCTTTAAACTCAATAAGTGTTTGCAAAATTTCTAATGAAAATTTCTTATAATCTTCAGATAAATCATCTTCTTCATACATCATTGAATATAAATTATAAGAGACCATCATAAAGGCTTGATCTGAAAATCTAAATTTATTATTTTTATCTACTAAGTTAAAACCCTTATGGTTATTTTCTGATAAGTTTCTTTTTTCAATAAAAACTCCCTCATTACTACGTAAATTTTGAGAATAAAATTTTAATTGATTTTTTGCTAAAGTTTTATAAGCTTTTGAGTATGAATATAATTTCTCGTCTATACCTTTAAAACGAGAATAATAAGTAGATAAATTAAGTACACTAGTAGTCAATAAAGCATTAGTTATTGGTGAGATATCTTTTTTAAAGGATTCTTCATCAAAACCATTATAATTTTTACTATGAATATAATTAGGAGAAGATTTTCTATATATACATAGTAGTGGAGAAAAGTTACCAGATGTGGTAATATCAAAGTTGGATGATAGTTTTTTATAATTTTTAATTGAATCTACCAATCCACATTTTGATTCTAGAACTAAGGTTCTAATGGCTTCTTTTGATAAGTGGAAAAGTTGGCCATTAACCTCTTTATAAGATAATTTATTCATTCTAAAATATGGTCCAATATATCGCAAAATTGTCACCTCTTCATTAATCCTTATATTAATAATATGAGTTTAATGTTAAAATAGTGCATAATTTTTAATAATATTAAGAGTGGAGGCTGGATTATGAGAATAGATGGAAGAAAAAACGATCAAGTAAGAAGTACAAAGATAACTAGAGGGTACACAAAATATGCAGAAGGGTCTGTTTTAATAGAGGTTGGAGATACTAAGGTAATATGTACAGCTTCTATTGAGGATAAAGTCCCTCCTTTTCTTAAAGGACAGGGTGAAGGTTGGATTACAGCAGAGTATAATATGCTTCCAAGGTCAACTGGTACTAGAAAAGTTAGGGATATAGCAAAACTTAAGATAGACGGAAGAACTATGGAAATACAAAGATTAATAGGTAGAGCTTTAAGATCTGTTATGGACCTAAAGGCTTTAGGTGAAAAAACAATTTGGATAGACTGTGATGTTATTCAAGCAGATGGAGGAACTAGAACTACATCTATTACTGGAGCTTTTGTTGCTTTAGTAGATGCAGTGAATAAACTTCATAAGGAAAAACCTTTCAATGTATATCCTATTAGAAAATTTGTTAGTGCCACAAGTGTTGGAGTATTAAATGATGAGAAGATACTTGATCTTTGCTATGAAGAAGACTCTAAAGCAAAGGTAGATATGAATATTATAGCAACAGATGAAGGTGAATTTATAGAAATTCAAGGGACAGGTGAAGAAGCACCTTTTAATAGGGCTGAATTAAATGAATTATTAGATTTAGCTCAAAAAGGAATTAAGCAAATGACACAATTACAAAAGGATGCATTGAAGATGGATGCGTTATGGATAGGTACTGGGGGAAATTAAATATGAAGAGGTTAGTATTAGCAAGCAATAATAAGGGCAAAATTGTAGAAATAAAAAGGCTATTAGAAAAGTTTCCAATTGAAGTATTATCTTTGAGGGACATGGGAATAGATATAGATGTAGAAGAAGATGGATTAACTTTTGAAGAAAATGCTAAAAAGAAAAGTGTAGAAATTTATAAAGAACTTATAGGAAGAGGCGAAAAAGATTTTATTGTTATATCAGATGATTCAGGCCTAGAAGTAGATTACTTAAATGGAGAACCTGGAGTTTTCTCAGCAAGATATGCAGGGGAACATGGAAATGATAAAAAGAACAATGAAAAACTTCTTAATAAGTTAAGTGGAGTAAAAAGAGAAGATAGAAAAGCTAGATTTGTATGTGAATTAGCTTTAATAACTGATAAAAATGAGTATTTCAATGTAAAGGGCCATGTTGATGGAATAATATTAGAAGAGGAATATGGGGAAGGTGGATTTGGATATGATCCGTTATTCTTATATGAACCTTTTAATAAGACTTTAGCTGAAATAAGTATGGAAGAAAAAAATAAGATATCTCATAGGGGAGTAGCATTACAAAAGGCTGCTAAAATATTAGAAGGTTTAATTTAGGAGGCAAAAATGAAAATAGCTGTAATAAGTGATTCTCATTATGATGCTTCATCTATTAAGCTGGTAAAAAAATACCTTTCTGATGTAGATGTATTAATTCACTGTGGAGATGGAGCAGAAGATACGAAGTTATTAGAAAAAGACTTTAATGGTGAAGTATATGCTGTTAGAGGAAATTGTGATATAAGCAATAAATATCCTAATGAAAGGATACTAGACTTTGTTGGAACTAAGATATTTGTTACTCATGGGCACATGTATAATGTAAAAAGTGAATATAATAGTATTTTCTATAAGGGAAAAGAAGTAGAAGCTAATATAGTACTTTTTGGACATTCTCATAGGGCTATGGTAAGCAATCTAGAAAATATGACATTAATGAATCCTGGTAGTGTAACATTACCTTTTGGTGGTGCTAAGAAAACTATGGGATTTATAGAGTTAACTGAAGGGAAAATACCCAATATATATTTAGTGGAATTAGCTTAATATACGATAATAACTATAATTGCAATCCATCAATATATTTTTGCTATATTATGGCATTAAATTTATACAAAGTTTTTTAAAAAAAATATTGACGGATTGCCATTCCTATTGTAGAATAAACATTGTCGCTGAGAGATGTTAGTGTTTCGGGGTGTGGCGCAGATGGGAGCGCGCGTGGTTTGGGACCATGAGGTCGCAGGTTCAATCCCTGTCACCCCGACCAATTTTAACCTAATATGCGGGTGTAGCTCAATGGTAGAGCCCTTGCCTTCCAAGCAAGTTACGTGAGTTCGATTCTCATCACCCGCTCCAAAAAAGGTTAAAAAAATCATTGACATTTAAGCGATAATGATATAAAATAATTTATGTTCTTTACGAGAATATGCGTGTTTAGCTCAGCTGGATAGAGCAACGCCCTTCTAAGGCGTGGGCCAGGAGTTCGAATCTCTTAACACGCACCATAATCTCGGGGTGTGGCGC